>DERX01000059.1 GCA_002361875.1 Ruminococcaceae bacterium UBA3329
TAAAAGTGTTTTATTTGTGAATAAGCTCATTTTTTCATACTCCTCTTATTTGAATATATTTAATTTATTTTTTATGCTTTTGAGCGTTCTTACAGGCTTGTAGACTGTAAAGTAATTTGCAGTCAACTCATTCCACGGACGCTTACCCACATACTTCATAACCTTTTTCCTGTTTCTGTGCGGTACAGTCGGCGCCTGTAAATTTTTTGATACGGCAACGGCCTTTTCTATGCTTATTTCAGAATACAGCAAGCTGTCCGTTATTTTTGACAGTTCTTGCGCTCCCGCTTCGGTATTGATTAAAACTAAGGATTTTGCTTTTGGGGATTTTTTAAGCAGCTCACTGTCAACATCCGCTAAATAGTCACCGAGAGTAATATCCGAAACCCGTAAAACATTTGCGTATTTACATTTAATGCAAGATGTTCTGAGCAATAAATTATTTACAAAACCATAGCAATATGATGATGATGATGATGAAAGCCACTTTTCTTCAAAGCAGGTTCCGTCTTCGAGACATATTCTCAAAAGGCAGTCCTTGTACTTATCAGCCGCAGTTTTCTTATATCTGAATTGCACATCGCAAATTTTTCCTTGTAAATTCAGCGATTTTAAGTATTCCCGGTACGCCTTTGAGGGTGCAACTCCGTGACATACAAAATCAACTGTAAGCAAATTCGGATAATCTTTTCCGAGGTAGGATTTTAACCCTGCTACCTGACACGGCGTTCCGCTGAACAAAACCTTCTTCCCGCTTTGAAGATATGATTTTGATTCTTTGTAAACACCCAGAATATTGCTTTGAATATATTTTGAGCCGCGCATTTTTGAAAGCTCATCTAAATTTGTCGCCTTACTGTGATGAACCGTAAGAAAATCATCGGCAAAAACAGCGCCGAATACAACTCCGTTCCCGTCAAAAACGCTCTTTGCAAGCTCACTGAATATTCCTCCTGATGAGCTCAACCGCACGGTTTCATCATTTTTACTGCACGCAACAATTGCTTTAAGCGGCATCTCTTTGCGCTCCTCACGGTTATTCGGACATGTCTTTTCGCATAAACGGCAGTCAACACATTGAGATTTGTCAATGTTCGGATGTAAAAAGCCGTATTTGTCGCAGTCCATACTTATACACTGTTTAGGACATACATTTGCACAGGCACCGCAACCCGTACAAAGCTTAGGAGGGCATATCTGCTTCATTTTTCTTCCAATGCCCCCTTCAAATAATCCAAGCTATCCTTTCGTAAGCGTTCCAATTCAGAATGGATTTGGGAATAATCGATTTTACCGATTTCCTGAAATGTATCAAACTGTGAATAATCAATTAAGCGGTCCCGCGCCCCAACCGTATCAAGCAAGCTGTATATACGGGAGTTCATACTGTTTTTCTGACCCTTTTTAAATCTCGGCAAAGTGAAGAACTGACGGGAAAAAAGAATTGAAAATACAGTTGCATGGAAGCTGTCCGTAATTACATATTGAGCATTTTTAATCAGGTTAAGAAATTCCAACGGACCTGCGTCGTATATTTTCGTGTAAGAATTTTCCAAATGCTTTTTGCAAAACGGAATAATAACTATATCTAAATCCTCATTAGAAATTTCACGCAGATGCTTAACAGCTACATTATATTCATCGTGCTCTCCGAACAAATAGCAGAAAATATACGGTTTTTTCACAATTCTCTGTTCGCTTACAATTTTTGACCACTTTTCTCCGTCCAAAAGCAGAGTAGGGTCAAGAACATATTTTGCATCACGTCCTGAAAGCTCTTTGACAATATTAACCGCATTGGCTTCCCTGACCGAAATATAATCGAGATAATTCACTAATTCCGCAAAGTCTTTTTCATATTCATCGGGAATTTTATCAAGCCCTATGCTTGGAGCATACGCTACCTTTCTTTTTCCTTTTTCTGCAAAATTCAAAAAATAGGCTTTATTATTTCCTCCGTAAAACGAGGGATTCCAAATCTGGTCGCTGCCGCAAACGAATGCGTCATAATATTTATTCGCATCCTTTAATTCGTCAAAGGAACGATATTTTTTTTCGGATATATTCAAATAAGTTTTTCTGAATGTTTTAAAAGATTTTCTTTTGATTTTCTCGCAAAGATATGAAGTTTTATAGGAGTTTGAAATACTCCTTATTTTATTATAAATAAATGAATTTTTAATACGATCAATAAAGGTCGGATCAAAATATCCTTGCGGCTCAATATACTGCAAGATTTCGCAATCATATCCCAATGACTCAATTACATTTGAAAGCGCATACGCCTGCAAGCACGCACCGTAATTGTCTAAAAAGCAAGTTGTTAACCCTACCTTCTTCATCTTGACTTATCCCTTTCTTATAATTTTACCTGCCCGCAAAGATTTTTTAATTGAAATATCTCTCGGAATCGGTATCATTCTTCTTACAGCAATTTTCAAATAATAGCTGCGAGGAGGAACAATTATTTTTTCGGTTGCTTTTTCAAATTTCGAATCAACCTTTATTTCAGTCGGATGCTTTAAAGGAAACTGAAGCGGCTTATTCGGAACCATACAGAATTTGTTTGTCAAATAGTTTTCCATACTTTTTCCACCGTGAGCCGAAAACGAATCCGCTCCGATATTTGTAATCTGGTTATATTTCGGAGCAATGCCCAGCTTATTATAATATCTGAGCGAAAAATTCATATGATAATCCCACGAAGCATATCTGCCTTCAGACTTGTTTTTAATTTCGCTTTGCCAATTTTGTAAATCGTATTTAAACAGTCTTTTGCTCTTATAGCTTTTTCTCGCTTTTGATATTCCTGCTTCATCAAGATGTTCAAAATCATACTCATAATATTTATTAAACTTCTTGCCCCAGGACGCCCAGCCGCAAGGCAGCATATGCTGTGTAAAAACATAGTCCGAACCGTCTTGAGGAGCAAAATCATTCATATAATTTGTTCCGCATATCCATAAAATATCGTCGTTATCTTCATACTTCTCAAGCAGTTCTTTGCAATATTCAAAAAAGCTGTCGCAGGGAAGGTTGTCATCTTCAAGAAAAATACAAGTTTTTTCATGCTCAAAGATTTTCATTGCGCTGATGCCTATATTGTAGCATCCACGGTTTGCTTCCTCATACATTTTTACAAGCTCGCAGTCCCAATCAACGGCATTTTCAACGGCCTTACGGCATTTCTCCACTTCAGCCTGTTCCTCTTGAGTACGCCCTGCGTCGGAAACAATATATAGCTTCTGCGGAGCAGCTTTAGATATTTTCTTTATTATTTCAACGGATTTTTCAGTTCTTTTAAATATAAACAGTGCAATCGGAACATTAAACATTTTTGCTTTTAAGCCTCGTTTCTGATATTATATCGACGGTATATTGGGGTAAGCAGTCATAAAACCTTTTTTCCAATACATTCCACGGCAAGCTATGCCGATTTAAAATAAATTTTACGCAATCTTCGGTGCTGTTGTCACCGTCTTTATATACATTGAAGATATTTTCATATTTTTCGCAGTCTTTGACAGCCCCGTCATTGCGTCGATAACAAAAATTGATAACAGATTTTCCGGTTGAAAAATATTCAATGAGCTTTCCCGGTACAGCATAGGGCAAATCGTTGCCTACATTCAGTAATATATCTGCGCTGTTTATAGCTTTTTCTGCTTCTTTCGACGGGACTCTGCCGCATATAACAAGATTTTCTCCCATTTTTTCTTTTGCCGCATTAACTGACTCTTCACAGCCCCAAGAATAAAGATATATTCTTATTTGAGGCAATTCGGTACAAACGCCCTGTAAAAAGTCAAGTATTTCGTCCGGTCTTCTGCAATTTGAATAAAACGAACCGGTATAAACTATGTTAATACAGTTTTCATCAAATATATTTTCATTCTCTTGCCATTCTTGCAAAGAAGGCAATCCGACATAAGAAAGCTTATCGGTTTTACTAAGCAGTTTTTCAAAGGTAGGCTGATAATATTTTAGCACAGCCAAAGCGTCAAAGGAACGGTTTAAGCTATGCAATAACCGTTTTTGGTTAATAAAAAGGATTTTGTCCTTAAGCTTTGAAGAGGTGCTCCATTCATAGATATTATCTAAAAAATACCCGATAACGCATAAGCTCTTATATGTGTTTTTTAGTTTAAGCCCTGTAAGTATACACTCTATCGGGCGGTAAACACAAACAACAGTATCAATATTATTTTCAGTAATAATTTTACATGCTTGGGAATACAGTTTATTTACCGAATCACTGTCCTGACAGTAACCGAATACACGGTTAAAAATTGATGAGGGTTTTCTTTTGCAATGGCAATAAAAAACATTCGGCTCTTTACATTCCGCTTCTTTAGCAGAAAATGAAAGAACATATATGCTTTCCTTATTTTGATAGGCATTTACAATTCTATTTACGCATGCTCCGTTGCTCGACGGAAACGGAAGATAATCGTCCGTAATAAATAAAACCCTACCTGTTTCCATTACCGTTTCCCCCCTATTTTTAATTTTTCTTTAACAAAATTAAAAATATAAAAATAGCTTTCCATTTTCGTAATTCGTGCAACCGCAATATAGAAAATTGCCCCGACTAAAACCTGTAATATCAGGACCAAAAACTGATTTAATTGCAACAAGCCTACAAGCATTACAATTGCTGTCATAGATAACGATAAAAGAACAGTCGGTATTAAATCCTTAAGCTGTGCAAAGAAGCCGTAATTTATCAATTTTCCTGTAACTATTTCCGAAAAAATTGTAGCAGCAAGTGATATGGCAGTGGCACTCCACGCAATTGCCTTTACACCAAGCGGCAAGGTTATAAACGCAAGTGCGATTCCGCCTATACTTCTGATAAACGAAATTGCTAAAACCAAACCGCTTTTCCGCATAGCTTTCATTATTTGCTGATTTGCAGTAAAAATCGGAGTAGATAAAAAAGCTATACACATAATGCGAAGATAAGGAACGCACCCCATCCATTTTTCCGACAGTATTGCGGAAACAAATTGCGGTGCAACTGCAATCAAACCGAACTGTATGGGGAAAATAATGAATGCCGATGTTTTAATTACCCTTGACATATATTTTTTTAAAAGAGCTACATCGTCCTGTGCTTTTGAAAGAACCGGAAAAAGAACACTGCTGATGCTCTCGTTTATATTTGTATTTATAATTTGAGGGAATTGTTTACCTTTTGTATAAAACGCCAAATCGGCACTTGTATACACCTTTCCGATTACTGCGCTTTTAATTTCAACACTTGCGTCCTCCAAAAGAGATGAAACAAGAAGCTTTCCGCCGTAGGAAAATAAAAAGCCTGCTCTTTTGAATGAAAACATAAGCTTCGGTCTCCATTTAACGGTGAACCAAAGAAACACGGTATCTATAAATGTATTCGTCAAATACTGAAGCACTAATGCCCATGCGCCAAATCCGAGCAAAGCCATTGAAATGCCTACTACTGCCGACACTAATGTTCCCGTCAGTGTGGCAAAGAAATATTTTTTAAATTTAAGCTGGCGCGACACATAAGCATTTTGCACCGAATTTATTGCCGCACACGGAATACGCAATGCCATTACCCGAAGCAACGGACTCAATATCGGCATTTTATAAAAGTTCGCAATTAACGGTGCAAAAGCAAAAATTGCAATATATATAATTCCGGTCATTGCGATATTTATAAAAAATACAGTTGAAAAGTCCAAATCATCTGCGTCCTTTTTCTGTATTAACGCATTACCGAAGCTTTGTGTAACAAATATATTGCAGATGTTAACAAATACACTAACCAATGCAACGGTGGCATAATCTTCAGGCATAAGGATACGCGCCAAAACAATAGTAACAAGCAGTGTTACACCCTGTGCCAAAATTCTTTCTGCAAACCGCCACAATAAATTAAAAAAAGTTTTTTCCTTTAAGTTTTTTTCCATTACTGTTTCCTCAGCCGGCTCAGTATATCGCCAAAAATTTTCTCATATTTCATTTGCCACTCATACGATATTCCGTCTTTATCACATACATCCAAATAGTAATCGGAAAATAATAAAAAGGCATCATAAACCGAATTGTCATCTCCGTTCGCATTTTTAATGTACTCATCAAAGGCACCGTTTACCAAAAGCTCTACTCCGATGCTGTTATTTTTCCAAATATATAAATTAGTTATTAAAAAAAATAAATCATAATAAAGCGGATAATAATTTGCGTGGTCATAATCTATTATAAAAATATCACCGTTTTTATCATAGATAAAATTATCGGAAGAAAGATCTCCGTGCTGTCGGTACAGCGTCACATTTCGGTCATTCTTCTCAACAGGAAAATGTGTGAAACGATGCACGGAATCCGTCTTATCAACTTCAGATATCTTATAATATTTTGAATAAATATCAAAAAGTTTTCGAAAAACGGTTTCCCATTGACCGTCTGCAATGCTCTTTTTATCTATCAATTTTTCTTCAAATATTAAGCTGTCTTCATCTGCCGACAGCAAATCAACCATAGGAAAATATTTTTCAAAATATTTTCTGTTGCGCATATACAAGTCATACCGTATTTTATTTTGACAAACCGTTCTTACCTTTCGTCCTTTATAATCAAAGAATTTTGCATCACGGTTGTAAGCTTGCTGAATAGTTGAAAAATAAACCGCCTGAGCCGAAAAATCATTTTGATTTTTGCCGACTCTAACAGAAAATAAGCTATGTGCAATAAATATTTTGATTCGGTTTTTCAAAGTGCTTTCCGCTTTCGGAAACCAATCTTTTTCCATATATTCTTTTAAGATGTATGTTCCTAAATTTTCATGCAAAACATACACGCCTTTTTGCAGATATGCTTTATGCTGTATCAAAAATTTTTTTTGAAACTTTAAATCATCCAAAAATTTCATAACATAACCTCTTTAACGGTATTGCCTTGGTTATTAAGCTCTTGATAACGGTCCGCCGTCATATTTTTCAAATGAACCGGAAGTCCTAAAGCTTGTGACAAACTCAAGCAAACGGCCGGCGGCTGCTTCTGCATTCCACACATCGGTCACAGTTTTATAAGCGTTTCTGCCGAGTTCCTCCTGCATTTTCGGATTTTTAATAAGCATCTCGACATTTTTATATAATTCATCTTCGTTTGAATAAACAAGTCCGTTTACATCAGAATCCAATAAATACGGAGCAGACCCAATCTCTTTATTCGCAACAACGGCACATCCGCTGTTCATTGATTCGTTCAGTACAGCTCCCCAGCCTTCATTGCGGTCACTGGTAAGCAAATAAATATTTGCCCTTTCCATATAACTGCGCACTTCTTCCGGTTTCATTGTGCCTAATAAGCGAACCTTATTTTCCAAGTGATATTCAGTTACCAAGCTTTTAACCGTTTCTTCAAGCTCTCCGCCGCCGATTATGCACATTTCAAAATCAAGACCGTTGTCATTCAGTCTTTTAGCTGCACGCAATGCCGCATCCGGGTGCTTCCATCCGATAAATCGACCGACCCATAAAATTAAAGGGGAACAGTTCTTCTTTTTTTCGGCAAACAAATCTTCGATATTGTCGTACCGTTTAGTATCGGGAAAATATCCCCATTTGTAAGCTTTGCCGATAAAATTACCTGTAAGTGCATAATCCTCTGCACAATACGCACTTGCACATAATAAGTATAAATTATCGTATCTTCCCCACCTAAAGTAATTTATTACCCTGCGAGGAAATAAGGTATATCTTTTTACACCTGTCTTATAAAGCCGCTCTGAACATTTGAAAACGAGCTTCCCGTCTTTCAGACGGTTTTTTAACAGTTCTTCAGTCGCCTCTCCCCAAAGAACCACTTCAGCTGAATCAATCAGTTTTCGACAGTACTCGGGATTTTCGTCAAAATGCAAAACATAAGACTCTTTCGGCTCTGACCAGCCCATTTTCAACCGTTCTTGTCCTATCTGTTTAGTAGAAATAAATCTGTATTCTCCGTTAGTTAACCTGAACATTTCGTTTGAAAAAGCATGCTGATGGTGATTAAAGTAATTAGAAACAAATACAAATTTCATTATACCGTCTCCCACATAAAAATATAATTCGCATAGCTTGCATTACTGAGTCTGCGTAAGAAAAGCAGAAAACACAGTGCAACAATAGCCATCTCAAATACTTTTTCGTATCGGTCGCGTTTAAAGCACCCTATTACATCAGCTAACGCTACCGGATTACCCTGTAAAAAGTAAAAAGAAATTCTTTCAAGCGCCATATTATAGAATCTTAAAAAGTACAGTCCGAAGCCGATTGCCGTCATAGAAAAACCGACATAAGAATCTCTTTGTTCTAAAGAGCTTACGCTGTTCTCCGATGTCTTTACACTTTTAACAAATAAAATTTGCCCTGCAAGTGTAATGGCATAAATAAGGATAGGAACAATTCCGTTAAAAGTAAATTTAGCTGTTTCGGCGGCTTGCACCTCATCCGAAAAGAATTGTCCCAATTGAATAATATTCGGTGAGAACACAAGCATAAGTGCTATCGGTAAAGCAATCATCCATTTGTTTCTCTTAATAGCCTTTAGGCGAAGCAACAAATACATAACGACAAAGACCAACGCGGATTTATGAATCAAATATGCAATTAAAACGATAAGGGCAAAATGAACCAGCTTCTTTTCTTTGGCTTTTTCCACTGCAAACAGACACACGCTTATTGCAATTGCCTGCCGTAAGCCGGTAAGGAAAAAGCCCATATTGCCAAGCGAGTAGAAGAAAAGAAATGCCCAAAAAACCTCTTTTGTATTTTTATATATAAATCTGCAAACGGAATAAATACAAAATACAGCATGGAATAAAATAATAGTGCGTCCGCTGTGCGACAAATATGATAAGAGCTTATTGAGCACGGCAAACCCGATTTCAAATTCGGAAACTAAAGAAAGACTGCTCCAAGGTGTATCTGCAATACGCTCAAAAAAGTCCATATAAACGCGCAAATCGTAAACCCCGCCGTAGTTTTCACCGCGCAGTGCAAAAAGCATAGCAAGTACACAGCCGACTGCAGTCAGATAAGTTCGTTTCTGCTTCTCTGTGTTTAAGGGACCCATAAAGAGTCTTAAACCTACTATGAAAATAAACATTCCAATCCAAATTATCATTTCTTAACATCCATCCGTTATATCATACAGCTTAATGTATTCCGCAAATTTCTTGTTTGCATCAAAAGACTTTGCTTTTTCGATACAGTCTGTCACATCAAACTGACCGTTGTTTTTTATATTTATAATGCATTCAATTAAGGCCTCTTTGTCATCACATTCTACGGTGCATCCACAGTTTTCATCAAGAATTTCAGGACTCCCTCCGGTGCGAAATGTCAACACCGGGGTGCCGCAGGCAATGGCTTCCATATTTACCGTAGGATAATTTTCTTCCCTCGTGGGATTAACGAACAAATCTGCTGCTGAATAAATCTCTGCAAGCTCATTTTGATTTTTAGTGCGGTGAATTGAAATAATATTGTCAGGCAATTGACGGTCTATTTCATTGTTTGTCCCGACCAACACAATTTTATAATCATCAGGCAGCCTTTCGGCAAGCTCAATGAAAACATCCAATCCTTTTTTGATTCCCCAATCAAAAGCCACTCCGAGTATCAGATATTTTTCTTTCGGAATATTATATCTTTCTCTAAAATTACTTTTCGTCGGTTTGAATGTTGACAAGTTAATGCCGTTGTTAACAACCTTTACAGGATAATCCTTCAAAAATGATTTTTTCACCAAATCCGCCAGCCATTCCGACGGCGTGATAATTGTCATATCAAGTCCTGAAAACAGCTGCTTCTTTTTCTCATATAAGCTTTGGCTGTTATCAAAAAACCACGAATATTCATGCCTTTGCGGGCATTTTTCACAGCCGGTTTTCCACTGCTCACATTTTGCCAAGGTGAAATGCGGACAATATGCCGTAAACGCCCAACAGTCGTGAAATGTCCAAAACAGCTTTATTTCAGGATGCTTTTTAAAATAGTTAAACAGCAACTCCAAATTCACATTGTGCCCGTGCAAATTGTGTAAATGAACAATATCCGGTGAAATTTCATCGAGACTCTTCAAAAGCCTTTTTGTCGCAAAAAAAGTGTTAAATCCGTAGTTCCCGAGCACACGAGAGCAAAGAGCCTGCAATTTAACCTCTGATTTGGAAACATATTTTTTTCCGTGAGAATCAAGAGAGCTTCCCGAGCTGTAAAATATATAATTTTTGACATTATTTTTGTCAAGCAGCTCAGCAACTGCAGAACAAATCTTTCCTGTGCTGCCTGAACCGCAGGTAGCATTGATTTGGACAACTTTCATATTTTATTCCTTTTACTGCAATGTATAAAAATTATAAGCTTATACAAGCGAGTTAACTGTTTCCCGCACTGTTTCCCGAATTTTTTCCCCGTTATGATTTTCTTTTCCGCATTTATAGGCCTTTTCAGCATATTCCGTAAGCAAATCGGGATGTTCCGAAATCAGCCGTAAAGTTTCTTCAATTTTTTCTTTTTGTGTTATGCAAAGAGCAGAGTCGGTTTGCTTAAAGTACTCCATCGGAGCCGTATCCGGGTTCCCGAGCGCTAATATACATCTTCCGCTTTTTAGATAATCCGTAATTTTTGTAGAAAAAGACAGTCTCGCCTTTTTACTCATTGGGCCGTCAATATCCTCAAGAAAAAGAAGAATATCCGCTTTTTTTTGAACCGCCGCAACCTCTTCCATCGGAACCGGCGGCTGTATATGTACATATTTTCCCAATTCCTTCAATTCTTCAGGTAACAATTCCGTAGGCGTATACACAAAAAGCTCCATAAGCGGCGTCTTCTCGTTTAATCTGTCTAACGCTTTGGAGACGGCGATAATTGTAGATTTTCTTCCTATTGCCAAATTTCCTGTATAAACCAGCTTTAAAGTACCGTTACTGACAGATTCCGGCGAAAATTTTTCAGGCATATCTGCAGGTTTTGTAAGTAGCACAGAATCAATGCCGAAAAATTCATCGGCTTCTTTTTTTGTTTTAGGAGATATTGCCCAGAATTTATCTGTGCATTTTGACAATTTTTTCAGGCTTTTCCTTTGGAAAAAGCGCAAAGCCATATATCCGAAATTATTTTTCAACTGCTTATAGGTAAAATTATCATCCCAAAAATAACCAATCGACCGTGCGCCTGTTTTTTTTATGACATACCTACAAATACGGTTAAAATGAATGTATCCCTCCATAGAAAAAACTATAATTTCAGGAGAAAAGCTCTCTAAAAAAGCATCAAGCTCTTTTGACCTCCACTTACCGAGAAGCCAAATAGCCTCTCTGACAAAAAGCTTAAAATAAGAACGCTTTGCTCTGTTTTTACCGTATAGCTCTTTTGATTTTTCCAACGAGGAAAGCTCACTTTCGGTCATTTTTTCAGCGGCAAAAACCTCTTTGCCTGTTTTTATTTTTGGATTGAATAAACTTTTAATTACTCGTTGCTCCGAAATCTGAAAGTACCTCGAACACACTTTGCTGTCCGGAAGCTCCTCTCGTATATAAATATTTGCCACATCCTGCGCATCATATTGAGAGAACAGCGCCGAAAAAGTGTTAGAGCTGCTTGCGCTCAATTTTGAATTCCATGTGTCAACAGTACATATCAATATCCGTGGCATATCTTTCTCCTTTTAATGCACAGGCAATATTACTGCCTATATAACCGTTCTTTCCGATAACGGCAACAGAATACATATTATTTGTCTCCTCTTAAAAGCGTCATACGGTTTTCCATATATCTCTTTATAAATTCTTTTTGCTCAAAATTCTGTTCAACAAAAATTCTTCCTGCACGCCCCATAGCTGTGCGCTTTTCTGCGTTTTCAAGCAAATCCGCAATTGCCAGCCTTAATGCATTACAATCCTTAACTGCCACAGAAACGCCTGTAACACCTTCTTTCACAGCGCCGGACGGTCCGGGATATTTCGTTACGACAACGGGAACCTCCATTGCAGATGCCTCTATAACACTCATACCAAAGCCTTCACGGTAGGTCGGCAAAACAAAAATATCCATAGCAGACACATATTTTTCTACATTTGTCACACGGTCGGTTTTAATAATATCGTCACAAGAACGGAAATATTCAAGCAATTCCGGTTGAATGGTATCCTCTTTTTCGATAGGTCCCACAAATAAAAGTTTAAGATTAGGGAACTGCTCTTTCAGCACTTTAAAGGCAGAAAACAGTTCATTGCAGCCTTTTTCTCTTCCGAGTCTGCCGACAAATCCAATTACAAGCGCATCATCGGGAATATTATACTTTTCCTTGATTTCACTCGCATACTCTGCTTTTTTCGAAACATCAAAAGCTGTTAAATCAAGTCCTTTTGCACTGCCGTTCCATATTACAAGACTTTTTTTCTCATCATAAAAGCCTTCCTTACGGCAAAATTCCAAATTACCTACACTGTCAGGTTGAACTTGAGTAGAAAAACGGCAAACTGTTTTTTCAATTATTTTAAATATTTTTCTCTTGATTCCGCTCATAGTTACATAAACCATACCCCATTGGCAATACAGTCGAACAGGAATTTTAGCTGATTTTGCGGCAAAAGAAGCATACATACTTGCATTCGGAGTTGAATACTGCACCATATCAAACTTTTCTCTTTTAAAAAGTTTTCTTAAAAGAATTATGCTTTTAACAGAGCCGAACAGGTTTATACCTCTGGGAAACGGAATCGGATATGTATGAACAAAAGGGAACTCTTCCAAAAGAGATTTTTCATATTCTGCATCCATATTACACGCAATAGAAACATCTACACCGCATTTTGCATATTCATTTAAAAACGGCTTTATCCAATTGTTTATAGATGACCACATCGTTGTTACGATACAGATTTTTTTCATTTCAAAAACCCCTTCAAATTGCTCATTATTACTTCCATCAACCGATTATGATTACCGTCGCCGATAAAGCTGTTATGCGGTGTAATAATTACATTTTCCATATTCCACAAGGGACTTTCCGTAGGAAGCGGCTCTGTTTCAAACACATCAAGCACCGCACCGCCGATTTGCCCGCACTTTATTGCATCTGTCAAATCAGCTTCATTTACGACTGCACCGCGGGAAATATTCACAACAATTGCACCTTTTTTGCATTGAGAAAAACGTTTTTTATCAAAAAGATGATAGGTTTCTTCCGTAAGCGGCAAGGTCAGCACCACTACATCTGCGGTTTTCAAAGCCTTATCAAGTTCAGGCATTGAAAAATACGCATCATACTCTTTGCTTTGCGGCCTTTTAACATCAGCCGCTGCAATATTCATACCCATAGATTTAAAACGCTTTGCACATTCCGTCCCGACAGAACCGCATCCAACAATCAATACGGTGTCACCGTAAAGCTCACGAACAGTTCTGTCCTTTTCCCATAGACGGTTCGATTGATTTTCAGAAAAATTCAATGTGTGTTTATACAACGACAATACGCCGCACACCGCCCATTCCGCCATTGGAATACTATAAACACCCCTGGCATTGCAAAGACAAATCCCCTTTGCATGGAAATCTTCCAGCGGTACACGGTCAAGACCTGCACTTGTAAGCTGCACAAAACGCAAATTAGGAAATTCCTGCAAGCTATGATACAGGAACAACCCGTTACACACAACAGCATCAACAAGAGAAAAATCCGTTTCGGGAATTCCTCTCTCGTCATTTTGAAACACAATTTCTGCACCCAAATCACGCATTGCTTGCAGCTGTTGCTCCGAATATTTAAATGCCCCGGTTAAAAGAAGTTTCATTTTCGTTTCACTTTCTCGCCTATTTCGACACATCTTGACAGATGCTTTCCACTATTTGCCGAACACGGCGCACAGTGTCAGCATGGCTTTTTGATAACGCATCAGCAGATTTTGCCGCCGCCCGTGCTTCATAAGCTCTAAATGCTTTTATACCGTTTTGAAAGGTTTCACATATTTCATTCGGCGATGTAATAATATCGGTATTGCAAAACGAACGTGATAAAATTACCATTTGTGAACCAAGCCTGTAATGCTCATCAATAATATTTTCAGCCGGCAACGGAACTTTGCCGCCGATTCTGCCTACTCCGCCGAAGCCGTAAGCAATGCCCTTTTTACGGATTTTATTGCACAGCTTTTCAACTGTCCCGTCGGCAACAAGCTCAAACATAAATTTACGATGATACCCCAGATGCAAATCATTTATACCAATATGTATTTCATCAACACCGGGAATTTTCAAAAATGCTTCAATATTTTCAGCGGCTTCAGGAGTTTCACACAATAAACATATTTTAGCTCTGCCACCGACAAAGCCGATAAAGGTTTCTACCTCTTCTACAGTTTTAAAATACGGCAGCATAATAATATCCGCACCGTCTTTGATAACGCGGTCAACTTCATCCTTTGAGCCATCGTACAAGGAATTTATACGCACTAAAAGCTTTGAACTATGCAATGCTTTTTTCAGCGGTTTAACATCGTCAAAGCTATTGTGAGAAATCACAGTGTCCATATTTCCTTGCCTTGCCTCTTTGCCACGCAGCTCCAAATCCAAAAAAATACGGTCAATTCCGTTTTCTTCGGCAATCGAAGCAATCTCTGGCGAATTGGTAAGATACATCAATTTTAAAGCCATTCCAACTACACGCTTTCTTTTTTACTTATTTTCTGTAGGCTTTGCATTTACCGTTTCACCGGTGTTTTCATTGTCGGCGTTCTTAAGCACTTTAAACACGGTAATAAACATAATTTTAATATCCAACCACAAAGACATATTGTCAACATACCAAACATTTAATTCAATACGATGATTCCATTCAACATCTTTTCGCCCGTTAATCTGCGCCCACCCGGTAATACCAGGACGCACTTCAAACATACGCAGCTGTTCGTCTGTATATTCGGAATATTCCCACGGATGATATGTAAGCGGAGGACGGGGGCCTATAAAGCTCATATCGCCTTTCAAAATATTAACTAACTGCGGCAGCTCGTCAAAACTGGTTGCGCGCAATATTTTACCGATTTTCGTAACACGCATATCATCTTTTCCGGAATAAACTCCGCTGCCTGTATGTTCTGCTCCGACACACATAGAACGAAATTTATAAATACAGAAAACCTTACCGTTCTTGCCGATACGCTCCTGCTTAAAAATTGCAGGCCCTTTTGAAGTTGCCCTCACTAAAGCAAATATTATGAGTAACAGCGGCCAAATAATCACCAATGCAACAGCAGCTGCACAGATATCTAAAAAACGCTTTATGTAAATATACAAAACGCACCACTTCCTTTTCAGCATAAATTCCCAACGGAAATTTAAGCGACTCTCAACTGTCAAAATATATTATTTTCCGCCGTAAAACAGAATAAAATTAAAGATTTTGAATTATTATAT
>DERX01000057.1 GCA_002361875.1 Ruminococcaceae bacterium UBA3329
CATTTCAGGGAAAGGCTCACTGTAGCAAATTACGAGCTCAGGTTCAATGCGTTTAAGCTGAGGGGAATCGAACCCAATATGCCGTAAATACAGCTCTTCAGTGCGTTTTCGTCCTTTCGACATTGATTTGCGTCAGCAAACCTGCTGTCTCAAAAACAAAAACGCATCCAAATATCAAGTATTTACGGTGCGAGCAGTTTTAATCGAGCAAATTTTTGTCTGAGCAAGGCATAAATTTGTAGGAATACTGCCGTATTTCAAAAATTTTAACGAAGCTCAGGCGGAAATGTGCCGATTAAAACCATATCGTGTTCGCTTCTCCTCAGCTTAAGCATTTCATTGTAGCCTTTTAAGAAAAAATCTTTTTGAGCTTTGTGATGCCCGTGTTCATTTACCATATACGTTGATACAGCTACTGTACTTCCTTTTTCAATACCATTAAAACAGAAATCAAAGGTATTTTCAAGCCCCCAATTTACAGTTGGTATAACTTTTATGCCTTTGGACGCCATATACGCACCAACCCAGCGGTTTCTGAAAGTGTTATAAAACTGCATTACAGGATTCATTTCAATATACATACTGAAATCAGGGGACAATACGCCTTTGTATTGCTTTATCGTATCAATGTATTTTTGCGGCTGTTCCCAAATTTTCTCAAATTCATAATCGTATAAAAAGAAATGAACCAGTCTGTTATAATGCTTGTCTTTATTGTTTTTTACTTTGTCAAATCCGATAACACGCAAATCTTCATTTGAAGTAATGTTTAAATCACATTTAGGAATGATAGGAATTTTCCATTCTCCTTTTGAATCAAACTCATTGCGTAAAAATAACGGACTTGTACGATAATTAAAATTTTCCTCTGTCAAAATAAACCTCCTTATAATTGTGTAACGAACATTTGTTCTAATAATATTGTAGTGAAAAAATTAATGGCTGTCAAGTATTTTATTAAAATATAAAAACAAAAAGACAGGTATTAAAACCTGTCCTTACAAAGTAATTTTTTATAATGTTTTATGAAATTTTCATTCGCAGGCGCATTTTATCGCTTATCATTGCGATAAACTCCGAATTTGTGGGCTTACCTCTTGTGTTCTGAATTGTATAGCCGAAATACGAGCTTAAAACATCGATATCTCCCCTGTCCCACGCAACCTCAATTGCATGGCGAATTGCTCTTTCAACGCGGGACGCCGTTGTGCCGTACATTTTTGCAACTGTCGGATAAAGAATTTTCGTGACCGAGCTCATCATTTCACGGTCGTTTATAGAAAGAATTATCGCCTCTCTTAAATAGCTGTACCCCTTTATATGAGCAGGCACGCCGATTTGATGCATTATTTCGCTGACTGTTACCTGAAGCTCTGCGTCATCGCTTTTGCGAGGTTCGGATTTAAACATACCGTGCGAGGAAAGCTGTGTAATTCTTCTTGCAAGCATTTCAATGTCAAACGGTTTCAAAAAATAATAATCCGCACCGGCAGACAGCAACTCCTGTTCAAAACGCTGATTGTCAGAGCTTGACATTACCATTATTAAAGGCGGATTGTCCTTTGATTTTAATTCCTCGGTAACTCCCAATGCGTCTATCCCCGACATAAACGCATCCATTACTACAACATTTGGCGATGTTTTTTCAATTTTGGAAAGAAGCGCTTTACCGTCCTTTTGACAAAGACTGACTTCGCAGCCGTAAGAACGAAGTAAATTTACACAATTCCTTCCGAAATCCGTTCCTTCTCCTGTCACTACCACTTTTAAACCGTTGTTCATATTTTTTCCTCCGTATTTTTAAGAGCCGTTCTCGGCTTCTTTATTTCTTCCTTACTTTACCATAAATAGTAATAAATGGCAATAGTAAATTTCATATTTTTTCAAATAAAAATAAAAAATTTTTAATACAGATGAAAATTTTGCAGAAAAATGCTACAAAATGACTTATTCGGATAATTTGTTGATTTTAACGGAAAAATTGCTTTTTTTAAGAAAAAATTGCGTTTTATTTTGTAATTTATGAATAAAAAAGGTATTGGTTTAAATAATATTCAGCCAAAAACTGACTTAAATTTCAACAGGCAAATTGTTGAAAACTCTGTTGAAAGTGTTTAAAACTATGTAAAATAAGCGTTTTACAGATTTTGATTAAATAAATTTTGTAAAGCAAAATACTTTACATTAGATTTTTCTGTTTGAATATACAACTGTATATTCATTTTAATTATGAAGGATTAAATTCATAAACAGACATAAAAAAACTCCCCTGAAAATCAGAGGAGTTAAAATATATGATTTAATTGTATTAGCTTTAATCTCTGCGAAGTGCCTCAATCGGGGGCATTTTTGCAGCCCGTTTTGCAGGGTAAACGCCGAATATTATACCGATTGCCGAAGAGAATCCGATTGCGATTGCAACCGTTGAAAATTTGACCGCAAGGGGTACATCCATTATATGTGACACCAGTGCCGCTGACGCAATTCCTAAAAGCAGTCCGATTGCACCGCCGATAAGACAAAGAATAACAGATTCTGTGAGGAACTGGAACAAAATTGTACCTGTTTTTGCGCCGAGTGCTTTTCTTATACCTATTTCCCTTGTTCTTTCAGTTATGGACACAAGCATAATGTTCATAACGCCGATACCGCCGACAATCAGTGAAATTGCACTGACAGCCGCAATGAATACCGTAAACACATTAATAACTGTATCAAGCAAATCAATATAAGTAGCGTAATTTGTAACCGAATAACAGTCCTTATCGTAATTTCCGTGAAGCGAGCGAATGTAATTGAGTGCCGATGTGCCTATTCCGTCAAGTTGACTCTCATCAACACAGGTGACATTAACCGTTTCGTAATGATTGGATTTTCCGCCCAAGCTGTCCATAAGCGTTGCAGGCATTAGCGCCATACAGCTCATCATCTGCATTCCGCCCGTCATAGAAGAAAAGCTGCTCATCATTTCATCCGTATCCATTCCGACGCTTGCCATAAGGTCAACAACGCCGATAATTTTCAAGGGGGTGGTTATATCATTAACCTTACAGTGAATTGTTTCACCGACAACATTCTTCTCTCCGAAAAGCTGCATTGCGCTTCCGATGTCAATAACACAGACATTTTTACCTTGAGAATATTCTTCTTCTGTGAAAAATCTGCCGTACTGACACGGCGTGCGGATTAACATCTGCATATCCGTATTACAGCCTATGCCCATTAAAAAGCCGTTTTGCTCATTAACGGTTATCCGGCAAGTCGCCATTGACTGCATTGACGCATACTGAACACCGTCAAGCTTTTTAATTGCCTCAATATCTCTGTCCGTAAAGTAATCTTCATCTGCCGCCGTCTTAGTATTAACAGTTAAAGCAATTGCACTGTTGCCCATATTTCTTATCATACCGACAATGTAATCTCTGCCTCCATCGCCAACGGTGATAACAGCAATAACCGAGGCAACGCCGATAATAATTCCGAGCATTGTGAGGAGCGACCGCATCATATTAGATTTAATGCTGAAAACGGCAATACGAATATTTTCTTTAATACTCAAGCCTTAACACCTCTCACGCTTTCTTTTGCGCAACCTTTGTTCCGTCCTCTAACGCAGGATCGGGACTCTTGATTACCATATCGCCTTCATTTACGCCTGATAAAATTTGATAATGCGTATCGTCAAGAATTCCGTGGGTAATAGCCTGCTTTTTAACTGTTCCGTTTTTACTGTCATAAATATAAACATAATATGAGCCGCTATCGTAAAGTACTGCCTCAACCGGAACCTTCAAAACATCGTTAACCTCTTGAAGAGCAATTTTAACATCAGCGTCAAATCCTATTACAACATTTTTATCGGGATTTTTAATTTTAACCTCAACAGGCGCTCCGCCCGAAGCACCTGAACCGCCCAAAAGACTGCCTGTGATTGAGCTTATGTCAAGTCCGCTCTGTTCAGCAGCAGATGCTGCCACATAAGTTATCTCGCCCTCATAGTTTTGGTCAAGACTTGTCACCGAAGCCGCCATACCTGTATTTATTTTAACAAGGTCAGCCTTTCCGACAGAAACAGAAACGATAAGATCATCATAGCTATCCAATGTTATGCCCGTTCCGATTTGTGAATTCTCATCAGAACCGATAAGCGATGAAAGGATTCCGCTATACTGTGTATTTCCGAAAAGAGAACTTAAACCGTAAGTGTCAGTATTTTCCTTTACAGGTACAAATGCTTCACCGGGTTTAATATTCACCTTTGTAATAATACCGTCCTTGTCGGCATACCAGCCGTTTTTCAGTTCATCGTAAACGGACTTAATTCCTTCGTAAGTCTTTTTCTTACTGTCAGCTACATTTTTAAGTGCATCAATTATAGTTTCGTTATCCGTGCTTATTGTAACAGCGCCCTCAGCCTGCAAAGCTGTAAGCTCGGCATTAAGCTGAGAAAGCTCAAGATTCTTCTTAACAACTGCTTGGTAATCTGCATTGTTATTATCAGATACCGGAATTTTTATAGCAGAAGCAGATGCAATAAATTCGTTTATTTTTGCTTCGGTTGCACCGCCTTCACGCAATTGTTCAGCAAGTGCATCAATCTTTTCTTTAGGAATAGATTTTTCAGTTATTGCAGAACCGGCCGCTTTAATTTGATTTTCCAAAGCTGCAATTTCTTTTTCCTTTGCAGTAATTTCAGCCTTTTTGTCTTTTATCGCTTTTTCGTTCTTTGCTTTATTTGCCGATGCATTCTTTGTCATTAAAACAGCATCGTTATAATCCTTCAAAGCAGAATCATAATCCTTTTTAGCATTAACAAGATGCTGTGACGCACCGCTCACATTAAATGTAGCAATAAGATCGCCTTTTTTAACTTCATCGCCCACCGAAACCTTAACGGCTTCTGCCACAACGCCGTCAATAGCAACGAAATTATGTGAGTACCCCGATTTCACCGTGCCGCTGACATCAAGCGAATCGGTAATAGCACCCTTTTCTACTGATGCCATTTCATATTCGACAGGCTTTTCAGGCTTAAACTGTGAGTACAAAACATAAATCACCAAAGCCAAAATCAAAACTGCTATAGCAATTATCGCTATTTTGGATTTTACGCTTTTTTTCTTAAAAGCTTTCAACACAATAACACGACCTTATCAAATAATATATACTTAATAATTATAATAAAGTTTTACA
>DERX01000028.1:0-213 GCA_002361875.1 Ruminococcaceae bacterium UBA3329
TTTATTTCTTTCAGAGTTGTTTGGGTAGACGACAACGGCAAAACTCAGGTAAACCGCGGTTACAGAGTGCAGTTTAACTCTGCAATAGGTCCTTACAAAGGCGGACTCCGTTTTCAGGCAAACGTTACCCCGTCGGTTATTTGGTTCTTGGGCTTTGAGCAGGTATTTAAAAACAGCCTTACGGGTCTTCCTATGGGCGGCGGCAAGGGCGGC
>DERX01000028.1:489-5412 GCA_002361875.1 Ruminococcaceae bacterium UBA3329
GGCAAGGGCGGCTCTGACTTTGACCCCGCAGGCAAGAGTGACAATGAAATTATGCGTTTCTGCCAGAGCTTTATGACAGAGCTTTACAGACACATCGGTCCTGACATTGACGTTCCCGCAGGCGATATGGGCGTTGGCGGAAGAGAAATCGGCTACCTTTTCGGTCAGTACAAGAGAATCAGAAATGCTTACGAAAACGGCGTTCTCACAGGTAAAGGTCTTTCATTCGGCGGCTCGCTTATCCGTCCCGAGGCAACAGGCTACGGTGCTATTTACTATGCAAGCGAGGTTTTTGCTCATGACGGCGAGTCAATCAAGGGCAAGACCTTTGCAGTATCAGGCTTCGGCAATGTTGCATGGGGCGTTGTTAAGAAAATTGCAGAGCTGGGCGGCAAAGCTGTTACAATAAGCGGTCCTGACGGTTATATTTATGACCCCGACGGAATTACAACAGATGAGAAAATCAACTATATGTTAGAGCTTCGTGCAAGCGGCAAGAACATTGTTGAGCCTTATGCCGAAAAATTCGGTGTAGAGTTCCATAAGGGTGAAAAGCCGTGGGGCGTTAAGGCTGACGTTATGCTCCCCTGTGCTACTCAGAACGAGGTTCGTATGGAAGAGGCACAGAAAATTGTTGCTAACGGCGTTAAATACTACATAGAGGTTTCAAATATGCCCACAACAAATGAGGCTCTTGCTTACCTTATGGACAACGGCGTTGTTGTTGCTCCTTCAAAGGCTGTTAACGCAGGCGGCGTTTGCACATCAGGTCTTGAAATGAGCCAGAACTCAATGCGTCTTGCCTGGACGGAGGAAGAGGTTGACGAAAAGCTTCACAATGCTATGGTTAACATCTACAAAAATTCAGTTGCAGCGGCAGAGCGTTACGGTCTTGGCTATAACCTTGTTGCAGGCGCTAACATTGCAGGCTTCGAAAAGGTTGCAGACGCAATGATTGCAGAAGGACTTTATTAAGATATTTTACTGAATTTCAGTTAAATATATTTACAGAGAAAAAGCCGAGAATCACAGAATAATGTGATTTTCGGCTTTTGTTATTTGCAATTACACAAAAATATATAAAAATTTTTGTTGACAATAGGAAATAAGTGTGCTACACTTAGGAAAATTTACAAAGGAGATGAACACAGTGTTTAAATTTTTCGTTTCGATGCATAATGAAATGTCAGTCGCTCTTTCAGAGATGTCGGCTTATTTGTGTTGTGTTCATCGGGATTTTGATTGACAGATTATTTTAAATTTGCTCTTTCTACCGTCGGTGCACAACGCATCGGCGGTTTTTTAATACACTTTTTGCTTTATCAAGACGCGTCGGCAAGGCAAAACACAAAAATAAAACATAAAGGAGAAATGAAGATGTATACACCGATTTTGGAAACGGAACGACTGATTTTACGCCCACTTACAATAGACGACGCAAAAGACGTTTATGAGTGGGCAAGCGACGAGCATGTAGCTCGGTATATGGTATATCCTCGCCACGAAAACATCGAAACTACACTCGAATGGCTTAAAAGCATTGACCATACAAACGACATTGATTACGATTTCGGTTTTGTGGAAAAGACAAGCGGCAAGCTTATTGGAACAATGGTATTATGACTGAGGCGACAACTGCTGTATTTGATTTTTTGTTCTGCGAGATCGGTTTTCACAGAATTTGTGCAAAACACGATATACGCAACATCGGTTCGGGCAAGGTAATGGAAAAGTTGGGTATGAAAAAAGAGGGAATATTCCCTCAATACTATTATAAAAAAGATTTCGGTGCGGGTGATGCACAGCAATACGGAATTTTGAAAGAGGATTGGTTAGCAAAAAAGGCAGAGTGAATATTCAGCATAAGAGAAAAATATTAAAATAAACAGCAAAAATTCATTATATGCAATGTAGATGGATTATCAAAAAAAGTAGGGGCTGATGCCCGCATCAGCCCGTTGTAAATTATATTAAGTGAGAAATGGGACGATGAGGCATCGTCCCCTACTTTACACTGTTCAGAAAACAATTTCCGTAAAATCGTACATATCCTTTGTGTCTTTTACATCTGTGTGAATTGTAATCAGCGTGCAACCCGGATTTTTCGTAACGCCGAAGCCTGCGGCACGGGTAACATGATAATATGTTCCGTCCAAAAAACTGCAATAATTTGTTGCAGGGTGAATATGACCTATTGAAACAAGACCTACATTGCCTAAATCCACAGTCATTTCGTCAAATGCTTTATTGCCGTCTATTCCCTCATAAAAATCGCTCGGAATATGATTATAATTAAACGCACCCGTATATGCACTGCCCTCTTTGCCCGACTTTGCAAAATACGGCGTATTCATATGAAAGAAAAAGCTCAAAAATATATCAGGATTTTCCTGTGTTTTGCTTTCCGCCGTTTTTTTTGCCCACTCAACTTGGTCGTCCTTCATATAATCGTACTTATTATTTTCATCACGCGCAAGTGAGTCAAGGAAGATAAGAGAATGAACTGTTTTTCCGTCAGTATTTTTCAAATCGACAGAATACTGCGTAGCACCCGTCAGATTTTCTTCGTTGCTTACAATGCAATGCTCATACTGCGACAGAAACGCAGCTACATCTGCTGTACTTCCCATCATTTCGCCGTCATTATTACCGGGAACATACGCCCAATACTGTGAAAGCTCCTCGAACATATTGCCCACAGTTTCAAGAGCTGTTTTTTTATTGAATTTGCTGTTTTTGTTATTGCCCTCAACCATATCGCCCGAAACAACAACTAATTGAGGCTTCAGTTTTTCAATTTGTGTGCGGATACTGTCAAGTGCTTTAATGTCTTTTTTGGTTGAACCGCTTATAATATGGGTATCACTTATCTGCAATATGCTGAAATCTGCACTGTCACTCAGAGTAAATGCAGGAACTTCTCTTCCTATTATGCTTACCTTTTCTGCATATCCCGTAATGTCCCCGTCAGGCGACGGCTTGCCGCAGGAGGTCAGCAATAAAGTGAGCATTAAAAGAACCGTTACGACCGATAAAAATTTTTTCATTGTTTATCCCCTCTTTTTAATCCATTCCGCCGTTTTTTTAAGTCCGTCCACTGTTTTTGTTTCAAGAACTACACGGCAATTATTTTTTTCAGCCAAATCAAGATATTTCGGCAAATCAATTTCACCTGTGCCGAGAGCCAAATGATTTTTGCCGCCATTGTTTGCATCGTGCATATGCATATGGCACAGTTTATTTTTGTAATTCAGTATTATACTTTCGTCCCGCCCGCCTATGCAATAATCGTGACCTATGTCAAAAGTCAATGCAAATACAGGGCTTTTCATAAAAAGCTCTAAAGCGTCTAAATGAAAATCCGTAAAACCGTCGGTATTTTCCAAGCAAATTTTAATAGGACTGTCTTTAACAGCAGATTCGCATACATTTATAAAGCTTTTTATGCTTTCCAGGTAAATATCTTTGTATTCGCTGAAAAGGAAAACTTTTCTGTCGGGAAGAGTGAAATATACGCCTTTTAACAAGTGCATATTCAAAACGGGAACTCGTAGATTTTTGGCGAGCGCTATTGTTTCAAGCACGGTTTTAATGTAAGAATCGGCAACATAAGAATTAAAATCGCTTATATTCAGATTTTCGTCAAGGTGAATTGTGTAATAAATTCCGTATTTTTCAGCAATTTGCAAAAATTTTTCCGTATCAATTTTGTCGAGCTGATACTGCGGGAGATTCATATTAAGCTCAATAAACTGCAATCCAAGCTGTTTACACAGGCAGGCACATTCTTCAAGATTTGCAGTTTCAATTAAAGTCGGCATACCGAAATCCATTGCAATTTCCCTCTTTCCGAAAATGATTACATCTCAATATATCACAAGTGAACTATATTGTCAATAATATAATAAAAATTACTCCCATGAATCAAATTCACGGGAGTTTAATTTAATGCAAAACACATTTTTTGCAGGGGGTTAAACCCATTTTCTTGGCTTCCGCCAAAGTTGTCGGATAATATGTACCCTTTCCGCAGGGGTTTTCATAATGATAGCGCTTGCCCGTCTTGGTGTAATACACCGTCATTTGCTCACGGTCGTCAGACGGCGTTGTAACTGGTGCTGTCGGTTTCTTGGTAGTAGTTTCCTTTTGTGTCTGCGACACATTCTGCTTTTTAGTTTCGCGCGGTGCAGTCGTCATAGGCATGGTTGTCGTTGTTGCTGTTTTTATTTTTGTTGTTGACTCTTGACTTTGCGTAGCCGAAGGCTTTGCCTGAGTGGTTACAACATCTTCTTGCACCGAAACGGTATTATTTGATTCGTTTTCTGTGACAGAAACAGTGGTGTCATCTTCGAATTCAGATTGCTCTTCTTCGCTTAAATCCGTACTGTCATAAGAAATTGCCGTGCCCTCGGTCAAATCAGTGCTAACATCATATGTTTTATCAGCAGCAGAATCCGAGCTGGTGCTGACATTGTTGTACGGTTTGGAGATAGCAACTGCAAAAAGCACAGTCAAAATCGCCGCAACGCAAAACAAAAATGCCTTAACCGATTTCATAGATTTCATTTAATTTTTCACACCCAAAATTTATTTAAAACATAAAGCTGTTATAGCCCCACATATCGGAAAATTCAAATTTCACATAAACCCTGTCAGACGGTATTCCTGTTGAATTTTCAAGAATTTTGCAAATCTCGGCGGTCAGATTTTCGCAGTTTTGCTTTGACGTTTCCCCGAAAATGCTCACATTTACAAATGCGGTATTTTTATTGTCATTACCATTAAAATAAAGGTTGCAATTATCGGCGATGTTAACCATAAGCCAATTTTCGCTTTTACCGGGGATTAAAGAAATAGCTTTGCCGAGTTCGGCTTTAATTTGCTCCGTTTTTTCCGAATTTAATTCACATGAGGTCTTAACAT
>DERX01000028.1:5640-6170 GCA_002361875.1 Ruminococcaceae bacterium UBA3329
TTCACATGAGGTCTTAACATCAATAAAAGGCATATAAAAATCTCCCTTAAAAATTTAATCGTTAACAAAAGTGTAACCGTTTGACTGCAAAACAGACACTGCTCTGTCAAAATTCTCGGATTTAACAAGAATATAATCCGTATTAAAGGTAGAAACAGCAAAAATGCCGATATTATTCTCAGCTAAAACCACAGAAATCTTTGAAAGAATACCTATAAGAGAAAAGTCCAGGGTTTCATCAAAATAAAATCCGCTCCAACCGTCATCTCTTGTAATAACATCAAAAGGCACATCTTCCGTCTTGCAAACCAATGATATTTCATCGTCGGTTTTAGCAAAAAAACAGAAATCAAAATCAAGGGTAAAGTCAGTAACTGAATTTAATTTGCAAATACTCAGTTCATACGGTATTTTTTTAAGATTCATAATTATTATTCTTTCATTTTAGTCAAGAAATATATTAGCATAAAATTACATAAATAGCAATAAATATGTAAATAAAAATAAGGAATTATAGCTTTTTATATCTA
>DERX01000016.1:0-199 GCA_002361875.1 Ruminococcaceae bacterium UBA3329
AGTTGCAATTGCATACGATTCAAGGAACAATTCACGCTTTTTTGCCGAAACAGCCGCAGGTGTGCTTGCCGAAAACGGAATTAAAACATATATTTTTGATGTTCTTATGCCCACTCCTGTTTTGTCCTTTACCGTAAGGCATTTGCGCTTGAACGGCGGAATTGTAATAACGGCGAGCCACAACCCGAAAGAATACAAC
>DERX01000016.1:481-10941 GCA_002361875.1 Ruminococcaceae bacterium UBA3329
CCACAACCCGAAAGAATACAACGGATATAAAATTTACGATTTTAAGGGTTGTCAGTTAGTGCCTGCTTTGGCTCTTGCCGTTACAGAAAAAATTAACGCAATTACCGATTACCAAGCTGTTAAAATTAAAGCCTTTGACGCTTGCGTAAAAGACGGCGATGTAACAATCATAGGCGATGAAGTTTTAGACGCATTTTTAAACGAGGTTAAAAAGCAATCGCTGTATGAAGATAGGTCAGAGTTAAAAATTGTCTATACGCCCTTGCACGGAACGGGTAATATTCCGGTAAGAAAAATTCTTGACGGAATGAATGTATCTGTTGTTAAAGAGCAGGAACTGCCCGACGGAAATTTCAGTACCGTACGCTCGCCTAATCCCGAGGAGAAAGACGCGCTGACTTTGGGAATCGAACAGGCTAAAAGGGAAAATGCCGATTTAGTCCTCGGCACAGACCCGGACTGCGACAGAGTAGGCACGGCAGTACTTCACGGCGGTGAATACATTTCGCTTACGGGCAATCAAATGGGCGCATTGCTTGTAAATTTTGTCCTTTCACAGAAAAAGGACACGCTCAAAGAAAATTCCGTAATCGTTAAAACCATAGTAACAGGGGAATTGGGCGCAAAAATTGCCGAGAGCTATTCACTCTCCGTTGACGAAACGCTCACGGGCTTTAAGTATATAGGCGAAAAGATAAATAAATATGAGGCATCGGGCGACAAGAATTATGTTATGGGATATGAAGAGTCCTACGGCTATCTTGTGGGCACTCACGCAAGGGATAAAGACGCTGTTGTGTCCTCAATGCTGATTTGCCAGATGGCATCGTTTTATAAAAATCAGGGCAAAACCTTAATTGACGCTTTGAATGAGATATATGACAAATACGGCTTTTATGAGGATTCGCTTGACACCTTTGTCTTAAAGGGCAAGGACGGAGCGGAAAAAATTAAGGATATAATGTCGTCACTCCGGCAGAAAGGTGCGTCACTTTTTGACGGAACACAAAATGTAAAGAATTTCATCGACTATTCCGCAGGCGTTGCGGATTTGCCGAAAGAAAATGTTCTTAAATACATTTTTGAGGACGGTAGCTGGTCTGCCGTAAGACCGTCGGGCACGGAGCCGAAATTAAAGGTTTACTATTCCGTATGCGGCAAAGACAAAGCAGATGCCGCAGAAAGACTTAAAGCAATACAAAATGTGTTAAAGTGTGAAATTGAGGGCTAAAGATGGAAAATTATGTAAAAAATGTTTTAGCGCCGAAACTACAGGGCGACGGCGGCTGGATAGAATTTGTTTCATTTGAATTCGGCGTTCTTACCGTGATTTTCAGGGGAGAATGTTCCAAATGTCTTATTCTTGACAGGTGCGTAAATTGGATTAAACAGGAAATAAAAAGGGATTTAGGTATTGACTGCGAAATTGAGTATGTACGCAAAAAGCCTTTTTTTTGGGATACATAAGCTTCGTATATTATCGCATTAAGGAGGAAAACAGATGGCACACATAAAAGTTGTCCGCAGAAGTATGCGCCCCGAGGAGTGGACGGACCTTCGCTTCGGCTGGCTTAAAAGATATATTTATGAGGATAAATTTGAAATAGAAAATATCAAAATCAAAAATGCGCGCCAAACGGGTGAGAATGATTATGAATTTTACCCCGAGGGGTGGCAACCGCTGAAGAGGGGAGATATGTATTTTACTCCCGACGGTACGGCATTTTTTGAGGCAGATGTAATTGTACCCGAAAAGTTTTACGGAAAAGAGCTGTGGTTTTCGCTTAAAACCGCCGCTGAAATAATAGTTAAATGCAACGGTAAATATGTCGGCGGCGTTGACCCGAACAGAGAGCGTATACTGCTCACTCCTTACATAGACGGGAACACAGCTCTTCATTTTGAAATGGAGGGTTATAACCGTTCAAAGCCTGACGATGAGCGCAATCCCGAAAGCCTTTCCGTAAGGGGATGCCGTCAGATTTTTGAGGGTGCGTACCTTTCGGTTATCAATCACACAGTGCTCGATTTGGTTTACGATATTGAGCTTTTGCTTGACATTGCGAAAAGCGACTCATTTAACGAAGATTTGCGTGCGTTCATTAACCGCGAGCTTAACAATGCGCTTAATTTAATTGATTTCGACAATGTTCAAACTGCAGATGTCGCAAATGCACAAAAATATGTAAATGATGTGATTTTTGCAAATGACGATTACAAAGGCAACGGTGATGTTGCACTTGTCGCTCATTCGCATCTTGATTTGGCGTATTATTGGCGCAGGATTCATTCCGTGCAGAAAAATCTTCGGACGGTGCTGATTCAGCTTCGTTTAATGGACCGTTATCCCGATTTCAAATATACTCACACTCAGCCCCAAACCTACGAAATGCTCGAAAAGTATTACCCCGAGGTTTTTGAGGAGCTTAAAGAGAAGATTGCAAACGGTCAGTTTGAGCCTGTGGGAGCTATGTACGTTGAACCTGACTGCAACATTCCGTCGGCGGAAAGCCTTATTAGGCAGTGCCTTTACGGTCAGACTTATTACCGTGAAAAATTCGGAAAAACTGTTGACAATGCTTGGCTTCCCGATGTTTTCGGCAACAGCTGGGTTTTACCGCAGATTTTAATTAAGAGCGGAGTAAAATATTTCGTTTCAAACAAAATGTCAACATGGAATGACACAAACCGTTTTCCGCATAACAACTTCATTTGGCGCGGAATTGACGGAAGTGAGGTTTATGCCTGCGTTCCGCCCACACATTTCATAACATGGAATGCGCCGAGCAGTGTTCAGGAGAACTGGGACGCTTATCAGGATAAAAATACAGGCGGTCAAACGCTTCAGATGTTCGGCTACGGCGACGGCGGCAGCGGCGTTACAGAGGAAATGATTGAGCTTATGCACCGTTTTAAAAAGGTTTCCGCAATGCCGAAAACAGAGCATTTGGGCGGAAGTGAATATCTTCACAAAAACTTTGACGGCAACGAAAACCTCGAAAAATGGGACGGCGAGCTTTACCTTGAAATGCACAGGGGCACATTCACAACAAAATCCGACCTTAAAAGAATGAACCGCAAGCTTGAATACAAGCTTCGTGAGGCAGAGATTATTTCAACGCTGAAATTTTTGAAGGGTGCGCCTTATCCGCATAACGAGATTAAGGATTGCTACAAAATTCTTCTTACAAATCAGTTCCATGACATTTTGCCCGGCAGTCACATTCACCCCGTGTTTATCGATACAATGAAGGAATTAAATGAAATCGACGCCCGTCTTGAAAGCGTTATCGGCACGGGTGAAAAATATTTTAACTCACTCAATTTTAAGCGTGAGCATTTGACCTTTATTGAAGACGCAGACGGACACAGCGAAAGGCTCGGTGTTAAGGGCAATTGGGTAATTCCGAATATCCCTGCACTTTCATCAGCGGAAATTCCGTGGCGCACTTTTGCGGGCGAATGGTGCGAAATTGCCGATTACATCACAACTCCGTTTTATAAGATTAAATTCACGAAAGACGGCAGTATTGAAAGCCTTTACGACCGTGAGCTTAAAAGAGAATGGACGAAGGGCGAATTTAATAAATTAAAGCTTTATAAGGACAACCCCGGAGTTTACGACGCATGGGATATTTTGCCGAATTATAAAGACACCGAAGTTCCGTACAGAATTATTTCACCGCTTAAAACGGTGGAAAAAAGCAGTGAATGTGCGGCGTTTGAGGTTATTCTCGGCACAGATAAGAGCACTTGGAAGAGAATTATCAGAGTGTTCCGTCAGTCGAGGGGCATTGAGGTCGAAAATGTGGTTGATTGGCACGAAAAACATGTTCTTGCCAAGGCACAGTTTGACTGTAATGTGCTGACCCGTGAAGCCGTGTGCGATTTGGGCGCAGGGTTCATTCGGCGTGAAACTCACCGTAACACCTCATGGCAGCAGGCTCGGTTTGAGGTTTGCCACCACAAGTGGTTTGATATGGCCGAAACCGACGGCGGTATTGCAGTAATTAACGAGTCAAAATACGGCGCAGGCTTTTATGAAAATTCAGCATCGTTGAGCCTTTTGCGTTCAACAATCCGTCCCGATATTGAAAGCGATATGGGTCATCACGAATTTTGCTATATGATTTATCCCCACGGCGGCGATTTCGTTTCGGCGCAGATTAACAATATAGCCTATGAATACAATATCCCCATGGTAAAAGCCGATTTAATTTGCGAAAATTCTTTCGGCGAGCTGTTCTTGCAGACAATGAAGGTTTCGGAAAACGGTAAGATGATAGTTATCCGCCTTTCGGAGCAGAACGGCAAACGAGGCCGAATTCAGCTTTCGGGCAAGGTAAAAGTGCTCAATATGCTTGAAGATGTAATCGGCGAAGCCCAAACGCTTGAATATTCCCCGTTTGAAATACTAACAGTCGGAATAGAACTTTAATTTTAAGAAGTATTTGCGTGACTGAAAAGAAAAAAGCCGAGCTGTGATGCTCGGCTTTTTACGGATTATTTATTCGCTGATTTTTCTCTTGCGAAATACGGTGATTGAAACTATGAACGCGCCTGACAGGAGTATTACTGTTCCTGCAATAACAGATGCTTTACCGCTCAATCGGCTTGTGTTTGGAATTTTACCGAAATCGGTATTTGATTCAGCGCTTTCGGTTGTAGCTTTATCTGTAGATAATTCAGCGACAGCTGTAGTTTTATCGGCGGACATTTCCGTAGCGGTTGTAGTAGTTGCCGTATCAGTCGGTTCATCTTTATCGGTAGTCTTTTCCGCTTCCGCGGGATTGGTCGATATTTCTTCATAAATATCGGGAAGAACTGCTGCGGGCTTTGTAAGGTAATTGAATTTGTTTGACTGCTCACTTGACAGCGGTGTGAAATTAACACTTTGAGTTATGTAGGTTAACTGGTTATTTTTAAGAGAATATTTAACTGTAACTGTAAAGGGGAGAGAATAACTGTCAAAATCACCCTTTGCAATGTCAAACTCTGTAACCTGCCCTCTTGCAATGCTTTGCGCTCTGTCATAGGTTACAGAAAAATCTGCACCGTCAACTGTTATGCTCCAGATAATTGCATCGGAATTGGCAGAAAGATTCTTAATAATGAGCTTTTTGTCATTTTGCGTGTGGTAGCCGAAGCTTGTGCTGTCAAAGCGTACATAGAGTCCGTCGGCAGTGTTTTGCGATGCTTCAAACTGAGGATAACGTGAATCCGAAAAAACATCTTTCACATTGCCGTAGAAAAATTCAGTCACAAGACCTCTTGTGTATGCGTCGAATACATACATTCCGTGGTACTGCCCCTTAACGAACCAAGTGGTGTCGGGAAGGTACGCACACGAAGCGTCAATGTCAAAATCAGGTGAAATGTGATAATGATTTTCATTTGAACAGCTCGAGCGGGCAGGCGTATAATCCTTTTCAAAGGTTTCGCCGATGTCGGCACATTTTGCGCCTGAAGATGTATATACATCAATAATGTAGTCGGAATTGTTGCCGTTACCGGTGAAAGACTCAGCGCCCGTGCAGGAGATTATGCCGATTTGCGTTCCTGCTTTTTGTGCCCGTTTAAGTCCCTCACTCATATGCGCCATTGCCGCCGTGTGGTGCGCCGTTGTTTTGGCAATAAGCGGTGCACTCTCAATCGGGTCAAGCTTTGTGTATTTCAGTGCGTCCTCAAAATAGTCAAGCGGAACAAAATCCCAAAGGCTCGGAAAATATTTTACGAAATCAATTGCATATTCCTGTAAAACTCTGTTAAGCAGTGGGTTTAATCGATCAACTCCGATAATTCCGATAAGCTGTTCAAAGTTTTCTTCGGTTTTGGTGCCTTGTTCAACAAATTTAACAATTGTTGCGTAGTCAATGTCAACACTGTTTCCTGTGAAAAGCTCGCCGACAATTGATGTTCCGCCGATTGCAGGGCTTGTAAGCATAGCTTTTCTCACATCCTGCTTGTAGCCGTAATAGTAAAGGTATGATGCGCCGCACTGACCGCCGTGGCTCAGTCCGAATAAATCAACCTTTTCACTGCCTGTGATGTTCTTTACTTCCTGAATAAACTTGTCTATTTCATCGGCATAGTCAGCCTGACCTTTTCTCCAGTCACAAACAAAAATAAACACATTTTCCTCACCGATTTTGTTTGCGATAATATCGACAAGTTCTTTTTCGGGAATGTACTTTCCGCCGTTTGCACGCAAAACAGAAAGTCTGTTGTTTTCAGCACCCTGCGGGTAACATTCAACATTGTACTTTGATGTTCCGTCAGGATTGCAGGCAATGGGCTCAAGCTGTTCAAGCAGAACCGTACCTATGATTTGGACTAAAGCGTCCTCGTCAGCCGCATTTGCCAAAAGATTCGGAATTTCTTCTTTAACACGCTCGCCGACCTTGTCAAAGTCGAGTCCCCAAACCTGCTCGCCCGTGTCGGTGTTAATAAGAGTCGGACCGCTGTAACCCTGTAAAATTATTACAGGAGTTTTATCCTCTGCGCCGAAAACGCAAAGAGAAACTGCCGACAGAATTATTACTGCGGAAAGAATAACAGAAATTACCTTTTTCATAACTAATACCCCTTTTCTTGTTAAAAATATAACACATATCCATTTTATAGCATTGAGCGCAATAAGTCAACAAATTTATTTTTGGGCAGGGAAAATGCATAAAAAATAAAAACCGACCCATTTTTAGGTCGGTTCAAAAATATAAAATTACTTGTTGTAATAGCTCTTTTTCTGTCTTAGCGGCTCGCAGGTAACATTTATACCCAACTTTCCGAGGGTGTGAATGTCAACATCAGCTAAAATAACCGTGGAGTGCATTTCACAGCCTTTAAGATTCCGGAGCGCTTGCATTGCTTTTTCTGCCGTGGGGTTTGTCGCGGCTGAAATTGACAGCGCAATCAAAACCTCGTCAGTGTGAAGCCTCGGGTTTCTATTGCCGAGGTGATTTACCTTAAGGTCCTGAATAGGCTCAATAACAATGGGTGAAACCAAGTCAATGTCACCGCTGATGCCTGCAATTTTCTTTAATGCATTAAGAAGTGCCGCAGACGATGCGCCCAAAAGGGAAGAGGTTTTGCCCAAAACAACAGTTCCGTCAGAAAGCTCAATAGCAGCTGCAGGAGCGCCTGTTTCGTCACTCTTTTTAAGGGCAGGCTCAACGCATTTTCTGTATTCGGGAGTAATCTCAAGCTGTTTCATTAAAAGCTCAAGGTTATAAATCTCATTTGCAACATTCTCACCGTTTTTCTTTTTAACAAGCGCCTTGTAATATCTGCGGATAACCTCTTGTTTTGAAGCCTCTTTAACCGCTTCATCATCAAAAATGCAGTTGCCCGCCATATTAACGCCCATATCTGTTGGCGATTTGTAAGGTGAAACTCCGTAAATTCTTTCAAATATTTCGTTAAGTACAGGGAAAATTTCAATGTCACGGTTGTAGTTTACCGTTGTTTTGCCGTATGCCTCGAGGTGGAACGGGTCAATCATATTAACATCGTTAAGATCGGTTGTCGCCGCCTCATAAGCAAGATTTACAGGGTGCTTGAGCGGCAAATTCCAAATTGGGAAGGTTTCAAACTTTGCATAGCCAGCCTCAATTCCGCGCTTTTGCTCATGGTAAAGCTGGGAAAGGCAAACTGCCATCTTGCCGCTGCCGGGACCCGGAGCAGTCACAACAACGAGCGGCTGTGTTGTTTCTATGTAATCGTTTTTGCCGTAGCCGTTGTCGCTGACAATAAGCTGAATGTCCTGAGGATAATTTTCAATTCTGTAATGTCTGTAAGTTTTAATTCCGAGTCCTGCCAGCTTTTCCTCAAATTTAATTGCAGACGGCTGAGAGCTGAACTGAGTTAAAACTACGCCGCAAATGCGAAGACCGAAGCTTTTGTAAATATCCATAAGTCTGAGAACATCAAGGTCATAGGTAATGCCGATGTCGCCGCGAACCTTATTCTTCTCAATGTCATTTGCGTTGATTGCGATAATCATTTCGGCGCTGTCCTTAAGCTGAAGGAGCATTTTCATTTTGCTGTCGGGTAAGAATCCCGGCAGAACTCTTGAGGCATGGTAATCGTCGAAAATCTTGCCGCCGAATTCAAGGTAGAGCTTACCGCCGAACTTGCTTATCCTTTCTTTGATTTTCTCTGACTGCATACGAAGATATTTGTCATTATCAAAACCTAATTTTGCCATATCTATTCTCCTAATTCTCCGTTTTGAGTATTGCTTTTTTCACTTTGAACTTTTAATTCTTTTTTTCTTTCCCGTTCTTCCAGTGCGTCAATCAGCAAAATGTATATTGCCGATGCCAAAGGCACGCCGAGAAGTATTCCGATTATTCCTGCAATATTACCGCCGATAATAACTGCTATCAGCACAACAAGTCCGGGCAGACCGACTGATTTTCCGACAATTTTCGGGTAGATAAAATTGTTATCTACTGCCTGCAAAATTAAAATGAAAATAAGGAAGAAAACCGCCTTCAAAGGACTTTCAATAAAGATAATTATGAAGCCGATAGCCTCGCCTATAAACGGACCTATAACAGGTATTAAAGCCGTGATTCCGATTGATGCCGCCACCGCCGCCGCACTCGGCAATCGTAAAATTGACATTCCGATAAAGCAAAGAATACCCAAAAGCATTGAATCTGTGAACTGCCCCGTGATAAATGACGAGAACGAGTTTTCCGTAACTCCTACAATGCGGTCAAGCCTTACGCAAAATCTTTCGGAGAGTGTTGCTTTCATAATCCGTGATGTGAGTTTAAGTATGCTTTCTTTTCTCGCAAGAATATAGACGGCAATAACAGCGCCGAGAGCAAAGTTTGTCACTCCCGAAATTACCGATGAGGTAACGCCTACCGTGGTGTTAATAAGCTCGTCCGAGCTTTTAACGGCAAATATTTTTGAAAGCATAGCTTGAATTTTATTTATGTCAAACTGCTCGGGACGCAAAAATTTTAAGTCATAGTTGATACCGTATTTATGAAGAATCGGCTCGACAAATTCTACAATTCGCCCTGCATAATAGGGAATTTTGCTTACAAGAAGAACAATGGCGTTCTTAAGCTGAGGCAGGATAATCAGCATTAAAATAGCAATAAAACCCACCGCCAAAATAATTGTAGAAATAAGACTTACGGGCCGAAGGAGCTTTCTGACTCTCTTTCTTTTACTGTTTGCAATAAATTTAAAAACATTTTTTTCAAGAGCACGCAACGGGACATTAAGTATAAGAGCAATGCAAATTCCGATAATTATGGGGGCAATTACAGCGAGAATTTTTGATACTATTGAAATTACGACAGAAAAATGCTGAAAGGCTGTAAGAAGAGCAACGGCAAAAGTGATGATTCCGATAATTTTCTTTATATTTTGCTTATTTAATTCCATTTCCGCACCTTATCTGTTTGATTTTTTATATTTTGCCCGTAAAATGCAAGTTTACAAATAACATCATATAATTATAAACGAAAATAACCTTTATTTCAATAAAATAACATCTCTTTTTGAGTAAAGAAATGTAAATAAAAAAAGACAGATTTCGGTTACTTTTTACAAAGTTGAAAAAACTCGGAAAAAGTCATTGAAAATCTGCCCCGTTAGGTGTATTATATTCGATGTACCACCCCTTGAGGGTGCTTTTTTTATTTACAAAATGTTTTTTATTTCATTTAGCGAATTAACGGTGAAATCAGGGTGAAATTCCTTTGCGGTTATGTTATTTTTATTGAACCAAACTGTTTGAATACCGCAGTTTATTCCGCCGAGAATATCTGCATTAAGCGAGTCGCCGATAATTACCGTTTCGTTGTTTTTAATTCCGCCCGTTCTGCTGAAGCAAGCGTCAAAAAAGGCTTTGTCGGGTTTTTGAAAACCTAATTTTTCCGAGGTGAAAATATCGGTGAAATACTGTAAAAGGTTTGATTTTTCAAGTCTGTAAATCTGTTGCTCGTGAGGACCGTTGCTAACAGCATAAATTTTATATTTCCCAGACAGATATATAAGCAAACCTTCTGCACCGTCAACCTTTTCGGAACTTTCACGGATATGTCCTTGGAAATGCTTTTCAAATTCATTTCCGTCAATGTGTGAAATGCCGAATTTCCCGAGAACCGTAACCCAGCGTTTGCCGTAAAGCTCGCTTTTTGTAATTTCGCCCTTTTCGAGCCTGTGCCAATATTCGGTATTTATTTTTTCAAAAACGGGAAACATAGTTTTGTCGAAATCAAGGCAAAAATCGTCAAAGCTTTTGCGCATAGAATATTCTGCGCATTTTGCAAAATCAAGCAAGGTGTCGTCAATATCAATAAAAACCGCTTTCAACATAAATTTACTGTTCCTTTTTAATACTTGCAATAATTGTAGCAGATAAATAATTTTAATTCAAGTTAATTCAGGGGCGGGTTCAGTATTGATTTATGAAAGTAACTTGTGTATAATAT
>DERX01000100.1:0-13905 GCA_002361875.1 Ruminococcaceae bacterium UBA3329
TATTCAAAAATCATTGAAAATATACGAAAATATGAATAATAATGCAAGAAATTTTAAAAATATAAATATTTTTGCATAAAAACTATTGACAAATGAATAAAACAGATTTATAATGAAGAAAATTCCGAAAGGAGATAATAAAAATGAAAAAATCATTCAAAATTTTAGCAGTAGTATTGGCGCTTGTACTCGTAGGCACTGTTTTTGCCGCCTGCGGTAAGAAGGCAGAAAAAGAGCCTGAATCCAAATCCAACACAGAAACATCATTGAAAACAGTAACGAACGGTAAGCTTACAATGGCTACTGAGTCTACATTCCCTCCGTATGAGTATATGGAAGGCAAGGACATTGTCGGCATTGACGTTGAAATAGCTCAGCTTATTGCAAAAAAACTCGGTCTTGAGCTTGTTGTTGTAGATACAGAGTTTAAGTCAATTATTCCCGGTGTTCAGTCAGGTAAATATGACATGGGCATGGCGGGTATGACTGTTGATGCAGAAAGACTTAAGGATGCTGATTTCTCCTCTTCATACGCAAAGGGTGTTCAGGTTGTTATCGTTAAAGACGGCGGCGCTGTCAACTCTATTGATGACATTAAGGGTAAGAAAATCGGCGTTCAGGAAGCAACAACAGGAGACATTTATGCTTCTGATGATTTCGGTGAAGATGCTGTTATACGCTATGAAAACGGAGCAGTTGCAATTGAAGCATTAAAGAGCGGCAAGGTTGATTGCGTAATTATTGACAAAGAACCTGCAAAGTCCTTTGTGGCTGCAAACGAGGGTCTTAAAATTCTTGACACCTCTTATGCTGATGAAGATTATGCAATTTGCTTCAAAAAAGGCAATGCAGAGCTTAAGAATGCTGTGGATAAGGCACTCGTTGAACTCATCAATGAGGGTGAAGTTAAGAAAATTATAGATAAATATATTCCTGCATAACGTATTTTAGGTTTTAAAAGGGCGGCATCCCCGCCCTTTCATTTGTTTGTGAGAGGAGTAAGGCTGTGCAATATTTAAGCATAATGGCTGATTTAACTGCGTTTCTTGAAAAACTTAATCATGTGTTCATAGAAAAAGATCGTTATAAGCAAATGCTTATAGGTCTTTTAAACACATTTAAGATTACCGCAGGTGCGCTTGTAGTCGGTGTGATTATCGGTGTTATAATCGCCGCTGTGCGCACATCTTATGATAAAAATAAAGAGTCAATGGCGCTTAATAAGGGCTTCGGGTATTATGCATTAAGTATAATTAACTCTTTTTGTAAGTTCTATTTGACGATTATCAGAGGAACACCTGTTGTGGTTCAGCTGATGATTTGCTATTTTATAATATTTGCAAATGCAAGAGACGGAATTCCTGTTGCAATTTTTGCTTTCGGAATAAATTCCGGTGCTTATGTTGCCGAGATTTTCAGAGCCGGGATAATGTCTATTGACAACGGTCAGTTTGAAGCGGGAAGAAGTTTGGGCTTTAATTATTTGCAGACAATGAAAAGCATAATTATACCGCAAATGTTTAAAGCGGTGCTTCCGACTCTTTGCAATGAGTTTATTGCCCTTTTAAAAGAAACATCTGTTGCGGGTTATGTAGGCGTAGTGGACATTACAAAGGCGGGCAATACTATAGCAGGCAGAACATACAACTATTTTATACCGCTTTTGACGGTAGCGCTTATTTATCTGATAATGGTTATGATTCTTACAAAGCTTGTCGGTATACTTGAAAGGAGGCTTCGTAAGAGTGACAGATAATGTTTTAATTAAAGTTGAAAATTTAAAAAAGCACTATAACGGCGGTGCAGTTAAAGCACTTGACGGAATCAATTGCGAAATCAAAAAGGGCGAGGTCGTTGTTATAATCGGGCCTTCCGGAAGTGGTAAATCAACCCTCTTACGCTCTCTTAATCTTCTTGAAATACCGTCATCGGGACATATTTACTTTGAGGACACCGACATTACGGCTAAAAAGGTAAACATAAATGTTCACCGCCAAAAAATGGGTATGGTTTTTCAGCATTTTAACCTTTTTGCCAATATGACGGTGCTGAAAAATATGACAATAGCCCCTGTCAAGCTTCTCGGAAAATCGAAAACAGAGGCGAAAAATGAGGCTCTTGAATTGCTTAAAAGAGTTGGACTTGAAGACCGAGCAGACGCTTACCCCTCACAGCTTTCGGGCGGTCAAAAGCAAAGGGTCGCAATTGTGCGCTCACTTGCAATGAACCCGGATGTAATTCTTTTTGACGAGCCGACATCGGCTCTTGACCCGGAAATGGTCGGCGAGGTGCTTGATGTTATGAAGGAGCTTGCCGCGGACGGAATGACAATGGTTGTTGTTACTCACGAAATGGGCTTTGCAAGAGAGGTCGGCAACAGGGTTCTGTTTATGGACGACGGCAAAATTTTGGAGGAGGGTACTCCGGAACAGATTTTCGGCAATCCCCAAAACCCCCGTCTTAAAGATTTTCTTTCAAAGGTTTTGTAATTGAATATTTAAGAGTAAAAGCGGTGCTTTTATCGCTTTTCAGCTTACGAAAAAACCCTAAATCCCGTGTGGATTTAGGGCTAATTTTTTTGATTGCGAAGAAAAAAGCAGAGATATGAAAACAGCTTGTTGAGCAACAGCTTAATCTCTTTTATTAAGCAATTTTTATATTTTAATTGATAATTTTAACGAATTATGCTATATTGTAATTAAAAAGCGGTTTAGTATGAATCGGGGGATTTTAATGTCACAAATTACTAAAAAAGCCTTGTCACAGTCTTTAAAGAATTTACTTATTAAAAAACCGTTAAACAAAATAACTATCAATGATATTACCGATGATTGCGGTATTAACCGAATGACTTTTTATTATCACTTTAAGGATATATATGACCTTGCAGAATGGACTTGTCTTCAGGAAGCGTCTAAAGTCTTAAAAGGAAATAAAACGCATGATACTTGGAAAGCCGGAATGCTTCAAATTTTCCAAACTGTGCGTGAAAACAAATTGCTTATTACAAATGTGTACCGCTGTGTTGACCGCGAACAGGTGGAGCGGTATCTTAAACCGATTATTGATAACCTTTTGCTTAATGTTGTAGAAGAGCAATCTTCTGCAATGATTGTCAGGGAAGAGGATAAAGAGTTTATAGCATCGGTTTATTCTTATGTTTTTGTCGGCTTAATGCTTGATTGGATAAAAAATGATATGAAGCAAGATCCTGAGCAGCTTATAATTAAGCTGGCATTAGTTATTCAGGATACATTTACTGACGCTCTTGAAAGATTCCGAATAGATAAGAATTTATCAAAAAATGAGAATTGATAAAAATTTCAGCAGTTTTTTGCCCGTGATAATTTTTTTATCATGGGCATTTTTTCGTTTATTGTTAATGACCGAAAAAATAATATAATAAAAATACAAAATAAAGAATCGGAGGTATTTTTTATGTATTATTCAGCAGGAACTTATGAATCTTTTGCTCATCCTGAAAAGCCAAATGATGTTGACAAAAAATCTGCTTACATTATCGGCACCGGTCTTGCCGGTCTTGCGGCAGCGTTTTATCTGGTGCGCGACGGTCAGATGAAGGGGGAGCATATTCATCTGCTTGAGAAGTTAGAGCTTGCCGGCGGAAGCTGTGACGGACGAAAGGATGTTACAAAAGGCTTTTATATGCGCGGCGGCAGAGAAATGGATAACCATTTTGAGGTTATGTGGGATATATTCAGAGATGTTCCGTCTTTGGAAAATCCGTCAGTATCCGTTCTTGACGAATACTATTGGCTTAATAAGCATGATCCGAATTATTCCTTGTGCAGAGCGTCCGTAAACTGCGGAGAAGATGCGCATACCGATAAAAAATTCGGGCTTGATAAAGAATCTGCGATGGCTCTTTCACAGTTGTTTATTACACCCGAAAAGGCTCTTGAAGGCAAGAAAATTTCTGAGGTTCTTCCGGAGTCTTTTTGGTCAACAAATTTCTGGCTTTACTGGCAAACAATGTTTGCGTTTCAGCGTTGGTCGAGTGCACTTGAAATGAAGCGCTATCTGTGCCGTTATGTTCACCACATTGACGGATTGCCTGATTTCAGCGCTCTTCGCTTTACAAAGTATAATCAGTATGAAAGCCTGATTATGCCGCTGGTAAAATATCTTGAAAATCACGGTGTAACAGTTGAGTACGGTATGGACGTGAAAAACGTTATTATTGAAACTGTTGGAGATAAAAAAATTGCAAAACAAATTGTATTTATGAAAGACGGTAAAGAACAAACAATAGATTTGCTTGAAGACGACCTTGTATTTATTACAAACGGCTGTTGTACTGACTCTTCCTGCTACGGTGACCAGACTCATGCTCCCGACCTTTCAAAGGCGAAAAACGGTTCGGGTGAGTCATGGGATTTATGGAAGAATATTGCCAAGCAAGCTAAACACGGTGAATTCGGTAATCCCGATAATTTCTGCAACGATATTGAAGCGACGAACTGGATGAGTGCTACAGTTGCAACATCTGATGAAGAAATAATTCAGCATATAATCAATATTTGCAAGAGAGACCCACGTGAGGGAAAGGTTACCACAGGCGGTATTGTTACTGTTAAGGACAGTACTGACAACTGGTATCTGTCTTGGACAATTAACCGTCAGCCTCAGTTCAAATCACAGGATAAAGATACTGTTTTAGTTTGGCTGTATGCTTTGAGTACAAATAAAAACGGCAATTATGTTAAAAAAGCAATGCGTGACTGCACAGGTGAGGAGATATGCCGTGAATGGCTTTATCATATCGGTATTCCCGAATCAAAAATTGATAAATTAGCAAAGAATGCCTGCAATACCACAACCTGCTTTATGCCGTTTATCAATGCATTCTTCCAACCAAGGAAGAATGAGGACCGTCCGAAGGTTGTACCCGACGGTGCTGTAAACTTTGCTTTTCTCGGTCAGTTTGCAGAAACTCCCCGTGATACAATATTTACGATAGAATACTCTATGCGTACAGGTATGGAATCTGTATATACTCTGCTTGATGTTGACCGCGGTGTCCCCGAGGTTTGGGGCAGCAAATATGACGTCCGCGAGCTTCTCCGTGCCTGCTATTATGCAATAGATAAAAAACCTATTACCGAAGTAAAGCTGTCATTTAAGGAAAAAGAACTTATAAAACTTCTGATGAAAAAGGTTGAAGGGACAGACATTGAAATTCTATTAAAAGAAAGCGGACTTATTGAGTAGAGCAAAACGGTAAACCTGCACAAAAGGTTGTACTCTTTATGCTTCAATACAGCCAAAAAATCAGCATAACCGAACAATAGCTTTGCATATTGAGAAGGGCTGCTAAGATATAACATTTTGCAGTGCGAAAAAATCGGTTATGTGAATAAAAAATTAAATTTGACAACGTAAAACCGTGTTTCTTTTAAACTGAGGGGCACGGTTTTTTTATAGACTGAATACGATAGATTTTATAACATTTTTCTTTTCTTGACAAACAGAGTAAAAAATAGGATAATATATGAAATAATCATTGTAACAGATATTTGGGAAAGGTGACACGAATGGAAAACACCGCAGAGAAAAAGAAAATAGTATTAAGCGCAATTCAGCCGACAGGTACGCCCACGCTCGGCAATTATTTGGGCGCTTTGAAAAATTGGAAGGATATGTCAGAGGGCGAATACAACTGCCTTTATGCAGTTGCGGATTTACATTCGCTGACGGTTCGTCCCGAGCCTGCGGATTTACGCAGAAGAACTCTTGAAATGTACGCAATTCTTTTGGCTTTGGGCATTGACCCCGAAAAAAATATTGTGTTTATTCAGAGCCATGTGCCACAGCACGCACAGCTTTCGTGGTTACTCAGCTGCTGCACTCAGTTCGGCGAGGCGGCGAGAATGACGCAGTTTAAGGACAAGAGTGAAAAGCACCCCGAAAATGTAAATGTAGGTCTTTTCACATATCCTATTTTAATGGCGGCGGATATTCTTTTATATCAGACCGATTTTGTGCCCATAGGCGAAGACCAGAAACAGCATCTTGAAATTGCGCGTGACATTGCGGAGCGTTTTAATACTGTTTACGGCAACACATTCAAGCTTCCCGAACCGTTTATAGGAAAAATCGGCGCAAGGGTGAAATCTCTTCAGGACCCCTCGCAGAAAATGAGCAAATCCGACCCGAATCCTAAGGGCTACATTTCAATGCTTGATGACGACAACATAATAGTTAAAAAGATAAAGAGCGCCGTTACGGATTCCGAGGCTAAAGTAAGATACGCCGAGGGCAAGGACGGAATAAATAACCTTATGGGCATTTATTCCTGCTGTACGGGCAAGACTTATGATGAGATTGAAAAAGAATTTGACGGCAAGGGCTACGGCGATTTTAAATCGGCTGTTGCGGAGGCTGTTGTTGAAGAGCTTCGTCCGTTTAAGACAGAATTTAACCGCCTTATGGGCGACAAAGCTTATCTTACGGAGTGTGCTAAAAACGGTGCTGAAAAAGCAAGCTATTTCGCACAGCGGACGCTCAGCAAGGCTATGAAAAAGACAGGTTTGTTTCAGCTTTAATTTTAGTTGATAAACCATTACAAATTTAGATGTTTTACTTACTTGTAGGGGACGACGACCTCGGCGTCCCAAAATCAAATGTAAAAAAATTAACTGTGTAACGGTGCATTGAGTCGATGCACCTTACTGCTTTATTTAACAAGATTTTTGCGGGAACTTCTCCGCAATTTTATATTAAAAGGTATTTTTATGAACATAAGATGCACGCCGTCACATTTGCACGGCGAAATAAGTGTTAATGCAAATGACAACTCAAATATTTTTCTTTTGTGTGCAGGCGCTCTTTCGGAACAGGGCGTAAAGCTAAAAGGGATTGAAACGGGCGGCTTTGCAGAAAAATTTTTCGATACGCTTGAATATATGGGTGCAAATGTCAATGTAAATGAAAATAGCATTACGGTTTCAAAGAACAGACTTTTCGGAATGGCGGCAAATGTGAACGGCGATGAATTTGAATTTTTCGTTTATTGCGCATTGGCTTCTGTCTGCGAAAAAGGCTTCATTCAGTTGAGCGGACTCAAAACAATAAAAAAGGGAACGGTGGATTTAGCAGTTAAAACACTTTCAAAGCTAAATATTGCCTGCTCCTTTGACGACGAAGACGAGCTTGTGATTTGGGGCGGAAATGACATAACGGGTGGAACAGCAGATGCAGAAAATAACGCTTTTTTGTCGCTTGCCTTGACCGTGATAAGCTGTGAGGCGGGTATTCCCGTTGATATTCATAATACGGGCGAATTTGAAAAATCTTTTCCCGATTATATAAAAAATTTCAATTCGCTGGGCGGTAAAATTGAAACAATTAAATAAATTCACATAAAAAAACAACTCCCTTTCGGGAGCTGTTTTTTTGCTTTTTTTATCAAAAGCGGGAGAAAGGAGAATGAAAATGAAATATGTCAATCATCTCGATCAACTGTATTTAATATAACACGGAATTGTTGAATAACAATAGACAAACAATGAACATTTTGTAAACAGTTCAATAATACTGCCGCTTATCGTAAAATTGTATTAAATTTACTTTTTCAACTGCTTTAATACCTGTGTGAATTTCGGCGGCTTGCCGTACATTAAAATTCCCATTCTGTATATGAGAACGGCGATGTAGCCTATGCCGATATTCGACAAAATAAGAATTGCTATTGAAATTGCAATGTGCACGGGGCTTACGGTACTCATTGCAATTCGTGCGAACATAGCCATAGGTGAGCAGAACGGAATGAATGACAGAACCTTCATAATTGCGGAATCAACCTTGCCCGTACTTATGCTCATAATCGGCACCATAAATGCGATAATCATAACAAAGGTTAACGGAGTTGTCAGTGTGCCGATATCCTCCATTTTTGACGCAAGCGAGCCGAGTGCTCCGTAAAGGAATGCGTAAATTAAAAATCCGAGCACAAAGAAAACGGCGGTGTAGCCTATGAGGGACAGGGGCATATCGAAAATTGATGCAATAAAGAAATTATTTTCCCAGAACGGTGCGTTAATTCGGTAGCAAACGAGCGCCCATAAAAGAATTACGAGTATTTGCGAAAGCCCTGCAAAGCCTGTGCCGAGCACTTTGCCGAAAATCAGGCTGTCGGGCTTGGCGCTTGTAATGAGAAGCTCCATTGCCCTTGAGCTTTTTTCGGTTGCAACGCTCTGCGCAATCATCTGTCCGTATGCAATAACCGACATATAGAGCATAAACAGCAAAATATATGTGTAAAGAAAGCTTTGCGACTGGTCTTGCCCCACGATTTTGTATTCGGGGACGGCAACTGCGGACTGTATTTCGGCAATCTGACTATCGGTAAGTCCGAATTCCGAGAGCCGTGTTTCACGGTATTTAAACTGCAAAAGCTCGCTGATAACATTTGCGGTTTCGTCATAAAGACCCATATCGTTTACAGAATAGGTATAGGTAAGGGGAGAGGTGATAACAACAGAGCCGTCAACAGATTCCTCTTTTAAAAGTGCGTTGGCTTCATCTGCGGTTTTGCAGAGGGTGATTTCATAATCCGGCATATTTTCTTTTATAAATTCTCCGAATTTGTCCGAAGAGTCAACAATTGCAAGCCTTGTAGGTTCGCTTTCGCCGATTGACGGAGCTTTGCTGTCGCCCTTAAATCTTGGATAAAACAGCACAACCGTTGTGCCGATAAACAAAAGCAGCGTCAGAAAAATGAACGCTTTGCTCCTGATTATGTTTAAAAATTCAAATTTAAAAACCTTTGAAAACTGTTTCATACGCTGCCCTCCGTGTAGTGGATAAAGATGTCGGCAAGAGTCGGCTCTTTAATGTAAATTCCGTCCATATCGGGTAAATTTTCCGCCGCAAATTTAATAAGCTCGGGTTTATTCTCTTCACCTTTAAGAGTTACCGTGAGCGTGCCTTCAATTATTTCCGCTTTGTTTACAAACGGCAAATCGGCATTTTGCAACACGCTTAATGACTTTTCACTCTCTTGCGTAGCTATTTCGAGCACATTTCGGGCATAACTGCGCTTAATCTTTTTAATACTTCCGTCAAGAACGGATTTTCCGCCGTTAAGAATTATAATATCATCGCAAAATTCTTCAATGTAATTCATCTGGTGGCTTGAGAACAGCACCATTTTACCGTCTTTAATAAGCTCTTTTACAATGTTTTTAAGCATTCCTGCGTTAACGGGGTCAAAACCCGAAAACGGCTCATCAAGAATAATAATATCTGGGTTTGCAATAAGTGCCGCAATAAGCTGAATTTTTTGCTGATTACCCTTTGAAAGCGTGTCGAGCCTTACATTTTTGTACTGTTCAATCTCCAGCTCCTTAAAATATTTGTCGGCAGTTGCTTTGGCCTGTTTTTTGTCAACACCCTTAAGCTCTGCAAAATATAAAAGCTGGGTCATAATTTTTTGTTTTGGGTAAAGTCCCCGCTCTTCGGGCAGATAGCCGATATGCACTTTTTCGGTGTTTATAGGTTTTCCGTCAAGTAAAACCGTGCCCGCGTCCGCACCGAAAACCTGCATAATAATTCGGATAAGTGTTGTTTTGCCTGCGCCGTTTCTACCGAGTATTCCCAGCGCCTTGCCGCTTTCGGCGGAAAACGAAATTCCCTTAAGAACATTTTTTTCGCCGAAGCTTTTGTAAATTTCATTTACAGATAATTTCACCTTTTTCACTCCTTATGTGATAAAATCAAATACGAAATAAAATGAACGGCTGTGCCGATGCATATTACAAGAGAAAAGTCTGAAGCTTTTTCCATATCGCCCTCAATTGCCGAAATGACGCTTAATGCGGCACAGGAAATGACCAAAACAAAGAATGCGACAGCCATTGAACGGTTGCGAAGAGAAATGAGCCTTTCATCCGTTTGTGCAATTTCCTGTTCTTTTTTGTATTTCGGATTTTTCTTCATTTTAAGCATCCGTATTGAATTGAATACAGCAACCAAAAGTAAGCCTGCGGCGAATCCGAAAAAGTATTCGGGTGAGGTTTCGCCTTTATTTTTAAAATAAAAACCTGCGAAAAGCGCTCCCGAGAATAGAAGCATAACAAAAAGTGTGGATATTACATTGTATTTCATAGATTTACATTTCATTTTCATCATCCTCATAGATAAAAATTTCTTCAATTGATGTGCCGAAAAACCTTGCAATTTTGAATGCGAGAGTTATTGACGGGTTGTATTTGCCTTTTTCTATTGATATTACTGTCTGCCGTGATACTCCCAGAGCTTCGCCCAGCTCATCTTGACGTAAACAACGGGATTTCCTTAATTCTCCCAAACGGTTCTTCAAATCATCACCTCGTAAAATGTAAAGGTTACTTTACTTTCATTATAGCAACGATTTATGAAATGTCAAGTATATTTTACATTTAATTTTGTAAGACTTTTGTAATAATTATTAAATTGTTGTCACAAAGGTTGCTTTTTCTCTGTTTTTCTTTATAATCAAAATGATATAAAGGAGAAGTATAATGTCATTTGTAAAATCTCCCAAATTTCAAAATATGCTTAAAGCCGTTCGCTCGTTTTTCTTAACAACTGAGTGGATGATAATGCTTTGTTGCTTGGCGGCGGTTTTTACTACTCTGGGCGCTTATGTTTACGGCACGCTTGTATTCGGCTTTATTGTCGCAATTGTTTTCCTTCTCAGCGATGATTTTATGGCGCCGCTTTTGCCGTTCCTTTTAACGGTAATGATTGCAATTCACTGTTACGATTCGTACAATACATTTATGCAATATAAATTATTGGCAATTCCGCTTTTGCTTTGCCTTATTTTGCATTTTGTTTTCTATTGGAAGCCCATAAAAATTCAAGGCTCGCAGTTTTGGCCGATGATTTTTGTGTCTGTTTCAATAGTGCTGGGCGGATTTGGATTTATTACAGCAAAGGAATATTTTGCGCCGACATCTCTTTACCACATGTTAGGACTCGGCTTTGGCATGGTGTTCGTTTATTTACTTTTCTTTGCAAATATCCAAGTAAAAAAAGATTATTCACTTATAGATGTTCTTACAAGAATAATGGTTGTAGCAGGGGCATTCGGCGCATTTATGGTTTTCTCATTCTATATTATAAACATAAAAACCGTGCTTGACATTAAAGGCCTTTTGTTTATGCAGTGGAGAAATAATCTGTCAACATTAATGATGATAATAATGCCGTTCCCGTTTTTACTTGCAAGCCGTAAAAGCTATGCAACCGTTCTCGGCTTTTTGTACTTTATTGCAATTTTGTTAACGGGGTCCAGGGGCGGAATGGTTTTCGGCGGAATAGAGCTTGCGATGTGCATAGTAATGTATATTCTTTATGACAAACGCAGAAGAATGGCATATATTTTAATTTGTCTTTGCCTTTTGTTCGGTGTAACTGTCTTTTTCCGTCAATTTGTTGAATTTTTCGGATACACAATAAATAAGCTTTTTACTGCGGTCAGTGACTTTCTTATGGGCGAATCCACAGAGATACGTGCGATTCACTGCGCGCGGGGTATTAACGATTTCCTTAATCATCCGGTTTTCGGAACCGGACTCGGATATATGGGTAACCGTGATGTTCACGCTTCAAAGGAATTTTCGCTTTGCTGGTATCATTGCGAGCCGATTCAGATTGCGGCATCTCTGGGAACAGTGGGAATAATTGCATATGTTATTCAGTTTGTGCGCAGAAATGTGCTTATCTGGAGAAAGGTTACACTGTTTAATATTACGGTGTTTATTTCCTATGCAGGTATTGAAATGATGTCGCTTGTAAACCCCGGACTTTTCTGTCCGCTGCCGTACCTTATGCTTATAACAATGCTGCTCGTTATAGTTGAAAAATGCGATACAGGCGAATATCAGGAGAGAGTGGGTATTTTAAAAAAGCGGAAAATGCGTAAAATGGGTGACGGCGAAAACAGTAAAAGTGTAAGAATAGGTTAAATAATGCTTGACTTTTCGGTTAAGTATTGGTATAATTTTTTTCTGCCGAGAAAATCGGCATCCTTCCCCTTGGGGTGACGAACAAGGGGCAAAGTCCATAAGGAGGTGCAAAAGATGTCAAAATACGAATCGGTATTTGTCTTTTCAGTAGCCGCAGGCGAAGAGAAGGCAGCAGAGCTTAATGAGAAATTCAAGGCTCTTATCGAAGCAAACGGCACTCTTGAAAGCGTTGATGAGTGGGGTAAGAGAAGACTTGCTTATCTTATTAACGATGAGGCAGAGGGCTTTTATGTGCTTTACAGCTTTGAAAGCGACGCACAGTTCCCCGCAGAGCTTGACCGTATTGCAAAAATCACTGACGGTGTACTCCGTACATTGATTATTAAGAAGTAAGCGGAGGAAAATGCTATGTTAAATTGTGCAGTTATTATGGGCAGGCTTACTGCCACTCCCGAGCTTCGTACAACAGGTACGGGCATTTCCGTTACTTCATTTTCTGTTGCTGTTGACCGCAATTTTGTAAAAGCCGGTGAAGAAAGACAGACGGATTTCATTAATGTAGTTGCTTGGAGAGGCACTGCGGATTTCGTTACGCGTTTTTTCACAAAGGGTCAGATGATTGCAGTTCAGGGTTCAATTCAAACCCGTAATTATGAAGATAAGAACGGTAATAAGCGTACAGCGGTTGAAATAGTTGCTGACAATGTTTCATTCTGCGGAAGCAAGAGTGAAAGCGGCGGCAATTCCTATGCGCAGACCGCTCCTGCCGCACCTGCAGTTTCTTACCAGAGCGCAGACGCAGGCAGCTTTTCGGTTTTACCCGATGATTCTCAGGGATTTCCTTTCGGTGCAGACGATGACGAAGGACTTCCGTTTTGATTTATTCTAATTAGGAGGAATTACAATGGCTTACGAAAAAGGCGCCAGACCTATGAGAAAAGCACGCAAAAAAGTTTGTGCTTTCTGCGTAGAGAAGGTTGATACAATTGATTATAAAGATGCTGCAAAGCTTCGCCGTTACACTTCAGACCGTGCAAAAATCCTTCCCCGCCGTGTAACAGGTACTTGCGCATACCACCAGAGAGAGCTTACAACAGCTATTAAGAGAGCAAGACAGATAGCTCTTCTCCCCTACACAAACGACTAAAGATTAGTGACACACTTCTTATTGAAGTGTGTCACAGTTATATTCGCCTGTCGGCGAGTGATATTGCTTTGCAGTGATATTATGTTTCACATAGTGATATTGCCTGCGGCAGTTCAGAGGCGAATATAATAACACTGTAGCCGCAAGGCTACAATATCACTTTCCGAAAGGGAAATATAACTTCAAGCGATAGCTTGAAATATCACTTCTGTTTCAAAGATTTAGATAGCATTAGATTAAGACACCAAAATATTTATTTGAAAAATCAAGTTTTTCATAAAGAAGGCAGGATTTTTAACTATGTCTGAAAGTGTTTTAAGAAACAAATCAAAAGTGTTTGCGATAGAAATAATTTTTCTCTGTCGCAAAATGAAAGCTGAACGTAAAGAGTCTGCTTTGGTTAATCAATTACTTAGATCTGCAACTTCTATAGGTGCAAATCTGCACGAAGCCCAGTACGCACAGGGAACAAAAGATTTTATATCTAAACTCGAAATAGCACTAAAAGAGTGTTATGAAACAGAATATTGGTTAGAACCTCTTTTTGAAACAGGTTGTATTTCAGAAGAAGATTATAAGCCTCTGCAAAATGATTGCGGTGCAATTCGCAGAATGTTGATTTCATCTTTAAATACTGTTAAATCAAAATTATAATCGAATATGATGAATTAGATTCTTTTGGAGGGCTTAATACCCTCTTTTTTATGATGATTTTGTAATTTTGAAAATAAATGAACACTAATTTTGCTCTCTCTTTGATGGAGCGGAATTTATTTTATTATT
>DERX01000100.1:14184-15420 GCA_002361875.1 Ruminococcaceae bacterium UBA3329
ATTTTATTATTCTCTCAAACAGCTCTTTAGCTGTTTTTTTTGCGTTTTCCACATCGCTGTAGGGTAAAAGCAGACGGTTGAATTTGCGGCGTGCGTCCCTGCCTTCGTAAATGCATGAAACGGCCTTTTCAAGATAAGAGTTTTCCGCCTCGTGTAAAAGGTCACATTTATTTTTTACAGCTTTGGGGACTAAGGTGAATTTTTCAGTACTTATTCGGTATGTGGGGGCAAATGGCAGAGGATGGTTTTCGTCCGAGCGGACAATAGCAAAGCTGCTTTGCGGAAGAAGTATCATCTGCGGAACAGTGCGGTGAAACATATCAGGTGAAAGTATAAATTCTTCGTTTTCATCCAAAAGTCTGTCACGGATTATCCCTGCAATTATTGCGGAGGAGAAAGCGTCGCTGTCCTGAAGCTCAATAACGGTTTCAAAATTTTCAAATACAGTGTCCCAAAGAGTGTGTATTCCGAGCGGCGTTGCGGCGGAAAGAAATTTTATTATCGGCGGACCCTTTTTTGACGGTATCGGCAGTTTTTTCAAAATTCTTTTAAGCGCATTTATCAGTCTGTCGTCTGCAAGGTAATCGGACAAAAGCGAATTTCTGTTTTCCTTGCAAATATTTGCAAGACTTAACAGGGACACAGCTTTTTTATACTGATTTTTCTCGGTTGAATAAAGCTTTGCAAGCTGATTCTTTTCGTTCTGTGTGATTTTACGGCTGCTCGCAAAAACAATTTCATTTTCGTATATTCCGGGTGAAACAGGACAAACTTTGCTGTAAGGGGAGTCCGCTAACACATAAGTGTCAAGATTTTTAATATAAATTCCGTTTGGTGTTTCATCGTAAAACGGCGAATATGTAACGACGCTGTATCCCTTAAAATGCTTTAAAAGCCCGTCAAAAAAAACGGATTTTTCAAAGTCCGTTCCGTTATTTATTATGTAAAATTTGCTTTCAGGGTGCTTTTCACACAAGATTTTCAGGTTGCACAAAAGACCCGACGATGTCAGTACGGATGAATAATACTTTTCCAAAAAAATCACCTCATTTTTATATTATTCACTGTGCTGTTATTTGTTAATTTATTGACTTTTTGTCCGCAATGGTTTATAATCACATGCGGAAAAAATTTTAAGGAGTGGATTATTATGCCATTAGTAAATGCAAAAGAAATGCTCACAAAAGCAAAAGAAGGCCATTACGCAGTAGGTCAGTTCAATATCAATAACCTTGA
>DERX01000100.1:15749-15870 GCA_002361875.1 Ruminococcaceae bacterium UBA3329
TCAGTTCAATATCAATAACCTTGAATGGACTAAGTCAATCCTTCTTACTGCACAGGAAATGAATTCTCCCGTTATTCTCGGTGTGTCCGAGGGCGCAGGTAAATATATGTGCGGCTACAAA
>DERX01000081.1 GCA_002361875.1 Ruminococcaceae bacterium UBA3329
AGATACGCATTCAATTACAGTCCCCCAAGATATAGATTAAATCAAAATAAATTATACTACATAATAGTTGATTTTGCAATTAAAAAACAGATAAAATAGGCGGATATTTTTAAATTTTCTGTTAACAATAACCTATATTAAAGAAAAACTGTCCAAGGAGAGAAAAATATGGCAGAAAAAAGCATTTCATTTCGTGGAAAAATCCGTTTGATTAGCTTTGTAAGCTTTGCTTTAATAGCTCTGACTGTTTTTTCCGTTGTGCAATCGGTAAAGGTTTCAAGATACAAGCGTGAAATTTTGCTCACAAGACAGCGTGCGCTCATTTCCCTTGACGAATATTTGAGCGGCATAACCGCAGACCTTCAGAAGGTGGTTTATGTAAGCACACCGTCAATGCTGTCAAATCTTTCAACCGAGCTTTGGCGTGACTGTGCGGAAGCAAAAAACAGCCTTGCGCAATTGCCGTCAAGCGATTCGTCAGTTGCAAACACATATAGCTTCCTGTCGCAGGTGGGCGAATATATTATGTCAATTCAAAGAAAGAGTATGCGAGGGGAAACCTTAAGCGAAGAAGAACGGCAAAAGCTTTTGGAGCTGAGCGAATTGGCAAATTCACTTTCCGAAAAGCTCAATTCAATGTGTTACAGCTTGCAAAACGGCTCGCTGTCATTTGAGAAAAATTCAAATATGCTTTTAAAATCAAATGAAGTTTCAGACACATTTTTTGAAAAAATGGATGATGTTGAACAAACGATGTCCGACATTCCGTCCCTTGTTTTTGACGGTCCGTTCTCAAACCATATTGAAAATGCAAAGCCGAAACTGCTTGAAGGTAAAGAGGAAGTCACAAAAAAGCAGGCGCAGGAAATTGCGAATAAAGTCTGCGGTGACGACGGCGAAATAGACTTTGCATTTGAAAAAGAGGGTACAATCCCCTGCTTTATCTTCAAAAACGATAACTGCACGGTGGCGATTACGAAAAAAGGCGGATACCCCATTTATATGCTCAACTCAACATTTGCAGGTGAAATCAATATTAAATACGAGGATGCAGTAAATAAAGCAAAAGAATTTCTCTCCGAAATCGGCTACACCAATATGAAAGAAAGCTATTATTTTACCGATGACGGAATCTGTACGGTTAACTTTGCATATATGCAGGACGGAGTTATTTGCTATTCGGATTTAATTAAAGTCAGTGTAAATCTTCAAAGCGGTGAAATTCATTCCTTTGACGCAACAGGATATATCTCCTGCCACACGGAAAGAAAAGTTCCCGAAAATGTTATTTCGGCGGAAGAAGGCAGAAAAAAGCTTTACAGCGGTCTTGAAATTTCAGAAAGTACACCCTGCTTTGCACCAACCGAATGGAACACAGAAAACTACTGCTACGAATATGTTTGCACGACGAAAAACGGACAGCATCTGCTCGTTTATCTTAATGCGGCAACAGGCGAAGAGGAAAATGTACTGATTTTGCTTTACAGCGACGGCGGCGTTCTTACGAAATAGAATAATATTTATTTAAAAAGAGAATAATACAAATAAATTAAGCTTCTGTTTTGAAAAACGCAAAGCAGACTTAGTTTTCAGTATAGATTTATAAATACAAAAAGGAGGTAAAACAATGAAAAAGATAATATGTGTTATGATTATAGGAACACTTCTCATTTGCACATTTTTTGCAGGCTGCGGCAAAGCGGATGACGGAAAGGTATCCAACACAAATCAAAATTCGGGTACAAATTCAAACACCAACAACCTAGGAACAACCAATGCGGCAGAAAGTATGCTTACAAATGCAAGTGAAAATGTTTCAAGCGGTGTCAGCGAAGTTTCGAGCGATTTGAGCAGTGCCGCCTCGGAAGTTTCAAGTGATTTAAGCAGTGCGGCTTCCGAAGTTTCAAGCAATTTGACAAGCAATCCGAAAAGATAAAAAAGAACAATTGCAAAAATCCGCCGTACTTATGTACAGCGGATTTTTTATATTATGCGAAATTATTTTTTTGGTAAACTTTCTCAATGAGGGAGCGTATTAACCCCGCAGTCACGCACAAGTGCGTGACAGCTCCCCTTTCAGGGAAGCCAAGAGAACGAGCCGTGCACCCTACGCTATTTCACGGAACGGTGAGGGCACCGTTCCCTACGAAATACTGTCATCCTGAACGCAGTGAAGGATCCCGTTGGATTGATATGTTACCATTGGTAAAGATTCTTCGCTTCGTTCAGAATGACATTAAAATCGGCGGGAGCAATTTCTCGGCTCCCGCCTCGGTCGTTGCTTTTAAATCTTCGATTTAAAGGTGTCCACCGGACACCCGCAACCCCGCCCTACTTGTTGTTCTTTTTTAATTTATTGCAGCAGTGATTTCGCCGTTCGTTTCTGTTACGGTGATTTGGTTTATGGGAAGTCCTGCGTTGTCAATCATTAACGTTGACACTTTATCTTCAATATTGCGTCTGATTACATTGCGCAAATCCCTTGCTCCTCTTGAATTGCCGTCCATTTTATTTACAAGTGCTTCGGGGATTTCCTCGCCGTAAACGAATTTAATTCCTTTATCTTCAAGAACGGTAGTGATTTCGGAAAGCATAAGCTTTGCGATATCCTTATAATTTTCATGTGAAAGAGGATTGAAAACAACAATTTCGTCAACTCTGCCGATAAACTCGGGTCTTAAAAACTCTTTCAGCGCTTTCATAACCTTTTCTCTTGAAATATCGCCCTCTGTTTTGCCGAAGCCCAGCGAGGTTTCGCTTAAATGACTGCCTGCATTTGAGGTCATTATGATAACTGTATTCGCAAAGCTTACGGTTCTGCCGTGTGCATCGTTGGTTTTGCCCTCGTCAAGAATCTGAAGCAAAATGTTCATTACATCGGGGTGAGCCTTTTCAATCTCATCGAAAAGAATAATTGAATAAGGCTTTCTGCGCACCTTTTCGGTAAGCTGACCTGCCTCGTCATAGCCAACATAGCCCGGAGGCGAGCCTATAAGACGGGACACGCTGTGCTTCTCCATAAACTCGGACATATCAAGTCGAATAAGCGTTTCGGGAGTGTCAAACAGCTCCTCGGAGAGCTTTTTAACAAGCTCCGTTTTGCCCACGCCCGTAGGACCGACAAAAATGAAAGATGCGGGGCGCTTTTGGAGCGTTAATTGGATTCGGCTTCTCTTTATTGCGTTTGCAACAAGCCTTACGGCTTCGTCCTGACCGATTATCTTTTCAAGAAGTCTTGTTTCAAGGTCTTTAAGACGATTAATGTCGCCCTCGACCACCTTGGAAACAGGGATTCCTGTCCAAAGGTTTATTACCTTTGCCAAATCCTCTTCAATAACTGCATTGTCCTTTGCCTTTTCGGTAAGCTCGGGAAGAGTTTTTGAAACTGCGTCAATCTCCCCTTTTGTAACGGACATTTGAGCGTAAATCGGGTCAAGGTCAGACCCCTCGGGGGCGTTTGCCAATTCGTCCTCTAAATCTGTCATCTTTTTCTGTAAATCAGTGCTCTTTTTCTCTGCAATTTCAAGTTCGCTTATTGATTTATTGCGAAGATTTGCACAGGTGCACGCTTCGTCCAAGAGGTCAATAGCTTTATCGGGCAAAAATCTGTCGGTAATATATCTTTCGGAAAGCGTGACTGCTTTATAGACAAGATTATCCGAAATTCTTACACGGTGGAACGCTTCATAGTAGCTCTTAATGCCGAGAAGCATTTTATATGAATCTTCAATAGACGGCTCTTCAACCTTTACGGTCTGGAAACGGCGTTCAAGAGCGGCGTCCTTTTCAATATGCTTTCTGTATTCATTAAAGGTTGTTGCGCCGATAACCTGAATTTCACCGCGTGAAAGAGCGGGCTTTAAAATGTTGGCGGCATTCATTGAACCCTCGGCGTCACCGGTGCCGATAAGATTGTGAACCTCGTCAATGAAAAGAATAATATTGCCCTCGCTTTTAACCTCTTCAACAAGACCTTTAATTCTGCTTTCAAACTGGCCTCTGAACTGTGTTCCTGCGACAAGAGCCGTTAAATCAAGCAAATGAATTTCTTTGTCGGCAAGCTTTGCAGGAACAGTGCCGTCTGCAATTCTTTGTGCAAGCCCTTCGGCAATCGCCGTTTTGCCGACGCCCGGTTCACCGATAAGGCAAGGGTTGTTCTTTGTTCTTCTGCAAAGAATTTGAACGGTACGGGCAATCTCCTGCTCTCTGCCGATTATTCTGTCAAGCTTATTTTCCCTTGCACGCTCGGTAAGATCAGTGCAGTAAAGCCCCAAGAATTTTCTTTTATCATTCTTCGTTCCCTGCTTTTTCTTCTTACCTTTTTTATCTTCAGCATTATTTTTGCCGTCGGTTATAGGTTCGCCTGTCGGAGCTGCACCGAACATACCCTGCATAAACGGAAAAGTTCCTGCGCCGCCGAATTCAAAGCCGTCGTCGCCCATACTTTCCATCATCTGTTCCATTTGAGCGGAAACATCGTCAACATCATCCTCAGTGATGCCCATATTCTCCATAATCTGTTTAACAGGGCCGATATTCAGCTCCATTGCGCATTTAATGCACAACCCCTCGTTAGACGTTTTGTCGCCGTCTACCTTTGAAATAAAGAATACAGCAGGATTTTTTTTGCATCTGCTGCAAAGCATACCTTTGTTCATTATTTATCCTCTTTCTTTTTCTTTGCGTTATCAAGTATTTGCTTAATTGAACCCGGCAAATAGCTTATGAATGCAACGAATGTAAGAATTACCGCCAGCACTACAAGCACAAACATTACGGGTTCGGGAAGAGTAAGGTTCGGATAAGACCTGCTTATAGCTCCAACCTCGGGGCCGAAGCCGATAATCAAAATCATTACAACATAAAACACGAGCGTTGCCGCTTTACCGTAAATCTCTGCCGCAACGGGACGTGTGCCGAGGGCTATAAGCAAAGCTCCGCCGAGAAGCATAATTATATCTTTGGCAATAAACAGTAAAAATACCCAAGCAAATGCTTTCATTGACGCACTTTCGGCATTTTTAAACTGAATAAACAAAACGATTGCAAGTGCAAAAACAGTCAGTTTATCGGCAATCGGGTCAAGCATTTTACCAAGCGCCGAAACCTGATTAAACTTTCTTGCAATTTTGCCGTCAAAGAAGTCGGAAAGTCCCGAAACTGCAAGAACCGCCACCGACCACCAAATGTGACCCTTAATGTAGAGCACTGCAAAAACGGGTATAAGCAAAATTCTTATTACGGACATTAAGTTCGGGATTGTAAGGCAACCCTCAAAAATACCTTTAACATTATCTTTTGCGCTTAATTTTTCTTCAGCCATTGCAAATTCTCCTTATTCTTACTTAAATAAATCCTGTAACTTGTCTATAAACGGGTTATAGCTGTTAACAAGCTCAATTACCTTTGACTCTCTTACCGCCACAGCAAAATCAGAATCGCCGCTTGACAGCATAGTAACAAATACTGTTGAAATTACAAGCAGTACGGCGGCCCCTCTGACAGCACCCAACAGTCCGCCGAGGACTGTGTCAAGCGTGCCGACAATAGGCAGCTTAAACGCTTTAGAAAGCGCCTTTGCAATAAGGCGGAAAATGAGAAGTAAAATAACAAATAATACAAGGAACAGTATTATTCTTATTGCAGGAACTGCTACGGGGCGAACGCAGTTTTCTTCAACCTTTTCGCCGACTTCGTCAAATTTTCCGTTATTGAGTGCTTTTGAAATTGTATTTTTTATGTCGGTCTTTACGGACTGAGTATCAATTCCTGCACATTCAGCAAAGTCAATTGCATATTGCGGAATCGCCTCAAAAGCAACATCGTTTATATTTGCCGAAGATTTTTTTTCGTCAATCTCGGCATTTATAGTTTTAACAATATTACCTTTAAGGAACATATCATAAGAGCTTTGCGCAATCGGCTCGCTTATGTAAGACGCACAAAAAATCGCCGCAATTATAGCCACTACCTCAAGCATTGTCAGCACAAAGCCTTTTTTCGCCGCCGTGGCAACAAGAATCACAAATATACCTGCCAAAATAATATCTAATATAAGTGTCATATAATCACCTCTTGAGAACATTTATCTGATCGGATGAATATTCAAAAATTCCTTCAGATTCAAAAACATATGTGTGCTTTCCGTAAACTGCAACACCGATTGGATCTGATGTTAATTCAGCTTTTCCTGTCATCTCTCCTTTCATATTGTAAATGCAGACTTGACTGTCGGTCAAGACCGCCGTATATTTTCCGTCAGTACTAACGGATTTCACAATTCCGGTAATCTCTGCCGAGAAAACCTCTTTACCGGATTTGTTATAAACCTTAACTATTTTTTGCGTTGTACTTGAATACTTTGAAAGCACAAGTACTGCTGTGTTATTGTCGGAAACAAAAAGCCTTGACGGCGTATTTACCGAAACATCGATTTTTTTGGAAACCTCTTTACCGTCAATTATTTCGCAAACATTGTTACCGAATACTATAAATCTATCATTTGATAAAAATTTAACTTGTGCGAGAGCGCTGTCCTTATATTCAAAGGAAGCCGCCGGCTCTGTTTTATCCTTTTCAAATACATAAACCTTTGAATAAACCGAACCGTTATCTACTCCTAAAACGGCGGCAACAAATTTTTTACCGTCATCGGAAACATCACAGGATACGATATGCTCTTTTGCACATGCCCACCTGAATACATCTTTATGCTTTTTGTCAAAAACAGTAAGCATACTTTCGGCACCGTCCGCCCTTGTGGCAACTGCAACTGAACCGTCCTTACCTAAAGCGGCGGTAAGAATCATATAATCTGTCTGTTTTTCAAACAAAACTCTTGTTTTTGACTGAATTCGAAACTGTTTTGCGCCAATATCATAAAGTAAAATTCTGCCACCGGAGCTTTCGGCAACCGGGTGGTCAAAGTTGTGCTCAAGATTGGAAATTTCTTTTGCAGTTGAATCAATAACTCTGACACCTGCATCGTCAAGCAAAATTAAATCAGAGCCTGACCCCAAAAGTTCAGAAGCCGAAATACCTGCAAGAGAATAGGGAAAACCGTTTCCCGAGCCGATTTTTGCAAGCATTGTTCTAAATCCTTCGGTTGCCATTGAAACGGTAAATCCGCTGATTTGCGCCGCCGCAATAGAAACAAGAATTAAAATGACGAGAATTACTGAAATCAGCTTTATTTTATTTGCTGTTTTCAAGCTGACAGTAAGTCCGCCTTTTTTATTGGTTCTTTTAACTTTTCTTTTCTTTTGTCTTTCTTTTTTCACACCCATTTTTTCACCCCAAATCAATAAATAACTTTATTTAAGTACAAACCCTCGGGTTTTGCGGTTATACCCGCTTTTGTTCTGTCACGGCTTTCAATAATTTTCGGGATTGACCCGTTCTCTATTTTGCCGTTTTCTATACCCAGAAGCGTTCCGACCATTATCCGCACCATATTGTAAAGAAATCCGTTACCTTTTACAGTGATTTTTACTATATCTCCGTTTTTTTCTGCTTTGCAGTCATAAATTTCACGGACTTTATCCTGTACGGACGAGTCAGCACTGCAAAATGCAGAAAAATCGTGAACTCCAACAAAATCCTTTGCATTTTCATTTATTTTCGCTATATTCAACGGATACGGATAATACAACGCCTTATTTTCATAAAAGGGATTTCTGTATTTGCCGTTATAAATTAAGTAAACATACTCCTTGCCCTTTGCATTATACCTTGCGTGAAAATCGAAATCCGCTTCACGGCAAGAATAAACCGAAATACTGTTCGGCAGATAAAAGTTTATTGCATTCGGAATTTTTTCAGTAGCAATATTACATTCAGTCCTGACATTACAGCAAAACATATTTGCGTGAACGCCTGTGTCCGTTCTGCTGCAACCGATTATACTCTCATCTTTTCCGCTGACGGAATGAAACGCATTTTCCAGAGTTTCCTGAACACTGTCGGCATTATTCTGTTTTTGCCAGCCGTGAAACGGCGTTCCGTCAAACCGCAGAGTTAAAAGCAAATTTCGCATTATACTCACCGAATTTAATATTTAACACTATTACGCCCGCAACGAATGCAAAGGTCAATGCAGTTACAAGCCAGTCGCCCTTTTTATATTTTAATGCATTCATTGTTGTTTTGCCTTTACCGCCGTTATAGCAACGGCAGGTCATAGCATAAGCTAATTCATAAGCTCTTCTTGTTGCATTGAAAAGCAACGGAACAAACAGGGGTATGAGCATTTTTGCACGCTTAAAAATACTGCCCGTTTCAAAATTTGCGCCCCTTGACTTTTGAGCAGAAATAATTTTATCCACCTCGTCAATAAGCGTCGGGATAAAGCGAAGAGCAATTGTCATTATCATTGTAATTATGTTGAAATCTATTCCTATTTTTGAAAGAGGAGCGAAAGTACGGTCAAGACCGTTTGTCATTGATGTTGGCGAGGTTGTGTAAGTAAGCATTGTACTCATTACAATGAGGAATGAAATACGGAAAGTGAGGAATACCGCCTCTAAAATGCCTCCGCTTGTAATTCTTATCTTCCAAAACGAAATTAAAGTAACGCCTGTTTTAACATAAAGTATCTGTAAAAGAGAAGTTATAACAATAATAAAAATAATCGGTTTAAGTCCTTTTATAACAGTTTTAAGCGGGACTTTGGAAACAAATGTAACAACAAGTGCGCAGGCAACACAAAATGCCAATGACACAAAGTTGTTTGCCACGACTATCATTATAATGAAAACAAATGTATAAAGTAATTTTACCCGTGGGTCAAGACGGTGAATTACGGAATTCAAGGGGAAATACTGCCCTATTGTTATGTCTTTAAGCATTTGCACCGCCTCCTCTCAAAACGCGTTTGATTTCAAGGAAAGCCTGCTCGGTTGTATAAACTTTTTCGCTGACAGGGATACCCTTTGCGTGAAGCTTTGAAAACACCTCGGTAATCTGCGGAACGGCAAGACCGATTTCCCGGAGCTTTTCGCTGTGCTCAAATACTTCATCAACAGTACCCGTCATTAAAACCTTTGACTGATACATAACGATAACTCTTGACGCAATTTTCGCAACATCGTTCATACTGTGGGAAACTACTATGACAGTTTTTCCTGTGCGGTCACGGTAATTTTTAATAAGCGACAAAATCTGCTCCCTGCCCTTTGGGTCAAGACCCGAAGTAGGCTCATCGAGAATGAGAATTTCAGGCTCCATTGAAATTACGCCTGCAATTGCAACACGCCTTTTTTCGCCGCCCGAAAGGTCAAATGGGTGAGTTTTAAATGCAGAGTCGGGAATCCCGACATATTTTGCCGCATCACGCACACGCTTGTCGACCTCCCCTTCGGAAAGCTCCATATTTTTTGGCCCGAAAGCAATATCCTCATAAACGGTATTTTCAAATAACTGATACTCAGGATACTGAAAGCAAAGACCTACTCGAAAGCGTGTTTCAAGCTTTTTGGCTTTTGAGGAACGAATATCCTCACCGTCAAGCAAAACTCTGCCCGAATTCGGCTTCAAAAGTCCGTTGAGAAGCTGCATAAGCGTGCTTTTACCCGAACCCGTCTGACCGATTACGGCGACAATTTCGCCCTTTTCAATTTCTATATTAACTTTATCAAGTGCGGTAACGCAAAAAGGCGTTCCCTCACCGTAAACATAAGATAAATTTTCTGTTTGCAAAAGCGCCATATTTAACCTCTGTTAAGAATTTTTGCCAAAGAATTTACAAGACCGTCAACGCTTAAGGTTTCACCCGAAATATTGATTCTGTCACATTTGAGCATTTGAGCAAGTTCAGAAGTTTGCGGCACATCAAGCCCTAAACTTCTAATGTAATTTACATCGGAGAAAATTTCATTCGGGGTGCCGTCAAGAACCAAATGAGCGTCGTCCATAACGACAATTCTTTCTGCCTCGCATGCTTCTTCCATATAATGAGTGATAAACAAAACCGTTATCCCCAATTCTTTATTTAAACGCTTCATAGCGTTCATAACATCCCGCCGTCCCTCAGGGTCAAGCATTGCGGTAGGCTCGTCAAAGACAATACACTGCGGCTGCATTGCGATTATTCCTGCAATGGCAACACGCTGTTTCTGCCCGCCCGAAAGCTTATGCGGTTCATGAAGTCTGTATTTATACATTCCGACAATTTTTAACGATTCGTCAACACGTCTGCGGATTTCGGCAGGCTCTATGCCTAAATTTTCAGGTCCGAAAGCGACATCCTCTTCAACTATTGTAGCAACTATCTGGTTATCGGGATTTTGAAAAACAACGCCCACGGTCTGCTTGATTTTAAGGTCATTATTTTCATCCTTTGTATTCATTCCAAGGACATAAACATCCCCGGATTCGGGTGTTACCAGCCCGTTAGAGAGCTTGGCAAGTGTTGATTTACCCGAGCCGTTATGCCCGAGAACCGCTACAAACTCGCCTTGTTTTATTTCAAGAGATAAGTTTTCAACTGCCGGCGGCAGCTTTTCATCATCGCTGTCATAGCGAAATGTTACATTGTCAAATTTTAAAATTGTATCTGCCATATCTGCCATATATTCCTTAAAGCGTATTTTTCGACCAAACAGCCGTGGCTCCGCACGGCAAAACAAGTCCTTTTGAAGAGGTTCTCAATCCTATTTCACTGCCTGTTACCTCTCCGCCGAATTTTTTCTTTACGGTCGTTCCCAAAATGTATTCCATAACCGACGGCGAAAGACCTGTTGTGTAAGAATTAATAAGCATTAAAAGAGGGTCATCGGACAAAACCTGCGAGCAAAGCTCCACAAAACCGTAAATCTCATTTTCAAGCTTCCATACCTCACCGCCCGGCCCTCTGCCGTAAGACGGCGGGTCCATAATAATTATATCATAGCGGTTGCCCCTGCGAATTTCCCTTTGAACAAATTTTATACAATCGTCGACAATCCAGCGAACGGGTTTGTCTGCAACGCCTGAGGACACCGCATTTTCCTTTGCCCACAGCGTCATTCCCTTTGACGCATCAACATGGACGACAGATGCTCCCGCTTTAAGCGCCGAAACAGTCGCACCGCCTGTATATGCAAATAAATTAAGTACTTTAACGGGTCTGCCCGCATTTTTGATTACATCGGCTGTTAAATCCCAATTGACTGCCTGTTCGGGAAAAAGTCCTGTATGCTTAAAGCCCATTGTTTTAATATTAAAGGTTAAATCTCTATAGGAAACAGTCCAAAAATCGGGAATTTTATGCTTTATCTCCCAATTGCCGCCGCCCGTGCTTGAGCGGTGGTAAACTGCATCCGCCTTTTTCCAAAACTGATTTTCTCTTTCTGTTTTCCAAATAACCTGTGGGTCGGGGCGAATAAGAGTTATATTACCCCAGCGCTCAAGCCGTTCGCCGAAAGAACTATCAATCAGCTCATAATCCTGCCATTTATCTGCAACACGCATTATACTAACCTTTCTTCAATAACCTTTGCTATGCACTCTGCCAAATACTGAATTTTTGCAAGGTCTTTGCCTTCAAGCATTACACGTACAAGCGGCTCTGTTCCCGAAACACGGACAAGAACTCTACCGTCCTCGCCAAGCTCTTCGCTCGCCTCACGGATTGCAAGCTGAACCTCTTTATCCTTTTCGAGCCTTGTTTTACCGAAGTTTGAAACACGGACATTGATAAGCACCTGAGGAAATACCTGCATTTCACCTGCAAGCTCCGAAATCTTTTTGCCCGTTCTTTTAAGGACATTCAAAATCTGAATTGCGGACATCTGACCGTCGCCCGTCGTAGCATGGTCAAGGAAAATGATATGCCCTGACTGCTCGCCGCCTATTGAATAGCCGTTCGCAACCATATTTTCAAGGACATATCTGTCCCCTACCTTTGTCTTTTCGCAGTGAATACCGTTTTCCTCACAGAATTTGAAGAAGCCCATATTGCTCATTACTGTGACAACCGCAGTGTCGTTCGCAAGAGCGCCTCTCTGTTTCATATATTTTGCGCAAACGGCAATAATCTTGTCGCCGTCAATAATTTCACCGTCTTCGTCCACAATTAACATTCTGTCGGCATCACCGTCAAAGGCAAAGCCGATATCGCAGTTATTCTCAACAACAAACTTTTGAAGACCTTTCATATGAGTTGAACCGCAGTTATCGTTAATATTTGTGCCGTTCGGCTCTGCATTGATTATATAACATTCTGCTCCGAGACGGGTAAACAGCGCCTTAGCTGTAACCGAGGCAGAACCGTTGGCACAGTCAAGAGCGATTTTCATACCCTTGAAATCACCGTCAGAGGTCATTGCCAAATGGAAAATATAATCGTCAACGGCGGTTTTTGAAAATGAAATATTGCCCACATCGCCGCCGAGCATTACAGGCGGAATTTTTGTTTCGTCAAGTATTATTTCTTCAATCTCATTTTCAAGCTCGTCGGGAAGCTTGTAGCCGTTATACTGGAAAATCTTGATTCCGTTATATTCACAAGGGTTGTGCGACGCTGAAATCATTACGCCTGCGTCATATTCATATTCCTTAACAAGAAATGCAACCGCAGGTGTGGGAACAACATCTAAAATCAGCACATCTGCACCTACCGAGCAAAGACCTGCACTTATAGCTGAAGCGAGCATATGCGAAGAAGCACGGGTGTCCATACCGATTAAAACTTTAGGTTTATGAGAACAGCTTTCAGTTAAAACCATAGCAGCTGCTCTGCCGATTTTCATTGCAAGCTCACAGGAAAGCTCGCTGTTTGCAACGCCTCTTGCGCCGTCTGTTCCGAATAATCTGCCCATATAGATAAAATCTCCTTAAATTATAATAAAGATGTTTGTTGCTCTAATTTTAAATGCTTATAAGCGAGCGGAGTTGCCACTCTGCCCCTCGGTGTTTTCGCAAGAAAGCCTATCTGCATAAGATAAGGCTCATAAACGTCCTCAATGGTAACAGCCTCTTCGCCTATTGTTGCGGCGATTGTTTCAAGCCCTACAGGGCCGCCGTTGAAATTTCTTATCATTGTGGTGAGCATCAGCCTGTCAATATTGTCAAGACCTTTTTCGTCAATTTCCATTCTGCCGAGGGCAATTTTTGCATTGTCACGGCTGATAACACCGTCGCTCATAACCTGAGCAAAATCCCTTGCACGCTTTAAAAGTCTGTTGGCAATTCTCGGCGTACCTCTTGAACGTGAAGCTATTTCAAGCGCACCGTCATCTTCGGTGAATATGTCAAGAATACCTGCGCTCCGTTTTACTATTTCGGCAAGCTCTTCGGGAGTGTAAAGCTCCAAACGCAAAATCACACCGAATCGGTCGCGCAAAGGCGCTGTCAACTGACCTGCCCTTGTAGTAGCGCCCACAAGCGTAAAGTGCGGTAAATCAAGCCTGATTGACCTTGCGGACGGACCTTTGCCGATTATAATATCAAGAGCATTATCCTCCATTGCGGGGTAAAGCACCTCTTCAACTGCACGGGACAGGCGGTGAATTTCATCTATAAACAAGACATCGCCGTCGTTAAGATTGGTTAAAAGCGCCGCCAAATCACCCGGTTTTTCAATTGCCGGGCCGCTTGTAACTCTTATCTGAACGCCCATTTCATTGGCGATTATGCCTGCGAGCGTTGTTTTGCCAAGTCCAGGAGGCCCGTAAAGCAAAACATGGTCAAGCGTTTCCCCACGGTTTTTAGCCGCATCAATATAAATTTTCAAATTCTCCTTAACCTTTTCCTGACCGATATATTCATTCAGCGTTTTCGGACGCAGTGAATTTTCAATATCCTTATCGGTTTCGGTAAAATCGGGAGTTATTATACGGTTTTCGTTATTTTCAAAATCCATAGTTTACTCCTTATTTTGAAAGCAGCTTTAACGCCTGCTTAATAAGTTCTTCAACGGACAGCGACGGGTCAAGACCGCTCACTGCAATACTGGCTTCAGACTGACCGTAGCCGAGCATTACAAGCGCCGCAACAGCCTCTGCCGTAACGCTGTTCTGCGATACAGACGACACTGCCGCAACATTTTCGGAAGAGCTAACCGACAGTGAACCGATTTTGTCCTTAAGCTCCAATATTATTCTTTGCGCAAGCTTTGCGCCTATTCCAGATGCTTTTGTAAGCGCCTTATGGTCGCCTGCCGCAATGCTTAAAATTATTTTGTCAGCCGTATATTCGGAAAGCAGTGAAAGCGCCATTTTAGCGCCCACGCCCGAAACGCCGATAAGCATTTTAAAGCAGTCAAGCTCTTCCTTATCATAAAAGCCGTAAAGCTCAATAGCGTCTTCACGCACATTAAGATAAGTGTAAAGCGTTACCTTTTCGCCTATTATTGAGCATTTGGCGGCAGTCTGCATACTTGTAAAGCAGAGAAACGCAACCGAACCCGAGTCAACCGCTACAAAATTGGTACTGTAATCGACAACATGGCCTGAAACTGAATAAAACATACATTACCTCTGTTTTTATTTCTTCTATTTGATATTTCTTAGTCTGCCGAGCATTGAACCGCTGGCGTGCGCATGGCAAATAGCCATTGCAAGGGCGTCTGCCGTGTCGTCCGGCTTCGGAATTTTCGCAAGCTTTAAAATTACCCTTGTCATTTCCTGAACCTGCTTTTTTTCAGCTCTGCCGTAGCCGACAACGCTCTGCTTTACCTGCAAGGGAGTATATTCAAAAATCGGAATATTATTCTGAACTGCCGCAAGGTTAATTACTCCCCTCGCCTGCGCCACGTCAATTACGGTTTTTGCGTTTGTGTTATAAAAAAGCTTTTCGATTGAAAGAGCCTCGGGAGAATATCGTTTTATAATGCTGTCAACTCCGTCATAAACCATTTTGAGCCTGTCATTAAACGGCGTTCCCGCCTGCGTGGTAACTGCGCCGTAATCGACAACAGTGAACCTGTTTGACGTATATTCAATCACTCCCCAGCCGACTATTGCGTAGCCTGGGTCGATACCCAATATTATCATTGCATACTACCTCATTGTATATTCGAGGTATTATACCATATTCTATATTAAATATCAAGAAAAACGGCGAAATATTCATTGTCTGTTCACAGTTTAGAGGATTTCATTTACATAATAGTTTTTCCAAAAGCTGAATGGACAAAAAACAGCCGTACACCAAACGGCATACGGCTTATTTACCAAATTATTGTCAGCTTGTCTTTTCTGTTCGTTTTATATTTCTGATTGTAACGAACAGCGAGGCGGCGATATACAGTGAATATAAAGCAAAGCATATTACTATTCCCTCAAAACTCGGACTTCCGTAAAGAGAAACTACAAAGCAAATCGGCAAAACAGTTCCCATTCCAAGTAAAGCTGTCGTTGCATATGACACTCTTTCCTTTAAAAGCAGTACCGTTAAAGCGACGGCTGCAATCATAAATATTTCTGCGATAATAAAGCTCATAAATAATGCATCATCATCTTGGTACGAAAGAAAATCAAACACATCAAGCCAGTTCAAGATCCTTCTGAAATAATACATACTTCCTGCTAAAAACAGTACAATAACAGCAACAAGACTCAGTTTATCTCTTTTGTTTGTATGCACATTCGGCACGCTGTAATCAATTTCATCTATATCTACATCAAAATCAAAAAAATCCTTCAATGTAAAAATCACCGCAAGGAGCACATATAAAACATCAAAAGCCAACATTACAGCCAAAGGAAATATATTCTCACAGAATGAACCCGCAACATGCAAAAGTACGGGTATTACCGATAAAGACAAGAGCATAAAAGGAGTTTTGGAAAGAAATTTTTGATAAAACAGTGTCGTAATAACCACTATCAACGATAAGCCTACGAAAGCTAACAATAAATAAATTATAGACTCTTCTTCACCGTAAAGCCCCTGTAAAAAATCGCCGCTCAAATCGGTTGTTTTATATGCATAATCACCCGATTTGAATTTGATTTCAATAATCAATCTGTTTATAAAAGAGCCGATAAAATAAAGTGCAGAAAGTACAAATAACACCAGCATCGGAATTAAATTATATTTTAATATTCTATCTTTCATATCAATACCTCTCTGATAAAAGATATATCTCACAGTTAATAAGCGTCGTTTTCAAAATTGTGTTTATTCTCACCCCCTCAATGCGAAAATAGGATTATGCCTGACAGGTAAATATTATCTGTCAATTTCTGTATATCATATTTACCGTTGTTTGTCAATTGAAAATAACAAATGCAACAAATTGTTTACAAAGAAAAACAGGCAATGCGCAATTGCAAAGCCTGTTTAAACTTAAATTTGAATTATTTTTTATTATTTTTATCCCTTTCACGGATTACAAACTTTGTCGGCGTGCCCTCAAGCCCGAAAACCTCACGGATTCGGTTGTCAAGGTAACGCTGATAGCTGTAATGGAAAAGGTCTTTATTATTGACAAAGCAGACAAATGTGGGAGGTCTTGTGGATGCCTGAGTCATATAGTAAATTTTAAGGCGCTTGCCCTTGTCTGTTGGGGGCTGAACGCGCGCCGTGGCAGACGCTAAAACGTCATTGAGTTTACCCGTAGAAATACGCATTGCATTTTGCGTGTCAACATATTTAATAAGCTCAAAAAGGCGGTCAATCCTCTGCCCTGTTTTAGCCGAAATAAAGATTATCGGCGCATAGCTCATAAACGAAAAATCGTTCATCAGCTTTTTGCGGAAAGAGTCCATAGTCTTGCCGTCTTTTTCGACTAAATCCCATTTATTAACCGCAATAATTGACGCTTTACCAAGCTCATGCGCTATGCCCGCAACCTTCGAATCCTGTTCTGTAAAGCCCTCGGTCGCGTCTATCATAATTACGCAGACATTAGCTCTTTCAACAGCCATACGGGCACGGATAACGGAGTATTTTTCAATTGCATCGTCAACCTTGCTTTTCCTGCGAAGCCCTGCTGTGTCGATAAATACAAACGAGCCGTATTCATTCTCGACAAGCGTGTCGGTTGCATCACGGGTAGTGCCTGCAATGTCGGAAACTATCATTCGCTCTTCGCCCGAAATCTTATTGACAAGCGAGGATTTACCCGCATTGGGTTTGCCGATAACAGCTACCTTTACAGTGTCGCTCTCTTCTTCATCGTCCGTATTTTCGGGCAAATATTCAATAACCTTATCAAGTAAATCGCCCGTGCCGTGACCGTGAACTGCGGATACCTGAATAGGGTCGCCAAGACAAAGATTGTAAAACTCATAAAACTCCGCCGGCGGGTCGCCGAGAGAGTCGGATTTATTAACGCACAAGACAATCGGTTTTCCGCTTTTTTGGAGCATTGCGGCAACCTCTTCATCGGTTGCAACAACGCCCGTGCGTACATCGGTGACAAAAATAATTACATCTGCACTGTCAATTGCAAGCTGTGCCTGACGGCGCATTTGAGAAAGGATTATATCATCGGAATACGGTTCAATACCGCCCGTATCAATTAAAAGCATTTCGTGACCGAGCCACTCGCACTCGCCGTAAATTCTGTCACGGGTAACGCCTGGAGTATCATCAACAATGGCAAGGCGCTGGCCGCAAAGCTTATTAAAAAGCGTTGATTTACCTACATTCGGTCTGCCGACAACAGCTACAACAGGTTTCATTATTTACACCTCCGATATTTTTTGCATTATTTCGGAAACATCTTCCGAAACGGGAATTATATTAACAGAAAGCTCCTCTTGCGCTCCCGAGAGCGTTACATCGTCAAGGAAAATATTTTCATTTTCCTCCTGATAGGAGCCGATTATCATATTTGATGTTATGAAAAGAGCCTGCCCAAGGTCTTTATTCTTTAGCTGATTTATTAAATCCCGACCTGTAATAAGACCGGCAACGGTTATGCTCTCACCGAAAAATTCGTTCTTAATTTTATAAACATTTACTTTGATTTGAGGAAGTTTTTCCTCAATTTTTTTCGCAAAATCGCACATTAACGGATAAGCCGCCGCTCCCGTTGCAAAGGAAACGGTTTTCTCTTTAAATAAAGAGGAATTTTCATTGAGATTTTCAAAGAAATCGTGATAATCCGCTTTAAATGAAGTCCACATTCCGACGCCGTTTTCAATTTGAGGGTAATCCTCATAGAAATCCTCATTCGGCAAAGGTCTTTCTGCCTTTAAATAAAATTCGTCAGCAGGGAAACAAAGGCGTGTGCCGTTTTTTTCTTTAAATTCTTCGCCGAATTCTTCCATTATGTCGATAACATCGCCCGCTGTTTTTTTATTAAACGGGGTAAGGGTTTCAAGACCGTCACGGAATTTTGTAAGCCCTACGGGGACAGCCGCAATACTTGAAACTGCGGGGTAAAGCTTTGAAAGCTCCGAAAGAGAATACAAAAGCTCCTCGCCGTCATTAAATCCGGGACAGAGAACGAGCTGGGTATTCATTTTAATGCCCGCGTCTGCAAAGCGTTTAATTATTTTAAGGCACTCCCCTGCTTTCGGATTTTTCATCATACGGACCCGAAGCTCGGGGTTCATTGTATGCACCGAAATGTTGACGGGACTTATGTGCATTTTGATTATACGCTCAATTTCATGCTCCGAAATGTTTGTGAGCGTAATGTAATTCCCGAAAAGAAACGAAAGGCGGGAATCATCGTCTTTAAAGTAGAGAGTTTTTCTCATACCCTTCGGAAGTTGGTCGATAAAGCAGAATATGCACTTGTTTTTACAGCCCTGTTGTTTGTCCATTAAATAGGTTTCAAATTCAAGGCCGCATTTTTCTTTTGTGGTTTTTACGGTTTTGGTTTTTTCACCGCACAAAAATTCAAGGCTTACCTTGCCGTCAGTCATATAAAAATCATAGTCAAGCACGTCTTCAATTTCGTTTCCGTCAATTGACAACAGCAAGTCCCCTGAATTTATGCCGTGCAAGCCGCACGAAGAGAGCTTTTTTACATTTTTAATTTTAACAGGCAAAGTAACACCACCTTAAAGACACGACTAAAAGGCGGGGAAGAAAACACCTCTCCGCCTTTCTCATTCAGAAAGAAAATTAAGCCTCGGTTTTAAGGGCAACGATTTGTCTGCCTTTGTATTTGCCGCACTCGCCGCAAACTCTGTGAGGTCTTTTATAAGCGCCGCACTCGGGGCACTTAACAAGCTCGGGAGCATTCATCTTCCAAACGTTTGAACGTCTTTTGTCTCTTCTTGCTTTTGAAACTCTTCTCTTCGGTACTGCCATTTTCAGCACCTCCTTATAAAAATTAAAAATTATTAACTGTCAGTCGAGCAGCTCCAACAAAGCCGCCATTCTCGGGTCAACAGCTTTTTTACAGCCACATTCACCCTCATTAAGGTTTTTACCGCACTGCGAGCAAATTCCCTTGCAGTCCTCTTTGCACAAAAATACAAACGGAAGCGAAAGAATTATATCCTCGCAAACGAGTGCATCAAGGTCGAGCACTTTATCCTCAATAAGATAAAACTCATCACTGTCCTCATTTTGAAGCTCGGAAACGAGCGTGTGTTCAACGGAAACATCAAAGTCCTTTGCGAACTCCTCGGCACAGCGACTGCAAATTACATTCGCAGTAAACACCGCCTGTCCGGTGAGTGTGACTATACCCGCGGTATTTTTAACCAATCCATTAAACTTCACTGGAGAAGACAGCGTAAAATCATCAGAAAGTGAATAATCGGGAGTAAAGGAATAATCAAAAATCTCTTCTTTTCCCTCAATATTAAAAACCTGTTCTAATGAAACCTGCATAATTCGCTCCTTGTGACGCTAAAATATTATATATTTATATTTCGGTTTTGTCAACATAAAATTTGCAATTTTGCAAAAAAAGAAACGGTCACCGGCTTTTGATGACCGTTTCAAAGGCTGGGTCAGTTAATTTTTTTGCAAAATTCAAAAATCTCCGCAGGAAGATTTTCTTCATCGGCTGAAATTGTAAATGTGAACTGTGTGTCAGAAATTTCGGAAAGAGTTGCAACCTTCTTCAAAAATTCAGTGAGAGCCGCACCGTCACGGTTAGCCGCAATTCTGTAAGTAGCGTCAACAAACAAATCAGTTATGTCATGGTCGCCTGCGCAAATACCGCTTAAAAAGCCGTAAAATGCGTCATAGCCTGTAACAGAGAATGTGTCAGCTGCAATAAGTCTTGCACGGTAATTTACATCATAAGTAAGTTTTGTTTCCTTTTCAACGCAAACAACATTACCGTTTGAGCTGTGAACTGCATCGTTAACTCTGTCAACGAGAATTTTGGTTTTTCCTGTTCCTTTGTGTCCGATAATAAGAGATATCATATTATCTCCTCCTATATTTTTATTATAAATACCGTCATAACGACGGGCAAATGCCAAGTTTTTATTCACCGAGTCTTTTGAGAAGCTCTGCCTGCTGTGATTCGTAGCCCGGTTTTCCGAGAAGAGCAAACATATTTTTCTTATAGCTTTCAACACCCGGCTGGTTAAAGGGATTAACACCGAGAATATAGCCCGAAATTGCGCAAGCTTTTTCAAGGAAATAAACGAGATAGCCAAAATTGTAAGCGTCCATTTTCTGAAGCTCAATGCAAATGTTGGGAACACCGCCGTCAACATGTGCTAAAAGTGTGCCCTCATAAGCCTTGCGGTTAACAAAATCCATTGTTTTGCCAGCAAGGAAATTAAGACCGTCTGCGTTCTTTTCATCTTCTTTAATTGTTACGCTGTGCTTTGGCTCTTTAAACATAACAGATGTTTCAAAAAGCAAACGCTCGCCGTCCTGAATATACTGACCCATTGAGTGAAGGTCGGTTGAGCAGACAACGGATGCCGGGAAAAGCCCCTTGCCGTCCTTACCCTCGGACTCGCCGTAAAGCTGTTTGAACCACTCGTTCATCATAGTGTAATCAGGCTCGTAAGCAACCATCAGTTCAACAGCCTTGCCCTTCGAATAAAGGCAGTTACGAAGAGCCGCATATTTGTAGCAATCGTTAGTCTGAAGGTCACAAACAGAATATTTCTCTCTTGCGTCCGCAGCACCCTTCATCATTTCGTCAATGTCGATACCTGCAACGGCAATGGGAAGAAGACCTACCGCTGTAAGGACGGAATATCTGCCGCCGACATCATCGGGAACTACAAATGTTTCATAGCCGATTTCGCCCGAAAGCTCCTTTAAAGTGCCTTTGCACTTATCTGTTGTAACATAAATTCTGCCTGCCGCTTCCTTTTCGCCGTATTTTTCAATAAGAAGCTCACGGAAAATTCTGAATGCAATTGCAGGCTCTGTTGTTGTGCCCGATTTTGAAATAACATTTATTGAAAAGTCGGTGTCCTTAACAAGGTCAACTAATTCGGAAAGTGAATTGCCGCTTATTGAGTTACCGCTGAAATAAATATTCGGTGTGTCCTTATTTAAAAGGTTGTAATTTTGTGATTTACAAAATTCAATAGCCGCTCTCGCTCCGAGGTAGCTTCCGCCGATACCGATAACGACCAATGCCTTTGAATCGCTTTGAATTTTCTTTGCCGCTTTTTTAATTCTTTCAAATTCTTCTTTATCGTAATTAACGGGTAAATCGACCCAACCTAAAAAATCGTTACCCTCTCCGTTTTTATTTACAATTTTGTTGTGTGCACTAAGAACCTTATCGGAAAAAGAATTAAGTTCCTCAGCGCTGACAAATTCTTTAACATATTTGTCATTAAGTGTTAACGCCATTTAAACAGTCCTCCAAACTGAATTTTGAAACATAAATTTAATTGTTGTAATTATTTTACCCTAAATACTGCAAATTTTCAATACATAATCAAAACTTTTTAGAAATTATTTCCTGCAAATGAAGACCACAGTAAATGCAAAATATATGTAAAGGTTTTGCGTTCCACGCTCTCTTCGCTGATAATCTGTGATTTGGCTATTTCTTTTCCGTCCATTTCATAGTAAATATAACCTAAAATCTGACCTTTTTCTACAGGCGCTTCAACATCTACGCAAAGGTCAACACGCTGTGTTACCGTCGTTTCACTGCCTTTAGGCAAAAGAGAGCTTTCAGCCGGAATAACTGTCGGCACAATTACATTTGTTTTTCCGTACAGCACATTTACATTCGTTATGAGAGCTTCGTCAAGCACGGGAGTGAATAAAGCGTAATTTGCAAAGCCGTAATTTAAAAGCTTTTTTGCTTCTTCAAAGCGGTGGTCGCCCGTATCTGCACCGAGAATTACTGCACAAAGATTAACACCGTTTCGTTCTGCTGTTGCGCTTATGCAGTGCCCTGCCTTTGAGGTTGTGCCGGTTTTAAGACCCGTTGCGCCCTCGTAAAATCTTATAAGCTTATTTGTATTTACAAGCTGTGTTGCACCGCCGCGAAGAGAGTCCATCCAAATACAGGTATATTCCTTCACCTTTTCGTGTTTCATAAGCTCACGGCTCATAAGGGCGATGTCAAGAGCAGAAGAATAATGATTTTCTGCTGTGTCATCAAGTCCCGAGCAGTTTTCAAAATTTGTATTTTTAAGTCCCAGTTCTTTTGCACGCTCATTCATCATTCCGACAAATGAGTCCTCGTCCCCTGCTATTTTTTCGCCGAGAGCCGTGCAGGCGTCGTTGGCGCTGGCAATAACTGTTGCTTTTAAAAGCTCATTCACGGTCATAGTTTCGTTTTCCTTAAGCCAAATCTGCGAGCCGCCTTTTTTCGAGGCATTTGTGCTTGCGGTGACAGTATCGTCAAGCGAAAGATTTCCGCTGTCAATCGCCTCAAAGCACAAAAGCAGTGTCATAATTTTTGTAATTGATGCGGGCGGCAGTTTTTCGTTTTCATTTTTTGCCAAAAGAATTTCGCCTGAATTTAAATCCATCAGCACGCAGGATTTAGCAGTCAGCGAATCTAAAAGTGCGTTATTTTCCTCACAAAATGCAGGAAGAACGCAAAATGCACACAAAAAAATGCTTAAAATAATTGATATTATCTTTTTCATATATATCCCTCCGAAAAAATATATGAAAATCGGCAAATAGTATATGAAAAAATTTTTAAATATGTTAAAATAATTAT
>DERX01000024.1:0-1630 GCA_002361875.1 Ruminococcaceae bacterium UBA3329
TTTGACGCCAAAGCGCATACCTCCCCATTTATAAATATAATTTTATTTATTATACTACAAGTTGTGTATTTTTCCAATACCTTTTTTCAAAAAATCGGTAAAACATTATATAAATATGCTTTGTGATTATATTCAGCTAAATATAGATTTGACCCGACGGAGTATTCCCCGTCGGGCCTTTTTTGCAGACTTATGATTTACTGTAGTCAGTAACAATATAATCCTGATTTATTTAAAATCGGATTCTTATTTCATATTGTCTTCATAAGACTTGATCATCTTTTTGACCATCTGTCCGCCGACAGAACCTGCCTGCTTAGATGTGAGGTCGCCGTTATAGCCGTTCTTAAGGTTAACGCCTACTTCTGAAGCTGCCTCCATCTTGAATTTATTGAGAGCCTCACGTGCTTCGGGCACCATGCTCTTTGAATTCTTAGCCATTTAATTTACACCCCTCTTTTAAATATTCTTTGCGTTTGCAATAATAGTTTGAACAGAAATTCAAAATATATTATTGGTAATTTTTACTTTCCGAAATCCCGCAGACTTTTAAATTCATACCCTTGTGCCCGTGCTTCGTCAATGATTTTCGCCATTGCTCCCGCATTATCGGAAGAAACGCTGTGAAGAAGAATTACAGCGCCCGGGTGAAGCCTTGAAATCACCTTTTCATAAGCGTAATCTGCGCCTTTCTGTGCATTTGTATCCCAGTCGGCATACGACAGCGACCAAAACACGCTTGAATAACCGAGTGAGCCGACAAGATTTAACGCTTCGTCGGTATATTCACCCTTTGGAAATCTGAAATACGGCTCACAGTATCCGTTAAAGTTTTCCTTTAAATAGTCCTCAAAGCCACCGATTTCATTTTTCATTTGCTCACGGGAAATCTCAGCAAAGGACGGGTGCGTTACCGAATGGTTTCCGACAATATGACCCTCGGAAATCATTCTGTTTATAAGCTCTTTATTGTCCTTTACCTCATTAAGAGTGCAAAAGAACGCCGCAGGAACATTTTTTTCCTTTAACACATCAAGAATTTTTGAAGTATAACCGTTTTCGTATCCGCAGTCAAAGGTTAAATAAAGAACCTTACTTTTAGACACGGTGTCAAGACAAAATGCATTAAATGAATTATCTTCAAAATATTTTTGAGCCGTTACTGAAATTTCGTGCGGCTTGCCGTCCTTTGCCACGCCGTAGCTGTGGGACTTTTTTTCTTTAGAAAATGTTGCCATAGCCTCAGGGATTGCACTTTCAGAAACACTGTTTTCAGAAGTATTACTTTCATTTGTCACACTGTTAAGTGTGCCCTGACTGTTATTATTTGCCGTTTTGCCGCAGGAACAAAGCAGGGAAATTGCTAAGATAAGACATAAAACCTTAAAATAACCTTTCATAAAATCCCTACTTCATCATATTTGTCATACTGTCAACTACATCGCTTATAGTGCTTACTGCTTTTTGCGCCGTTTTCTTCATTTTGCGCTTTGTGCCGCTGTTTGAAACCGAATTTGTAATGACTGCCGCCGCAGTACCTGCCAAAAGGCTTGCTCCCATTACCTTGTACGCCTTGTTGTTCATTTTTTTACCCCCTTTTTCATATTTGACCGAAAAAATATTTTGATAA
>DERX01000024.1:1918-2745 GCA_002361875.1 Ruminococcaceae bacterium UBA3329
AAAATATTTTGATAATTCTGCGGTCAAATATATTTTTTGAATTTTCCTTGAAAAAATTAAAAATATATGTTTATAATTTTTGCTATAAATGTTATACTTTGTAAAGAAATTAAAATTAAAAATAAGGTGATAACAAATGGAACTTAATATTGTTATGGTTGAGCCTGAAATTCCGCAAAATGCAGGCAATGTTGCCAGAACCTGCGCCGCAACGGGCGCAAGACTGCATCTGGTAGGGCCAATGGGCTTTACTCCCGATGACAAAAAGCTCAAACGTGCGGGGCTTGACTACTGGCATCTTCTTGATATTACATATTACAATTCGCTTGATGAATTTTTCGAGAAAAACAGTGACGGCAGCTTTTTCTATTTTTCAACAAAAGCGCAGAACAGGCACACTGATGTTAAATACCCCGAAAAGGTGTATATTGTTTTCGGCAAGGAAACGGCGGGGTTGCCCGAAAAGCTTTTATTTGATAACGCTGAAAAATGCGTAAGAATACCGATGATTGACGAGGCGAGAAGCCTTAACCTTTCAAATGCAATCGCAATAGGCGTTTACGAGGTACTGCGACAGTGGGACTACCCTGAGCTTTTGGAATCGGGAGAGCTTAGAAATTACAATTGGAGCGATTTGAAATAGTTTACTCCTTCAGTCTGCTACGCAGACAGTTCCCTCAACGAGGGAGCGAACATTATTAAAGCCGCATACTGCTGACTGCAATATGCGGCTTTATGTTTATACATCTTATTTTGCTTTTTATGTGTCTGTAATTGGGAACGAAAGTTATAATAATTTTTCGCGGGACGCCGAGTCGTCGTCCCCT
>DERX01000024.1:3038-11156 GCA_002361875.1 Ruminococcaceae bacterium UBA3329
ACGCCGAGTCGTCGTCCCCTACAAGTATAAACTTTATTTATGCGTTCCGAGTACGGTAAATGGTAATTTTTGTGGAACGGAAAATTATGTTCCCTACGGAATACACATAATTTAGCCAACAATCGGGAATGTGAGTGTTACTTTGAAAAGGTCGCCGTCTATCTGCACATCACAGCACCCCTTTTGAAGTTCTGCAAGGCTTTTAGCTATTGAAAGCCCCAATCCGCTCCCCTCAGTATTTCTTGAACTGTCTCCGCGCACAAAGCGTTCCATAAGCTCGTCACCCGAAATATTGAGCTTTTCCTTTGAAATGTTTTTAAAGGTTATTTCAACTGTGCCGCTTTTTTGGGAAACATCAATATATACGCGTGTATTCGGCTGTGCGTATTTTGCAATATTATTGAAAATATTGTCAAATATTCGCCATATATGGCGGTTATCCGCTGAAATAAAGAGCGGCTGACTGCTGTTATTCAAAACAGGTTCAAGCTGTTTTCCCGCAAATCTATCCTCATATTCGCCCAAGGTCTGGGAAAGAAGAGTGCCGATTTCAATTTTTGTAAAATTCACTGTAAGATTTCCCGTTGAGGCTTTGGACGCCTCAAGCAAATCTTCAATCAGCTTTTTAAGCTTCGAGGACTGACGGGAAAGAACCTCAATATATTCTTCTGCATTTTCATTGTCAATATTCTCTTTTGAAAGCAAATCCACATAATTGATAATTGATGTAAGCGGAGTTTTTATATCGTGCGAAACATTGGTAATAAGCTCTGTTTTAAAGCGTTCGCTCTTCATTTTCTGCTCGACTGCCGTTGCAATGCCGTCGTTAATGCTGTTAATGTTTTGGGCGTGCACCTTTAAATCGCCGAGCATTCGGTATTCATTGATTTTTTCCTCCGTATTGCCCTTTGCTATCTTTTCGGTTCCGTTTTTAATTTCGCTGAACATAATGCAGAACAGAACGGCGGACACGGCAATTGCCAAATTAAACGCAATCAATATAAGTGCGGAACCATCTCCGTCTGAAATAGCCACTGACATAATAAACTCTATAAGGAATATCACGGATATAACAGTTACTGATTTCCAAATCGTCGGAATCTTTCGTAAAACATAGCCGCAAAATCTAAAAAACCGTTTAAGCTGTTTAAAAATAAATCTTAAAATTTTATATATAAGCGTTGATTTAATCAGTGTACGAGTTTTCAGTCTTACCGCTGATGTAAGGCAGAAAACAGTCAGCAATGCAGAAACAGCCATAACAGATAAAGCGTAGAACGGCGGAATAAAGGGAAGAACCGAATTGCTATAATATGAGATTTCTCCAATGTAATCCATTGAGTAAAGCGCCACATAGGAAATCCCCGTAATAAACAATGCCGCTATTATTGCCGTTATATCATAAGGGAATTTGTCAAACCGTGAAATGTAAATTCCGTCAACACCCTTTTTATGTCCTGCCGAGCACATTAAAAGCACAAACAATGCGAGCATTAAGATTGCTGAAATAACCGACGACGCTACAAGCAGCTTTTCGTGATTTTCAATAAACTCATAAATTCGGGTTATATAATAGAAAATGTCTTTTTCTTTAAGCTCTTTTTTCAAATGGAGCGTTACTGTATATTTTGCTCTTTCCGAATTTTCTTGAATTTCGGCTTCTATGGTTGTTGTTTCTGTTAAAATATTACTTTCTTCGTCAGCTGAAACCTCGGACTCATAATACCCATAGCCGTGATTAAAGTAATAGCGGCTCTCGGAACAAAACAATAATGACTGACTTTCGTCAACATTCGAATAAATCACTTTGCCGTTTTCAGTCTTAACCTCATACATAAGATTTTCCGAAACAATCGGGAAAGAATCCTTATCAATTATTTGAAGATGTGATTCAATATTATACAGTGCAGAGGACAGATTATCTATCAGAATGTCGTTAAGTTCTACCCTTCTTTGCGAATTTGAATAGAGATTTGCCGAAACACCGAACACTAAAGCGACAGCAGAAAAGACAAATACTGTTGTCAGAACCGCAATTAAAATTACGGAAACGACCTTTGCCGCAAATGAACTTCTTATTTTTTCCAACTTAAACACCTCTCTCAAACTTGTAGCCCTGACCCCAGACAACCTTTAAGTACCGTGGCTCGGCAGGGTTAATTTCAATTTTTTCACGGAGGTGTCTTATATGTACCGCAACTGTGCTTTCTGTGCCGAAGGGGTCATCCTTCCAAACCTTAAAATAGATTTCTCTCGGAGAAAAAACCTTGTCGGGATTTTGCATAAGCAAAAGGAGAATTTCATATTCCGTGGGAGTGAGCGAAACCTTTTCACCGTCAACTGTTACGCTTTTTGATGCATCGTCAAGCTCAATTCCGCCGATGCAAATTGAAGTCTGCTTTTGCGCTCCGCCGCCGAGGGTCATAAATCTGCGAAGCTGAGATTTTACCCTTGCCATAACCTCAACGGGATTAAACGGCTTTGTAACATAGTCGTCTGCGCCGACATTAAGTCCGAGAACCTTGTCAGTATCCTCCCCTTTTGCCGTCAGAAGAATTACGGGAATGTTACTGATTTCCCTGATTTTAACCATTGCGTTAATTCCGTCCATAACAGGCATCATAATGTCCATCAGTACAAGGTGAATATCATTGGTTTTCACTTTTTCAAGCGCTTCTTTGCCGTTGTAGGACAAAACAGTATTATAACCCTCTGACTTTAAATAAATATCAAGTGCGTTGACAATGTCCTTTTCATCGTCACAAATAAGAATGTTATACATATTTTCAACCTCCGACGGTATTATACTGTTTATTGTTTTAAGAAGATAGTGAGTAAAGTTTTAAGAATTTATTAAGAGTATACACAGATAAATTTTTTATTATACGGTAAATAAGCAAAACACCTCATCCACCGCTGAGGCGGTCCCCCTTCTCCTCAAGGAGAAGGCATAATAAGGCTTCCCCCTCGGGGGAAGCTGTCACAAAGTGACTGATGAGGGGTTGCGGGTGTTCGGTGAGCACCTCTCGAACGAAGCAAGAGAAGCAACGACCGAACCGGCAGGCGAGGCGAAGTTGCGAGTGCCGTCCGGTGGGCGAAATGCTACAAATGAGAAGTGCGACTATGTTTTTGAGATAAAAAACTCCCTCAGTCTTTGCTGTCGCAAATCCAGCTCCCTCAAAAAGGGAGCGGAAAATCGTAGCGACGGGCTTCCACTCCCGCCGAAAAATTGTTAAAACATTATACTTTTAAAACTGGCTGATGTGGTCCGCCTCCCGCTACAAAAAATATCGGCGGGAGCAAGCCCCCGCCCTACCACATCAACGACATTTTTTTATGTATTAAATAAGATTTACCTCTAAAGATGAGTCGCTGTTTTTATAAAATTTGCGGTCGTCAAGCGCCCACAGTCTGTTTGTAAACTCGCCTTTTTTAACACTTCCTGTTGCATCCATTATTTCGTAAACGGTAGCATCCATCATATCGAGCTGTGACAAAAGCTCTGCTTCAAGGAAAAGCGGTCTTACTGCGGCGCCGAATTCAGGCTCGCCGTGATGTGAAATAACCATATGCTGTAATAAAAGCGATTTTTCCTTATCTGTCCCCAATTCTTCGGCGGCAGAAGCTATCATCATAGCGCCCTTTACAAGGTGGCCTATGAGGTTACCCTCAACGGTATATCCCGAGGCAAGTCCCGTTCCGCTGATTTGAAATTCCGTTGTCTTAGCTATATCGTGAAGAACTGCGCCCGCAATTAAAAGCTCACGGTTTACGAACGGGTAAACCCTGCAAACACCCTCGCAAAGCCTCACTATTGAAAGCGTATGCATCATAAGTCCGCCTCTTATTGCGTGATGCAGTTTAAATGCGGCAGGAAAACAGACAAGCTTTTCACGGTTTTTCTCTAAAAGATAGACAACAAGATTTTTCAAATCCTCATCGTGAAATTCGGAAACAATTTTAATTATGCTTTCGAGCATATCCTCGCCCTTGTAGTCGGCTGATTTAACGTAATCGTCAAGTGAAACGCCGTCCTCGTTTGTTGCCGCTCTTATTCTGTCGATTATAAGCTGGTCATTATCACGGTATTTTTGCAGCTTACCCCTGACCTTAACGAGCATATCCGCTGACAAAGGAGCGCTTTGTGACGGACTGTAATCCCAAATCTTTGCAAAAATTTCCCCGTCCTTATCGGAAAGTAAAAGGTCAAGAAAGCTTGTACCGTTTTTAGCCGCCTTTACCTCGCACTGCTTAATTACGGCAAAGCCCTCGACCTGACCGTTACCGATTTCTGTAAATTTCATAAACAATACCTGCATTTCATTATAATTTATTAAATTATATTTTACACCAAACGCAGGTATTTTGCAATAAGGGTAACGGGAATAATCCTAACCGAAGAGCATAAATTCGCTGTTTGTTTTAGCAATGAAAAATCCGCACATTCCTGCGGTCAGCAAAACTATAAGTATTACTGTAATAAAATAGTATTTCAGGACTTTTAAGGTTTCCGTCACTGTTTTTCACATTCCTTTATAATTTCTGCAACACCACCGGCGAGTATTTCCGCTGAATAGACTGCCTCACGCAGTGTGTTTGCGTCTGTCCCTATTTCAATATTCAGTGCGCAAGGCACTAAATCCATATTATATTTTCTTGCGCAAAAAAGAAGAGGTCTTGCGGCGTGCGGATACGAATCCGATATGTTCTTTTGAAGGCGCAGGGCAAAGGTAAGATTTTTCTCCCAATTCGGGAAGTTTTTAACTGCTCCATCCTCACAGCCTGTTATAATCTGTATTTGAGCTGTCTTTTTCCCGTCAATTTCGGTAACGGTTTTCACCTTACTCCCGTCCTTTCGGGTTATTGAATCGCGGTGTAAATCAATCACAATTTGAATTGACGGATTCGCTCTTAAAATGTCGGATATTTTTTCACGGGACCGCTCAAATGCTCCGCTGTAAGAAGTATCGTAAACCGTTCTGTCGTGAATTACCTCATAGCCCAAAGATTCGATTTTTCTGCAAAGAGCATCCCCTACCCTTACAATGCCGAGCGTGCCGCTGTCGGCGACAAGCGAATTTGAATAAAACCCGTTTTCGGTGACTTGATAGCTTTCCGAGGCGTGAGTATGGTACACCAGCACAACGGGTTTAGTTTTATCTTTATCAATACTTGCAAAGATTTTCTTTTTCAGAAAATCGTCAAAATTTATATCGCTTTTTTTTGTGGTATTTCGCAAATAAAGAGAGCCTATTGCAGAGGTGGCATTCTTTGACGAATAGTCCTCGGAAATGATTTTGCCGTCATTTGATGCATTTTGGAGAAGCTCTTTAGCCCTTGATTCGGCATCTGTAATATCGCTGTAACCGCTCGGCAAAAATGACGAAACGCTTTTAATTTCGCCTTTTTTTATTTCGGTATCGATTTTTACGGTTTGGGATTCCGCAGGCACTGTAATATCAGTCTTTTTCTCAATTATTTTATTTACAGCCTTTTGCGGGGCGCCGAATACCGCGCACACGGTAATTATCGACAAAAATAAGCAAAAAAAAGCAATTTTATTTATACTTATGAGGTTAACATTTCTTCTGCGCCGCCTTGTCCGTCTTCTCATACGCTCTGACCGCCTTAAACAAATATTACAGTTAAATATATGATAAAAGGCAAAGGTTATTACATTAAATCTAAAACAACGAAAGAAAAACAGACGGAGCAATTTCAGGCTGTAAGGCACAGTTTATTGCAAGCGCCAAAAGATTTGCCGCACGCTCAATAACTGTGTCAATATCCCCGGGCGTTACCATTGTTTCCTTAAGCTCCTGCGGAATTTTTTCGGTGTCTGTCTTTCTGTCGGTCAAATCGCCTATGAGCGTTACGCCGTCAACAACCGTGGGAACACCTATAGACACAACCGGAACAGACATTGTGCTTTCGTTTATTTCGGCTCTTGCGTTGCCCACTCCGGATCCCGGAATTATACCTGTATTGGAAATTTGCACTGTTTTTCCGAGCCTTGAAAGCCGCCTTGCCGCTAATGCGTCAACAGTTATTATTGCAACGGGCTTTACAATATCTGCGACAGATTTAATATACTCTGCGGTTTCAATGCCTGTTTGCCCCAATACGCCCGTTGAAACTGCCGCAACAGAGCGAATATCCTTGATTTCCAAATCTTTTTTCATTTCGTCTTTAATGTGCCTTGTAGCAAAAATCTTTTCTGCACACATAGGACCTAACGCATCGGGTGTTATATTTTCATTACCGAGACCTGCAACGAGTACAGAGCCGTTTTCTTTCGGCAGTAAATCACGAATGATTGACGAAATGGCGGTAAGTCTGCCGTCAAGTAATTCAGACTCGTGTGAAAATTCAGGCATATCCACCGTAATGTATTTTCCCTTTGGCTTGCCTACGGCTTTTTCACCTGCACTGTTTACTATTTCGATTTCGGTGACAAAGGCGTTTTCCTTACGCCAATGGGTAACCGTTATTCCGTCTTGGTCTTTATCTTCTAAAAGCTCTTGTTTTTCAAGCGCTAAATCGGTTCTGTAATTCAAAATTTTGCCTCCTTTTTCGTTTTATTATTCCAAAAAGAAAAAATAGTATCCAAATTGTAAAAAAAAACTTGATTTTTATTTATATTCGTGCTAATATATACAGCGTAAATGCGAAGGAGGTGTGACAAATGCCCAATATTAAATCAGCTAAAAAGCGTGTTCTCGTAAACAAAACAAAGGCACAGCGTAATAAGTCTGCAAATTCAGCTCTTAAAACTGCTATTAAAAAGGCTAACGCTGCTATCGAAGCAAACGCTGCCGATAAGGAAGAGCTTGTAAAGCTTGCTGTCAAGAAAATCGACCAGGCTGCTGCGAAGAACCTTATCCACAAAAACAACGCTGCTCGTAAAAAGTCCGCCCTCGTGACGAAGCTTAACAAAGCATAAGTCATTGTTTCGGAAGTTTTGTGCCTCTGCTTTTTGCAGAGGTATTTTTCTTTTTACTCACTCACCTTTTTTATTTCTTTCATTGACTTTTTTGAAATAATTGTATATAATAATTACATATTAAATTTTGGAGGAATTTTTTATGAAAAAGGCTTTAAAAGTAATTGCTGTTCTCGCACTTATCGCAGGCGCTGCATTTGCCGCTTATGTTGTAATTAAAAAATATGTTGACAGTAAAAGAGTTGTTATCGGCAACGACGCTGAAAATTATGTTTCATGCTCCTGCTGTGACGACAGCTTTATTTCCGAAACAGTTGCATAAAAAACACATACAAAGTGAAAGGGACTCGTTTGAGCCCCTTTATTTTTTTCTTTTACTCAGCTTTATTTTGATTTCGGCTTTGTGACGAGTGCAACGGCAAGACCGCTCATCATTGCAACGGTTATTCCCACGGACGCCGAGGACAGCGGCCCTGTTAAAATGCCGAGTGCGCCCTTTTCGGCTATTGCTTTTTGCGTTCCCGTAACCAGCATATTGCCAAATCCGGTGAGCGGTACGGTTGCACCCGCCCCTGCAAATTCTACAATAGGCTCGTAAAGTCCGAGTGCTCCTAAAATTACGCCGAGAACAACAAATGACACAAGTATTCTTGCAGGCGTAAGCTTTGTAAGGTCAATTAAAAGCTGACCTATAACACATATTATTCCGCCGATTAAAAATGCTTTAAAAAAAATCATAAATTTTCACTCCCGACAATATTTTGTCAGAAAATGAAAAAAATATGCAAAAGAAAAATCACGATTTAAATGTGATTTCAAATTGCAAAAAGAATTACTTTTTACAAGCTGTTAAGGCTGTCGAGAAAGATGCAAGATGGCGCCTTTATCACAGCCTAAAAGAAAAAAGCACGGGTTACCGTGCTCTTTTCAGTCAAGATTATTCGCCTTTCATTTTTGCAAAGCAATCGCTGCAATAAACAGGTCTGTCATCTTTGGGTTCGAACGGAATTCTTGCTTCACCGCCGCAGGAAGCGCATACTGCTGTATGATACTCTCTTGCGCCGCGAGCTGCATTCTTGCGTGCCATACGGCACTCTTTGCATCTCTGAGGTTCATTCTCAAAACCTTTCTCAGCATAAAATTCTTGTTCACCTGCAGTAAAAACAAATTCGTTT
>DERX01000024.1:11483-12424 GCA_002361875.1 Ruminococcaceae bacterium UBA3329
GGTAAGGGTCTTGTCTTCGTACATTTTGCTACCTCGCTAAATATTTTTTTACCCCGAGCGGAATTGCACCGCCTGCACCCAAAAATGCTCCTCTAAGGCAAGGGCTTATTTACCTTTTTTAATTTTTTGGCGTATACGCTGAACGGCATTGTCAATCCGCTTTAAATCGCAACCTAAATTTTGGGCAATCGCTTTTCTTGAAAAGCCTAAAAGATAAGCTTTGGCAACAGAAAGCTCAAATTCGGAAAGAGAATCAAGCAGAGCGTTTTGCTGTTCCTTTAAAATTAACATATCCTCGGGAGAAGGATTTTTTGATTCAACCTCGGTTAAATCTTCAATCTGCACATAGTTTTTAAGAGGAATATGCTTTTTGCGGTTCAAGGAATTGTAATAGCGTTGCATAGCCTGTTCGGTGAGAACCATCGCAAATGCCGAAAAATTGTCGCTTTTGGACTGGTCAAAGGAAAAAATCGCAGAATAAAAGCCGATAACGCCTTCCTGATAAAAATCGTCAGTTTCAACGCCCTGCGTAAAGCAAAAGGTTTTTGCTTTTTCGGAAATGCGGTGTGAATAACGCTTTAAAAGAACGGGAAAAGCCTCAGCATTGCCGCCGACGGCAAGCATTACAAGCTCATTGTCACTGTAATCGAATATAGACTTACCGTTCATATAAGCACTCACCTACTTATAAAGAAAATTATATCACAAATAATTAAATTGTCAACTTATTTTTTTGTTAAAAACACACAAAATTGCAAAATTTGTCATTTTTTTATCAATATTGACAAAAAACCGCTCGGAGTTTTTCCGAGCGGCCGAATTTTATCCAAATAAAACTTGGAAAATTATTGTAGCAGTGCTGAGTGCCATTATTACCGCAAGAAAAATTGCAGTAAATTTCACGAATTTATTTCTGTTCATTTTAACTTTGTAAGCACGGG
>DERX01000024.1:12597-16149 GCA_002361875.1 Ruminococcaceae bacterium UBA3329
GCTGAGTGCCATTATCACCGCAAGAAAAATTGCGGTAAATTTTATAAATTTATTTCTGTTCATTTTAACATTAACAAGCATGGACGGTGAATACGGAAAATTCCCGCTCGCACATTTTGTTCCTTTCCGAATACTTGATTTATACGCCGAGAATTTTTGACATACTGTCAGCAATCTTCTCGGATTTGGCGGTCGATTCTTCACGCGAATTTCCGCAAGCAGTAATATAAACCTTAATTTTCGGCTCTGTACCTGACGGACGGACAATTACCTTGCTGTTGTCGGGCATAATAAATGAAAGTACATTTGATTTCGGAAGCTTGATTTCGGTTTTCTCGCCTGTTACGGTGTCCTTTGTAACGCTTTGTTTATAGTCGGACATTTTAACAATGTCAGCTCCTGCTATTTCCTTCGGCGGATTATTTCTCAAATCTTCCATCATATCAGCCATTTTCTGCATTCCGGACGCACCCTCAAACCCGAAATTGAGAACGGAGTTAAGGTACATACCGTATTTTTCATAAATTCCGTCCATAAACTGTTTGAGAGAAATGCCTTTGAGCTTATAATAAGACGCCATTTCACAAATGAGAAGAGAAGCTACAACGGCGTCCTTATCCCTTGCGTGAGCGCCTCGAAGATATCCGTAGGACTCTTCCATACCTACGATAAAGCGGTCAGTTTCACCTTTCTTTTCAAGGTTTGTAACAAGCTCACCGATATATTTAAAGCCTGTGAGCAAATCAGCTGTCTGTGCGCCATAAGCGGCGGCAATTGTTTCAACCAACGGAGTTGTAACTATTGTTTTAACAACGATTGGATTTTCGGGGAGCTTACCCTGTTCTTTAAGAGAAGATAGAAGATACTCGCAAAGCATTGCGCCGACCTCATTGCCTGTCATTAAAACATACTCTTCGCCGTCACGCACTGCAATTCCCACACGGTCGCAGTCAGGGTCGGTTGCAAGAAGCAAATCGGCGTCTGTTCCCTCGGCAGTTTTGATTGCACATTCAAATGCCTGACGGATTTCGGGATTCGGGAAAGGACAGGTCGGGAAATTGCCGTCGGGCTTTTCCTGCTCCTTAACAACGGTTACATCCTTAACGCCTGCTTTTTTAAGCACCTTTCTTACAGGCTTATTACCCGTGCCGTTAAGAGGGGTGTAAATAACCTTGAGATTTGCTTTTTTGAGAGCATCGGGATTAACCCTTGCGGAAAGAACCTTTTCATAGAACTCATCCATAAGCCAATCTTCAATATAATCAATCATATCCTCAGCCAAAGCGTCGTCAAAGCTCATTGTTTTAACACCGCTGAACATATCGGTTTTCTGAATGTATTCATAGGTTTTTGCCGCAGCCTCATCGGTCATTTGGTATCCGTTGGGGTCGTAGCACTTATATCCGTTATATTTGGACGGATTGTGAGAAGCAGTGATTATGATACCCGAAGCACAGCCGAGCCTTCTTACCGCAAATGAGAGCATAGGAGTGGGAACGAGCTCGGGGTAAAGATAAACCTTAATTCCGTTTGCCGCAAGAACACACGCCGCCTCTTTTGCAAAGACATCAGACTTAATTCTTGAATCGTAAGCAACGGCAACAGACGGATTTTCAAAATTCTCGTTAAGATAATCAGCAAGACCTTGAGTCGCCTGATTGACGGTATAAACATTCATTCTGTTTGTGCCTGCACCGATAACGCCGCGAAGCCCTGCCGTTCCGAATTCAAGATTTTTATAAAAGCGGTCGAGAATTGCGTCATCATCGCCCGAAATTGACTGAAGTTCGGGGATAAGGTCGCTGTCCGCGGTCGCCTTTTCACACCAAAGAGAGTATAATGATTTAATATCGTTCATTTTATTACCTCCGTAAAAAATGTATAGTATTATTTTACTCCATTTTATTCCAAATGTAAATAAAAAAAATTTGAAATATATGTAACTTTATAGTATAATCAATAAAATAAAGGGGTGTTTACTATGTTTGCCGAAATAACAAGTATGGGGCTGTTTGGGATTGAAAGCTATAAGGTCAGCGTTGAGGCGGATATTTCGGGCGGTATGCCGAGGTTTGACATTGTAGGTCTGCCTGACGCATCGGTCTCCGAAAGCAGGGAGAGAGTCCGCTCTGCTATAAAAAACGCCAATCTTACATACCCTGTCAGCAGAATAACAGTAAACCTTGCCCCTGCACATATTAAAAAAGAAGGTCCTATTTACGACCTGCCGATTTTTGTAGCCTTGCTTTGTGCAAACGATGAATTAAAGCCTGTCCGCGCGGACACAGCGTTTGTGGGCGAATTATCACTCGACGGGCATCTTCGCAAAATTAACGGTGTGCTGCCGATGGTTATAGGTGCAAAGAAAAGCGGTATTAAAGAGATTTTTATTCCTTTCGAAAATGCGCACGAGGGTGCAGTTGTAAAAGGCATTACGGTTTACCCCGTCAAAAATGTTACAGAACTTATAAATCACCTTACTGGGATTAAGAAAATTGAGCCTGTTTCGGACGAGCATTATTCGGAATATACACTGCCTGTCGGCACTCCTGATTTTGCCGATGTAAGAGGTCAGGAAGAGGTTAAAAGAGCGTTGGAGATTGCCGCCGCAGGCGGACACAATGTGCTTATGGTAGGCCCTCCGGGGTCAGGTAAAAGTATGCTCGCAAAACGCCTACCGGGAATACTTCCAGATATGACCTTTGAGGAGTCGATTGAAACTACAAATATTTATTCCATAGCAGGCGCACTGCCGAAAGGCGTTTCGCTTATAAAGGCACGGCCGTTCCGTTCGCCGCACCACACCGTTTCCCCCGCGGGTCTTTCAGGCGGTGGTACAATCCCTAAACCCGGTGAAATTTCACTTTCGCACAACGGCGTTTTATTTCTTGACGAGCTATCCGAATTTCAGCGTACTTCACTTGAAATACTGCGCCAGCCGATTGAGGACGGCATTATAAGCATTTCGCGTGTTGCGGCAAAATTTCAATACCCCTGCTCTGTTATGGTGGTATGCGCTATGAACCCGTGCCCCTGCGGCTATTACGGCCACCCCACACGCAAATGCACCTGTTCGGAAACAGCGGCAAAGCGGTATTTTAACAGAGTGAGCGGCCCGCTTGTTGACAGACTGGACATTCACATTGATGTACCGCCTGTTGACTACGAAAGCCTGGCAGGTAAAGAGAAAGCAGAGCCGTCAAGCGAAATCAAAAAGCGTGTTAACAAAGCGAGGAAAATTCAGCAGGAAAGATTTATTGGAACATGCATCACTTGCAACGCAAAAATGGACGCCGCCGCAACAAGAAAATACTGTAATTTAACCCCCGCCGCCGAAATAATTATGAAAACGGCATTCGAGCGATTGGGATTGAGTGCGAGAGCCTATGACAAGGTTTTGAGAATTGCACGAACCATTGCAGATATGGAAAATTCCGACGATATTGACACAAAGCACATTACCGAGGCAATTCAGTACAGAAGCTTTGACAGACGCTTCGGGGAATAAAATTTGAATTGACATAAAAAAAGAGCAGTTCGGTTTTGAACTGC
>DERX01000090.1 GCA_002361875.1 Ruminococcaceae bacterium UBA3329
AAAGTTTTTAACAAAAAGTACTACATATTGTTGAAAACTTTTTGTAATTTTATATTTATCGGAATATGTTGTGAAAAATTAAATTTTTTAAATAGATTGACTTTTTGTCCTAAAATATTGTATAATGTCAGTCCGCAGGTAATTTTTAAGTTTACCTAAGAGTTAATATTAACAGAAACGGAGGAGCAGTAATGAAAAGAACTTATCAGCCTAAAAAGCGTCATCGCAAGATGGAACACGGCTTCCGTAAGAGAATGTCAGACAGAAACGGCAGAAAGGTACTTGCCCGCAGAAGAGCTAAAGGCAGAAAGCAGCTGACATACTGATTTTGTCGGTTTAGGTTTGTATTTTGAAACAGACGGTAACTCTTAAAAAAAATTTTGAATTCCGTAGAGCTTACGGCAAAGGTAAATCGTTTCAGGCACCTGCACTGGTTTTGTATGTAATAAAAAACCGTGCGGGAATTTGTCGTGTCGGAATTACCACATCAAAAAAAATCGGAAACGCAGTTGAACGCAACCGTTGCAGAAGAGTTATCAGGGCTGCTTACAGAACACTACAACCGAAAATTAACGGAAACTTTGATTTTGTATTTGTTGCAAGAGGCAAAACAAAATACATTAAATCAACTGACCTTGAAAAAACGATGGCAGATTTATTTTTGCAGGCGGGAGTTATTTCTCAATGAAAAGCTTTTTTATTCGTTTATTAAGGTTTTACCAACGCCGCATATCTCCGCTTTTCGGTCCGAGGTGCCGTTATTATCCGACTTGTTCGCAGTACGCAGTTGAGGCGATTGAACGCTTCGGTGCACTTTACGGCACATTTTTAACGGTGAAAAGACTTTTGCGGTGTAACATTTTTTTCCCCGGGGGGTACGACCCTGTTCCGGAAAAAAGAAAGAAAAAATGAGCTTCTAACAGTTTGGAGGACAAAATGGAATTTATCAGAGAAGTGTTTTCAATTCCGTTCGGTTATTTAATAGGATTTTTCTATAATATTACCGACAACTACATTTTATCCTTGTTGTTTATGACGATAGCCGTCAAATTGGTTTTACTCCCGTTCTCGATTAAGCAACAGAAAAGTACGGTAAAAAGTCAGCGACTTCAGCCGAAAATCAGACGTATAAAAGAAAAATACGCAAACGACCAAAAAAAACAGCAGGATGCTATGAATGAGCTTTACTCAAAAGAGGGCTATTCGTCAATGACGGGCGGGTGCCTTCCGATGCTTATAACTTTTCCTGTTATGATGGGTGTTTATGCGGTTAACTACAAGCTTTTGTCTTATGTTCTCAGAATCCCAGAAGAAATTATTACAAAGCTTACATCGCTTGCAATGGCACTTCCAAATCTCGGAACCTATGAAAAACAGGATTTCAGAGCAGAGCTTACCGTTATCAGTCATTTTAAAGAGCTTGATTTAACGGGTATTCCTACTGAATATGTTAATAAAATTTCGGACTTTGCAGACAAATTTAAGTTTTTGGGAATGAACCTTGAACAGACTCCGCAGGCTAAAGTATTTAATGCACTTTGGCTTATTCCGATTTTAACAGGTGTTGCGTCTTTGGCAATGGCGCTTTACTCATATATTCGCCAAAAAAAGACCAATCCCGAAATGGCAAAGAACCCGTCAATGGGCTGTATGACATTTATGTCGCCTGCAATGAGCATTTGGTTCTCATTCTTATTCCCGGCATCTGTAGGTGTTTACATCATTATGTCAACAACGCTTTCATTCCTTCAGATGATTGTACTCAATCACACACATTCACCGAAGAAAATGCTTGCAAACTTAATGGTTAATGAAACTATAAATCACCGTGCTAAAGAAAAAATTGTAAAAAATGTTGCTGAAACATTAGATAACAGCGAAGAAAACGAAAAATAAGAGGAATATATTATGATTAAAGAAGAAATCGGTACGGGCGCTACCGTTGAAGAAGCAAAGGCTTCTGCGCTTTTAAAGCTTGGAATCAGCGAATATGATGAATTTACCGTTGAGGTACTTCAGAACCCCACAAAGAAAATTTTAGGAATTTTCGGCGGCTCTCCTGCAAAGGTTAAGATTACGACAGAAATTCCCGATAAAAAAGAAGAAAAAAGAGAAAGAAAACCGAGACAGGAAAACGCAAGAACTCAAAAATCCCCGCAAAAGCAGGACAGAAAGCCCGAAAACAAAAAGAGCGCTCCCGTAAAGGCAGAGCCTGTAAAAGAATCTGCTCCCGAAAAGACGGAATTGCCGCTTGAAAAAACAAACAATTACACCGAAACGGCAAGCTATATTAAATCAATGGTATTGGCTCTCGGTATGGAAAAATGCGAAGTTACCGAAATGTCAAATGAAGAAGAGATTTACTTTGAGCTTGACTGTGGCGACGATTACGGCATTATTATCGGCAAGCGCGGCGAAACACTTGACGCTTTGCAGTACCTTGCAAGAATGGTTGCAAATAAGGGCAGACAGAGCTATAAGAGGGTTTCAATCAATGTCGGCAATTACAGAGCAAAAAGAGAGGAAACTCTTAAATCTCTTGCACATAAAACCGCTCTTCGTGCAGTCCGCCAGGGCAGAAGCATTTCTCTTGAGCCGATGAATCCTTATGAAAGAAGAGTTATTCACACTGCTGTCCAGGATATTGAGGGTGCAATCTCACATTCAGTCGGTTCAGACCTTGACAGAAGAGTTGTTATTGCACCTGTTGACGGCGGAAGAACCGGTGGCGGCAGAAGAAACAGCTATAACCGTGACGGAAGGCGTGACAGAGGCGGCAGACGTGAGGCTTACAAGCCTGAGGTTTCTCCCGACAGAGCGCCCAAGAGCGATATGGACGGTTTCCTTTACGGCCCGATTGATTTTAAAGCAGCGGCTGACGATGAAAACAAAGGCGAATAAGCGTTAAAATGTATGGAACGGATTTATCCGTTCCGCAATACAAAAAATTGTAACGGCGGTAAATCCGCCGTTTTTTGTAACATATATTATTGTAGGTTTTGATTATGGAATACTTTGCGAAAAAATATGATATTGCCGTTATCGGCGCAGGCCACGCAGGAATTGAGGCGTCATTGGCTGCTGCAAGGCTGGGCGCCGAGACGGTTTGCTTTACCGTGAATCTCGACTGGGTCGGAAATATGCCTTGCAATCCGTCAATCGGAGGCACCTCAAAGGGACATCTTGTCCGTGAAATTGATGCGCTGGGCGGCGAAATGGCAAAAGCGGCTGATAAAAATTCCATACAAATAAGAATGTTAAATTTAGGTAAAGGCCCTGCCGTTCATTCGCTCAGAGCGCAGATTGACCGAAGAGAGTATTCAAAATATATGAAACATACTCTTGAAAAGCAGGAAAATCTTGATTTAAAACAAGCTGAAATTATTGACCTTAAAAAAAAGGACGACGGACTGTTTTATCTTACAACTCAGCTTGAGGCGGTTTATTCTGCTAAAGCAGTTGTGCTTGCAACAGGCACATTCCTCGGCGGCAGAGTTTACATAGGCGATGTTTCTTATGAGAGCGGCCCTGACGGAATGTTCCCTGCGACAAGGCTTTCTTCAGCTCTTAAGAAAATGAATATCCCGTTAAGACGGTTTAAAACAGGTACTCCGTCAAGAGTTAACAGGCGCAGTGTTGATTTTTCAGAGTTAGAGGTTCAGTACGGTGACGAAAATCCCGTTCCGTTTTCATTTGACACAGACGAAAAAGACCTTAACAACAGCTCTGTTTGCCATATTACATATACAAATGAAGAAACGAAGCGGATTATCCTTGAAAATATTCACCGCTCTCCCCTTTATTCGGGCAAAATTGAGGGTGTAGGTCCTCGCTACTGCCCCAGCATTGAGGATAAAATTGTCCGATTTTCCGAAAAGGAACGGCATCAGCTTTTCATTGAGCCTTGCGGTGAGGACACGGAAGAGCTTTATTTACAGGGAATGTCGTCGTCACTGCCCGAGGATGTTCAGCTTAAATTTTTGAGGAGCATTAAAGGGCTTGAAAATGTTGAGGTTATGAGAACGGCGTACGCTATTGAATACGACTGTGTTGACCCGCTTTCGCTTAAATCCTCGCTTGAATTTACAGGGATTGACGGGCTTTTCGGCGCAGGTCAGTTTAACGGCTCGTCGGGCTATGAGGAAGCGGCGGCGCAGGGACTTATTGCAGGAATTAACGCCGCAAGAAAGGTAATGGGAAAAGAACCGCTACTTCTTGACAGGGCAAGCTCATACATCGGTACGCTTATAGACGATTTAGTCACAAAGGGTTGTTCGGACCCGTACAGAATGATGACCTCACGCAGTGAATACAGACTGTTATTGCGTCAGGACAATGCGGACATCCGCTTAATGCCTTACGGCTATGAAGTAGGGCTTGTTTCGAAGGAACGCTATGGAAAACTTCTCGAAAAGCTTCGTTTAATCGAAGATGAAAAGGAAAGGTGCGAATCTGTGACAATTGCGCCGTGCGATGAGCTTAATAAAATTCTTGTTTCACGTGAAACAGCGCCGATGAATACAGGAATAAGACTTTCCGAGCTTATAAAAAGACCCCAGCTTGATTACGCTGTTTTAGCTCCTTTTGACAAAACAAGACCCGTTCTCCCCCGTGACGTTGCGGAGCAGGTTGAAATCGAGCTTAAATACGAGGGTTACATTAAACGCCAAAATGCAAAGGTTGAGGAGATGCGCCGTTTAGAGGTTAAGAAAATCCCCGCCGATATTGACTATGACGATGTGTATTCCCTTCGGCTTGAGGCACGTGAAAAGCTTAAAAAGGTACGCCCCGAAAGCGTCGGTCAGGCATCGAGAATTTCGGGAGTTTCCCCGTCCGACATTTCGGTGCTGATAGTTTATTTGAGCAGAAAATAAAAAATATATCAAAAACGGGTCATAATGTAGGGCGGGGGCTTGCTCCCGCCGCAAATTACGGTGTGAATATGCTTAACAAAAAACTTTTAACTGACACAATTGAAAAATTCGGACTTACCGTTTCGGACGAGGTGTTTCTTCGCCTTGATAAATATGCCGAAATGCTTGTAGAAACAAACAAAAGCTTTAATCTTACAGCCATTACCGATGCGGACGGCGTAACGGTCAAGCATTTTGCCGACTGCCTTTCGCTTTTCGGATTTGTTGATATTCCCGAGAATGTAAGCCTTATTGATGTCGGCACGGGAGCAGGCTTCCCCGGACTTGTAATAAAGCTTTTCCGTCCCGATATTGATGTTACATTTCTTGACAGCACAAAGAAAAAGCTTGGCTTTATTGAAAATGTTTTGAATGAAACGGGAATGACGGGCGAAACAGTGCATCTTCGTGCGGAGGAAGCAGCAGTTTTACCGAAATACCGTGAAAAATTTGATTTTGCGACGGCAAGAGCAGTCGCTGCACTCCCCGTTCTTTCCGAATACTGTCTTCCGTTTGTGAAAATAGGCGGAAGCTTTATTTCAATGAAATCTGCTGACATTGCAGAGGAAATTAAAGCGGCAGACGGTGCAATTAAGACGCTGGGCGGAGAAACAGAGAGTGACAATTTGTTTTCTCTTGTCGAAAATATGCCTCGCAGAATAATTGTTATTAAAAAGAAATCGCAAACTTTGACAAGGTATCCGAGAAAAACGGCACAAATCGCTAAAAAACCTTTAAAATAAACTCGAAACCCTTTGAAAAATAAGGGTTTTTGACAATTGAATTTTCTTTACAAACAGCCTCCGAGGTGCTATTCTTATAAACAAGAAAGGACAAGCACTGCGGAGGTTTTCATTGTGAGAAAAATAAATAAAATTCGTCCCGAAGATAAAATAATACATATTCCCCAAAATATGATATTGCCGAATCCCAATCAGCCGAGAAAGCGTTTTGATTTTGATGAGCTTGAAGGACTTGCACAAAGTATTCGTGCAAACGGAATAATTCAGCCGCTTATTGTGAGGCAGAATGAAAATGAGCAGTACGAGCTTGTTGCAGGCGAAAGAAGACTTCGTGCGGCAAGACTTATAGGACTTACCACCGTTCCGTGCATTGTAACAGAGATTTCCGAAACGGATTCAGCCGTCTTTGCAGTCCTTGAAAATCTGCAACGGCAGGATTTGAATTATTTTGAAGAGGCAGAGGCGCTTGCATGTCTCGTGAGCGATTACCATTTAAGCCAAGAAGAGCTTTGCAAAAAGCTGGGTAAAGCTCAGTCAACGGTATCAAATAAATTAAGGCTGTTAAAGCTCAGCGATGAAATGCGGTTCAAAATCAGCCGTGCAGGGCTTACAGAGCGCCATGCAAGAGCGCTGCTCGCAATAAGCGATGAAAATCAGCGTGCAAGAGCGCTTGCGATTATAATAGACAGGCATTTAACGGTTAATGAGAGCGAGGCGCTTATTGAGCAGATGCTCAGAAAAAATACTGCTCCGAAAAAACAGATGCTACAGGGCTTTAAGGACATCCGCATTTTCATAAACACCCTTAACAGCGCCGTTGACACAATTCGCCGTGCGGGAATTGACGCTGATTCAGTAAAGACCGAAACCGACGAATATGTTGAATACATAGTGAGGATTCCCAAGCTTGACGACAAGCCAGTAGGAATAGCCACATAAGGTTTTATTAATTTCGTTAAAAACGCATTATTATCCCCCGATAAACTGCGTTTTTATATAAAGTGGCGAAAGCCACCCATATCCTTCTCTTTCACACCCCACATCCACAGCGAAAGGCTCCTCATTTTGAGGGGTCTTTTGCTGTTTTCGGATAATTTAATCCAAATAATTTTGTAAATGTTTCACGTGAAACATTTAAATTATGTCAAAACCGTAAATTTTTAGATTTACTCTTTAATTTTGTGAAATAATATGATATACTAATTGCATTATTGAGTTAAGGAGGGTGGATTTTGGCAAAAGTAATCTCAATTATTAACCAAAAAGGCGGCGTGGGAAAAACAACAACCGCCGTATCGTTAGCCGCCTGCGTGGGCGATAAGGGTTATAAGGTTCTGCTTGCCGACATTGACCCCCAGGGAAACTCCACAAGCGGTTACGGGATAAATAAAAGAAAAATTACTGCATCGTCTTATGATGTTATGATTAACGGGGCAAACCCGGAGGATGCCGTAATTAAAACGAATTTCAAAAATGTTGATGTTTTGCCGTCCGATTTGAATCTTGCCGGTGCGGAGGTTGAGCTTATTGAGCTTCAAAACCGTGAAGCAAAGTTAAAGAATGCCGTTGCAAGGGTGTGGGACAAGTACGACTACATTTTTTTTGATTGCCCCCCCTCTTTGGGACTTATTACGATAAATGCGCTTACTGCGTCGGACTCTTTTTTAGTTCCCGTTCAGTGTGAATTTTATGCACTTGAGGGACTTGCCCAGCTTATGGCGACTGTGCGGCAGGTTAAACGGCTTTACAATCCGTACATTGAGCTTGAGGGTGTTTTGCAGACGATGTATGACGGCAGGCTTAATCTTACACAGCAGGTTGTTACGGAAATAAAGAAATATTTTCCGAACAAGGTTTATAAAACAACAATTCCGAGAAATGTCAGGCTTTCGGAGGCTCCGTCCTTCGGCGAGCCTATTATATATTATGATAAAAATTCCAAAGGCTCATTGGCTTATAAAGAATTTACAGAAGAATTTTTATCACAGCAGTAAAGAGGTGCGGGTATGGCGAAAAAAGGCGGACTGGGAACCGGTCTTGACGCTCTGTTTCAGGACAACTCTCCGATTGAGAGTGAAAAATCAATAATTACCCTTTCGGTTAATGAGGTTGAGCCGAACCGTGAACAGCCTCGAAAGGAATTTGACGAAAAGGCTCTCGCAGAGCTTTCAAAAAGCATTGAAAAGAACGGCGTAATTCAGCCGATTTTGGTAAGACCCGTCACGGGCGGAGCTTATCAGATAGTTGCAGGCGAGCGCAGATGGCGCGCGGCAAGAATGGCGGGACTTACGGAAGTTCCTGTTGTTATCCGTGAAATGAGCGACGAGGACGCTGCGGTATTTGCTCTTATTGAGAATTTACAGCGTGAGGACTTAAACCCTGTTGAAGAGGCAGAGGGAATCCGTTCGCTTATTGAAGAGTTCGGTATGACGCAGGAAGAAGCGGCGGACAGAGTGGGTAAATCAAGAACAGCCGTTACAAACACCTTAAGACTTTTAAAGCTGCCACAGAATATTCTTTCAATGGTCGCAAAGGGCAAAATAACCGCAGGCCACGCAAGGGCGCTTATTTCCCTTGAAGATGAAGGCGAAATGCTTCGTATTGCCAATGCGGTAATAGACAATAATCTTACTGTGCGTGAGGTTGAAAAGACAGTTAAAACAGCACTTTCTGGTGAAAAAGCTAAACCTGCAAAGCGAGAGAAAAAGCGTGATAAATATTATGACGAGGTTGAAATAGCTTTAACAAAAGTCCTCGGCAGAAAAGTAAAAATATATCTTTCAAAAGGCGGAAAAGGAACTCTGGAATTTGAATTTTTCGGTAAAGAAGACCTCTCAAAGCTTGCGAAAGAGTTTGATAAATAAAATAAGGAGAATAGAAAATGCTTGATATTAAATTTTTGAGAACAAACCCCGATATTGTCAAGGAAAATATCAAAAAGAAATTTCAGTTTGAAAAAATTGAGCTTGTTGACAAGGTAATTGAGCTTGATAAAGAGTACCGTGACGCTAAAAACCGTGCGGACGAGCTTCGCGGTCAGAGAAATTCAATTTCAAAGCAAATCGGTATGTTTATGGCAAAGGGTCAAAAGGACGATGCCGAGAACGCAAAACAGCAGGTTAAGGATATAAACGGTGAGCTCCTGGCGCTTGAGGTAAAAGAAACTGAGCTTGAGGCTGAAGTTCGCAAGATAATGCTTGTTATTCCGAACATTATTGACGACAGCGTTCCCATAGGCAAGGACGACAGCGAAAATGTTGAAATTGAAAAATTCGGCGAGCCGTTTGTTCCAGATTTTGAAGTCCCCTATCATGTTGACATTATGGAAAGTCTTAACGGAGTTGACCTTGATTCTGCCCGCAAAACAAGCGGCAACGGCTTTTACTATTTAAGCGGCGACATTGCAAGACTTCATTCCGCAATTCTTTCTTATGCAAGGGATTTTATGATTGACAGAGGCTTTACCTATTACATCCCCCCGTTTATGATTAGAAGCGAGGTTGTAACGGGTGTTATGAGCTTTGCCGAAATGGAAAATATGATGTATAAAATTGAGGGCGAGGACCTTTACCTTATAGGCACATCGGAGCACTCAATGATAGGTAAGTTTATTGACAGCATTATTCCCGAAGAGGAATTGCCTAAAACTCTTACAAGCTATTCCCCCTGCTTTAGAAAGGAAGTCGGTGCACACGGAATTGAGGAGCGCGGCGTTTACAGAATCCATCAGTTTGAAAAGCAGGAAATGATTGTTGTCTGCAAGCCGGAGGACAGCAAGGCTTGGTACGATAAGCTTTGGCAAAATTCAGTTGATTTCTTCCGCTCGCTTGACATTCCCGTCAGAACTCTTGAATGTTGTTCCGGCGATTTGGCTGACTTAAAGGTTAAATCTTGCGATGTTGAGGCTTGGAGCCCCCGTCAGAAGAAATATTTTGAGGTTGGTTCTTGCTCAAACCTCGGCGACGCTCAGGCAAGACGGCTTGGAATAAGAATTAAAGGTAAAGACGGCAACTATTTTGCTCATACGCTTAATAATACCGTTGTAGCCCCTCCCAGAATGCTTATTGCATTTCTTGAAAACAATCTTAATGAGGACGGAAGCGTTAATATTCCCGAGCCGTTAAGAATGTATATGGGCGGTAAATCTAAAATCGTAAAATAATATCGGCAAAAAAGGCGATATATTTTTATAACTTTAAGCGAAACAAGAGGGATTATTTTATGAAAAGCAGACTTTTTAAGATTTTAAGCGTAGTATTGGCAATGATGTTTATTGTTCTTTGCTTTGCAAGCTGTAAAGAAAAAAAATATGATAAAACAGATGACTCATCTACTGAGTCACAGACCGAAGGAGTGACATATCCCGCAAAGATAAATCCTTTAACGGGTTTAGAGCTTTCCGAGAGTGCTTCGGGCAAGCGTCCTGTTGCGATTATGGTTGAAAACTCACCTTCCGCACGTCCGCAGTGGGGACTTTCTACTCCCGATATTGTTTTTGAAGGCGTTGTTGAGGGCGGAATTACAAGAATGATGTGGATTTATTCCGATGTTACTCAAATTCCAAAGGTTGGTCCTGTAAGAAGCGCCCGTCATGACTATGTTGAAATAGCGTACGGTATGAATGCCGTATTTACTCATTGGGGCGGCAGCAGACCGGCATACAGCCTTCTTAAAACTCTTGCAAATAAAGGCTACATTGATGTTGACGGCAAATACATGGGAACAAACGGAAATGAGTCAAACAAAGGCTATTATTTCTTCAAGGATCCGTCACACAGCAGTGCAACTGAGCATTGCGGATACACAAACGGCGAGTATCTTTCTGCTGCTATGGCAAAGAAAAATATTGATGTAAATCAAACAAAGAACGGTTGGGCTCCCTACACTGTTATTACAGAGGGCGAAAGAATTCCGTTTTCGTCATCTTCGGCAGGTACTTGCAAGTCAGTTACCGTAGTTTTCTCTTCAGGCTATAAGCACACATTTGAATATGACAGCTCAACAGGTCTTTACAATAACTTTATGAATAAAGATCCGATGCTTGACGGTAACAATAATAAACAGATGGCTGTTAAGAATGTAATAGTAATGTATACAAATGTGAGCGGCTATCAGACAAGCGTTAAGGATGATTTAAAGCTTCGTGAGTGGGATCTTACAAGCGGCGAGGCACTTTATATTACAAACGGTTACGGCGAGAAGATAACATGGAAGAAGGATGCTCAGGACGCTCCCCTCAAGTTCTACGGTCAGGACGGCAAGGAGCTTACAGTTAACAAGGGGCAGACTTGGATAGGCGCTGTACCTACCGCTAATAAAGAGTTAACTCAGATTGTGACCGAAGGCTAATTCACATATTAAAAATTCATTGGAGGAATTTTTATGAATAAAAAAATTATAGCGCTTTTCTGTGTGGTAATCCTTATGGCGTCGGTATTTTCCGCCTGCGGAAACAAGGGCTATTTGCTCGCCAAAGACGAAAACGGCGTTGAGCATGCTTATGTAACCGATGAAAGCGGTGAGACGGTTCTTAATGATGAAGGAAATATCAGAATTTACGAAACAGATGTAAACGGCAAAATTGCAAAAGATGAAAACGGAAAAGCAAAAGAAAATTTTATTGAGATGCCTGAAATTTTAAAGACAGATAAAAAATATCAGACAGAGGAATTTACATTTAATATACCGGATGGCTGGAAAATAGGTGACAACGGATTTATTGCTGCGTCAACTGACGACAGCGTTAAAATACAATTTAATAATGTTACGGCAAATGGGTCAGATTTAGATGCTGTTGTTTCAGAAGCAATCAACCAATCAAATTTAATTAAAGAAGAGATTGAAAAAAGTAACGGCAAAGCAACATTAGATCAAGGTAATACAAAGCTCACATCTAATCAAATAGACTCTTATTATGTGATTTTCCATGCTGAAGCTGAAATTGACGGTAAAGCACAGGAGCTTAATACATGCGCTTTGTATCTTCAGTTTGAGAATAGAATATATAAGGCATTTTATCAAACGGACAGCGGCGATGAAATTAAAATTGAGCAGGTTGTTGAAATATTTAACAATTTGACTTTGAAGCATATTGAAGATAAAAATGCTGAATAAAAACTAAACAGAAATATTGATTGAAAGACAGAGCTTCGGCTCTGTCTTTTTTTATATAAAAATTAGTTTATACAAGAAGTAGAT
>DERX01000076.1:0-11975 GCA_002361875.1 Ruminococcaceae bacterium UBA3329
ACCATACATTTCCATATTTGTCAATATAAATTATAAATAAAATAAAAAGCAGTTCAAAATTGTATAAAATTTACAAACAACTTCATATAATTGATTATTTCTATGCTTTCAAGATAAAAAAATAAAGGCAGAGTAACAAATCCTCTGCCTTAAGTTTAATTTGTATAAATTTAGGTAATATCAGTCAATGGGTAATGTCCAGCCGTAGGTGTCCTCGATTTTGCCCCACTGAATACCTGTAAGGGTATCGTAAAGGTGCTGGGTAACCTCGCCGATTTTGCCGCCGTTAACGGTGTATTTCATATCCTTGTAGCAAAGCTCGCCGATGGGAGAAACAACTGCCGCTGTGCCTGTGCCCCAAGCCTCTTCAAGAGTGCCGTTCTGCATAGCCTCTGCTAATTCGTCAACTGAAATTCTTCTCTCAACTACCTTGTAGCCCTCGTTGCGGAGTACCTCAAGGCAGGATTTTCTTGTAATACCGGGGAGAATTGAGCCTGTGAGCATGGGTGCTACAACCTCGCCGTTAATTTTGAACATTACATTCATAGCGCCGACTTCTTCAATGTACTTTCTTTCAACGCCGTCAAGCCAAAGAACCTGTGAATAGCCCTTCTGTTCTGCCCTCTCGCCTGCTCTGTTTGAAGCCGCATAGTTACCGCCGCACTTTGCCTCGCCTGTGCCGCCGACAACCGCACGAACATCCTCTGACTCAATCATAATCTTAACGGGGTTAATGCCCTCTTTGTAATATGAGCCAACGGGTGACGCAATGATGATAAATGTTGCGTTATGAACAGCGTGAACGCCGAGAGATTCGTCATTACCGAACATAAACGGACGAAGGTAAAGAGATGTACCCTCTGCCGACGGAGTCCAATCCTGCTCGGTTTCAACAAATTTTGTGTAGATTTCCATGGCCATATCTTCAGGAATCTTCGGAAGGCAAAGACGGTCTGCCGAATTGTTCATACGGCGGATATTTTCAATAGGTCTGAAAAGCTGAACCTTGCCGTCTGCTCTTCTGTATGCCTTAAGTCCCTCAAAAATTTCAGAGCCGTAATGAAGGCAGGTTGAAGCGGGGTGAATTGAAAGATAGCCAAAAGGAACGATTCTTGCGTCGTGCCAGCCTGTTTCCTTATTCCATTCCATCATAAACATATGGTCTGTGAAGATTTTACCGAAGCCGAGAGTTGACGGGTCGGGCTTTGCCTTTAATGTTTTTGCTTTTTCAAATTTGATTTCCATAAAAATCACCGTAACCTTTCAAACTACAAAAGTTTAATATATGTTAGCTTCTTGTTGTAGCCGACAAGAGGTTAATTTTGTTTTAAATTATTCGTAATCTGCGCCGAGTTTCATTGCTTTAAGGTTAACCTCGAGCATATCGGCATGCTTTGCGGAAATAACCTTGCCGAGAGCCGCACGGACTGCATTTTCCTCAAAATCGCCGAGAACCTTTAAAACCTTGCCGATAATAATCATATTGGCAAGAGTGGGAGTGCCGTTTTCGCTTGCAAGCCTTGTTGCGGGAATATAGTAAACAGTAACATCGTCACGGTTTACCTTTCTCTCGATAAGAGTAGAATCGGCAAAAATAACGCCGCCGGGAACAACTGCATTCTCATATTTGTCAAGTGAGGGCAAATTCATTGCAATGAGCATATCGGGATTTGAAACTATGGGAGAGCCGACGGGTTCGTCGCTTACAATTACCGAGCAGGAAGCCGTACCGCCGCGCATTTCAGGGCCGTATGACGGAAGCCATGAAACCTGCTTATCTTCAATAAGACCTTTGTAAGCGAGGAATTTACCTGCGAACAGAATACCCTGTCCGCCGAAGCCTGAGAATAAAAACTGTTTTGTACTCATAATTATTCAGCCTCCTTTTCTGCGCTTCTGTCTTTATAAACGCCCAAAGGATAATACGGAAGCATCTTCTCATCAATCCACTTAAGAGCCGCTTGAGGAGTCATACCCCAGTTTGTCGGGCAGGAAGAAACAACCTCAACAAGTGAGAAGCCTTTGCCGTCAATCTGATTTTGGAAAGCCTTTTTAATAGCTTTTTTAGCGGCACGAATATTCTTTACATTGTTAACCGTAACTCTTTCAAGGTATTCGGGGCCTTCAAGCTCTGAAAGCATTTCGCAAACCTTAATGGGGTAGCCGCAGTGCTTGGGATCTCTGCCGTAAGGTGAGGTCTGTGTAACCTGACCCGGAAGAGATGTGGGAGCCATCTGACCGCCTGTCATACCATAAATAGCGTTATTGATAAATATAACTGTTATATTTTCATTTCTTGCGGCGGCGTGAACTGTTTCAGCCATACCGATTGACGCTAAGTCGCCGTCACCCTGATATGTAAATACAATATGATTTTCAGGGTCTGCACGCTTTACGCCTGTTGCAACTGCGGGAGCACGGCCGTGTGCCGCCTCAATCATATCACAGTTAAAATAATTATATGCCATAACCGAGCAGCCAACGGGAGCAATGCCTATTGTCTTGCCCTCAATGCCCAATTCGTCAATAACCTCTGCTACAAGACGGTGAATAATACCGTGTGTGCAGCCGGGGCAATAATGGAGCGGCACATCTATGAGTGCGTGGGGTTTATCAAATACTACTGCCATTATTTAACACCTCCGTTGTTAACATCTATAATTGCTTTAAGAACCTGTTCGGGACTCGGAATCATACCGCCGACTCTGTTACAAAGTGTTACGGGGCGCTTGCAGTTTGTTGCAAGCTTAACGTCCTCAATCATCTGACCCATTGAAAGCTCAACGGAAATAAATGCCTTTGCATGCTCTGCCGCTTTCTCAAACGGAGCTTTCGGGAACGGCCAAAGAGTAATCGGGCGGATAAGACCTACCTTAATGCCCTGCTTTCTTGCCTCATTAACCGCATTCTTTGAAACACGTGCGGCAATGCCGAACGCCGCAATTACAATGTCAGCGTCATCTACCATATATTCTTCATACATAGTTTCATTTTCTTCAACTATTTTGTATCTTTCATAACGCTTTAAGTTAAGCATTTCGAGTTCTTCGGGAACAAGTGAAAGAGAGTTTACAATATTGTGTTCTCTTTCCATTTTTGTTCCTGTTGTTGCCCACGGCTTCTCTGTTTCGGGTTTAATGTCAAAATCAAGAGAAACAGGCTCCATCATCTGACCCATTGTGCCGTCGGCAAGAATCATTGAAGTCATTCTGTACTTATCTGCAAGGTCAAAGCCTTTAACTGTAAGCTCTGCCATCTCCTGAACCGATGCGGGAGCTAAAACTATCATATGATAGTCGCCGTGTCCGCCGCCTCTTGTTGCCTGGAAATAGTCGGACTGTGAAGGCTGAATACCGCCAAGACCGGGACCGCCTCTCTGAACATTAACTACAAGTGCGGGTAAATCCGAGCCTGCAAGATATGAAAGACCCTCGCCCTTCAATGAAATTCCGGGGCTTGAAGAGGATGTCATAACTCTTTTTCCTGTTGAGGAAACACCGTAAACCATATTTATTGCCGCAATTTCGCTTTCTGCCTGAAGAAAACAGCCGCCGATTTTGGGCATTTTCTTTGCCATATAAGCCGCAACCTCTGTCTGAGGTGTAATCGGGTAGCCGAAATAATGACGGCAGCCTGCAATAATAGCAGCCTCGGCAATAGCTTCATTGCCTTTCATTAAAACTTTATCTGCCATTTTCTGTCACCTTACCTTTCAACCTTAATAATGCAGTCGGGGCACATCATTGCGCAGGAAGCACAGCCGACACACTGTTCTTCATCAGTGATTTCAGCAGGATGATGGCCTTTTTTGTTGATTTTATCTTTCGCCAGACGCAAAAGCTTTTTCGGACAAGCGTCAACGCAAAGTCCGCAGCCTTTACAGTTATCTGTTTTGAATGTAAGCTTTGCCATATTCTTTACTCCTTCATAAAAATTTATTTTAAATTACATACAGTAATATTGTAAAACTATTTTGCCTTATTGTCAAACAACAGGTTTTTCCTGTAGCTTTAACGAGAAAAGATTCGGAATTTTGCCGTTAAGTTCATCGTAAAGCTCTTCTTTAACTGATGTCATAACAACGGGCAGTCCCGACATTTTTGAAACGCTGTCCGCATACTCCATTGACTTTAAAACATCCTCGGCGGTTGTTTCTTCGCCTAAATTTGAGTTGTTTACAAGACCCGTAAACCTAATTCCGCCTGCCCCCTCAACCTCACGCATAACCTCAATAGTTGAATCTGCATCGGGTGTGAGCGGACGGAACTTATTTATGACCATAAGCATCTCGAAATTGTTCTCCTCATTGATTTGCGGAGCGAGCCGCCCGAGTGCCAGTGCACCTCGGTCATCGCCGCCGATATCGAGTATTACCTTAAGAGTTCTGTCATCGGTAATTGCGTACATATCCTGCGGAAGTGCGGGAATGTCAAGATTTGAATTGGCGTATTCCGAGCAAATCAAACGGATATTTCTCTCTTTAAAATCCTCAAGCGAGTCCTTTGTTCGGAAATACGGATTTACTATATCCAAATCGGCAACCGCAACATTGTCACACTGATTTTTTAAATCAAATGCCATATTGACCGCAACATTTGTTTTGCCGCTTCCGTAATGACCGCAAAGAAGAGTCAGTCTTTTGTAATTTATTTGAATTACCTCCCTATATAAAAAGATAAGGATTAAAGCTTATTCCTCTGAATTTTACCGCTCGTTGTCTTGGGCAGTTCATCTCTGAATACGACTATTCTCGGATATTTATAGGGAGCTGTATGGGTTTTAACGTAATTCTGAATTTCCTTTTTAAGCTCTTCCGTGCCCTCTGTTCCTTTTGTAAGAACAATGCTTGCCTTGACAACCTGCCCTCTAACTTCGTCGGGAGCGGCAGAAACACCACATTCAAGAACATACGGAAGCTCCATTATTACGCTTTCAATCTCAAACGGCCCTATACGATAGCCCGAGGACTTAATAACATCGTCAACTCTGCCGACATACCAGTAGAAACCGTCTTCATCCTTCCAAGCGGCGTCGCCCGTATGGTAATAGCCGTCATGCCAAACCTCTTTGGTTTTCTCCTCGTCACCGTAATATCCAACGAAGAGTCCGCAAGGTGCGCCGTTTTTAACATTAACAACGATTTCGCCTGTTTCGCCTACGGGAACGGGATTGCCGTCCTTGTCAATAAGCTCAATATCGTAAATCGGAGCAGGCTTACCCATTGAACCAACCTTGTGCTTTGCACCTCTCATATTACCTATGAGCATTGTGCCCTCTGTCTGACCGAAGCCTTCAAGAATCTGAAGCCCTGTGAGCTGTTCAAATTGCTTGTAAACCTCGGGATTTAATGCCTCGCCTGCCGTTGTCATATGCTTAACAGACGATAAATCGTACTTTGAAATATCCTGCTTAACGAGCATACGGAGCATTGTGGGCGGTGCGCAGAAGGTTGTTATATGGTATTTTGCAAACATCGGCAAAATGTCTGCGGCGTCAAAACGGTCGAAATCGTAAATGAAGAGTGCCGCCTCGCACATCCACTGCCCGTAAAATTTACCCCAAGCCGCTTTTGCCCAGCCTGTGTCTGAAATTGTAAGATGCAATCCGTCAGGGTCAACGCAGTGCCAATACTTTGCTGTATGGAAATGACCGAGCGGGTATTTATAATTATGAGCGGCAATTTTCGGATAGCCCGATGTGCCTGATGTAAAGTACATAAGCATTAAATCGTCGCCGCCCGGTGTGTCGTCCGTGCGTTCAAAGTGGCTGCTGTAGAGAGGATATTCCTCATTGAAATTACGCCAACCGTCCCTTTCGCCGTTGACAATAAGTTTACGCTCAAGTGCCGGGTAGTTTTCCGCCGCAATGTCAACCTGATGGGCAACATCGCCGTCAGCAGTACAGATAAGCGTTGTGGCACCGGAAGATACAAGTCGGTACTCAATGTCATGAGCCTGAAGCTGTGCAACAGCGGGAATACCGATAGCTCCCAGCTTCATAAGACCGAGCATTGCAATCCAGAACTGATAATGGCGCTTAAGAATAAGAATTACTCTATCGCCGCGCTTAATGCCTATTGATTTGAAGTAGTTTGCACACTGATTTGACAAATGCTTAATATCGTTAAATGTAAATCTTCTTTCTTCCTTATCTCTTGAAACATGGAGCATTGCAAGCTTGTCGGGGTCTTTCTTTGCAATTTCGTCCATAATGTCAAAAGCGAAATTAAATTTGTCGTGATTTTTAAAGGTAATTTTTGTTGGAGTGCCGTTTTCGTCCTTAACAACATCGATATATTTTTTGTATATACGCTCCTTTTTATCCTCCTGTGCCTTAATTCTGCTGACGGGAGCTTTCGGAGCACGGCTGAGTTCGGGGATTGGCTCGCCCGAGGGGTTAAGCACTATTGCATAGAACACACAGTCCTCACCGAGAGCCGCTCTCATTCCGTGGGGCGTACCGCTGTCATAGTAAATGGTGTCACCGGGATTGAGTATTTCGCTGTGAGAGCCTACCTGAACCATAAGGTGACCTGAAACAACTATATCAAATTCCTGACCGTCATGTGTTGTAAGCTCAATTTCCTTGTTTTCAAGCTCTGCATTGTAATCGCATTTAACATAAAGCGGTTCAGCAATTCTGTTTTGAAAAGCGCCTGCAAGTGAATAGTAAACCATTCCGTGTGCGTGTTCAATTATCTGCCCTGCGCCGTTGCGGGTTAAGACGAATGAACGGAGCGTCGGGCTTACACCCTCAATAATATCGGTAACATCCACACCGAAGGCTTGAGCGCAACGGTAAATGAACGCAAAGTTCAAATCGCTGTCGCCGTTTTCACATTTAAGATATTCTTCAACTGAAACGTCTGTTTTTGATGCCATTTCTTCGGGCGTAAATTTTGTAATTTCTCTGAGCTCTCTGATACGAGCCGCCATTTCCTTGATTTTAATATCAAGACCCGTTAGCTTTTGCATACCATTTTCTCCTTTATGGGACAAAGAATTTACGGAACATAAAAAAACCCGTCCCAAAGTTAATTCTTTGAGACGAGCGTTAAATCAATTTAATACCCGCGGTACCACTCAAATTGCAACCTAAATTGCCACTCAGGCTCTGACAAGCCGTATGCATTAACGCAGCAGTCACGGAGAGGTTCTACTAAGCTTTTGCTTTTCTTCCTCTCAGCTCAGAAGCTACAACAGAAACAGCAGTTCCGACAACTTGCACCGACCGTTGCCTCTCTTAAGGCTTGCTTTGTTTCTGCACTCTTCTTCAACGCCTTTGTTGAATAGTATTATAAATCAACTTTTTCCCTTTGTCAATGGTAATATTAAATTTTTTCTGTATTAGGTATTAAAGCTTATTTCTTTGAATTTTGCCGCTGATAGTCTTGGGAAGCTCATCTTTAAATACAACGATTCTCGGATATTTGTAGGGTGCTGTGTGTGTCTTAACATAATCCTGAATTTCCTTTTTCAGCTCGTCAGTACCCTCTGTTCCTTTTGTAAGGACAATGCTTGCCTTAACAACCTGCCCTCTGACATCATCGGGGGCGGCAGAAACGCCGCATTCAAGAACATACGGCAATTCCATAATTACGCTTTCAATCTCAAACGGCCCTATGCGGTAACCTGAGGACTTGATAACATCGTCAACTCTGCCGACATACCAATAAAATCCGTCCTCATCTTTCCAAGCGGTGTCGCCTGTATGGTAGTAACCGTCATGCCAAACATCGGCAGTTGCCTCTTCATTGTCGAAATAACCCGAGAAAAGACCGCAGGGTACTTTTTCGCTTGTCTTAATGCAGATTTCGCCTGTTTCGCCAACGGGAACAGGATTACCGTCAAAGTCGAGGATTTCGCAGTCATAAAGCGGAGATGGCTTGCCCATTGAACCGATTTTATGCGGATAGCCCATAAGGTTGCCGATTACCATTGTGGTTTCGGTCTGACCGAAGGCTTCTTTAATCTGAAGACCTGTCGCCTTTTCAAACTGCTTGTAAACCTCGGGGTTTAATGCCTCACCTGCCGTTGTCATATGACGGATTGAAGAAAGGTCAAATCTCGACAAATCCTGTTTAATCATCATACGGAGCATTGTGGGCGGTGCGCAGAAGGTTGTAATATGATACTTCGCAAACATCGGTAGAATGGTATTAGCATCAAAGCGGTCAAAGTCATAAGTAAATACTGCGCCTTCGCAAAGCCACTGTCCGTAAAGCTTGCCCCAAAGCGCCTTGCCCCAGCCTGTTTCGGAAATTGTGAAATGAAGTCCGTCAGGGCTTACGCCGTGCCAGTATTTTGCCGTGATGTAATGACCGAGTGCATATTTATAAGACTGGGTTGCAATTTTCGGATAACCCGTTGTGCCTGATGTAAAGAGCATAATCATTGGGTCAGAGCCGCATGCAGTATCATCAGTGCGATAATAATGAGCGCTGAAAAGACCGTATTCGCCGTTAAAGTCGTGCCAACCCTCACGCTTTCCGCCTACAAGGATTTTAGTTTTAAGCGTGGGTGAAATTTTATGTGCCAAATCAACCTGATGTGCAACATCGCCGTCTGCTGTGCAGACAATAGCGTTGACCTTACCTGTATTAAAGCGGTAGTCAAAATCATGCTCCTGAAGCATATTTGTTGCGGGGATTGCAACTGCTCCGATTTTGTGAAGAGCAAGGATTGAGAACCAGAACTGATAATGGCGCTTAAGTACGAGCATTACTCTGTCACCTTTTTTGATGCCGAGAGATGTAAAATAGTTAGCGACCTGATTAGACGCACGCTTCATATCGTTGAAGGTGAATACACGCTCTGTCATATCATTTGAGATGTGAACCATTGCGGTTTTGTCGGGGGCTTTTGCGGCAATAGCGTCAACAACATCAAACGCAAAGTTGAATTTATCTTCATTTTTAAAGTTGATTGCAGTAAGCCTACCCTGTTCGTCTTCGGTACATTCAATAAACTTATTGCTTACATATTCATGCTCATTGGTATTTTTCGGAATGAGCGTGTCACGGACAAGCTCTTCTTTTGTCTCCGCACCGGGCAGAACAACTGCAAGGAACAGGCAGTCCTCACCGCCTATTGCAATCATACCGTGAGGTGTTGAGCTATTGTAATAAACACTGTCGCCTTCATTAAGCTCTTCAACATTGTCGCCGATTTGAACCTTTAAGCTGCCTTTAAGGACATAGTCAAATTCCTGTCCCGAATGTTTTGTTAAATGAATAGGCTTATTTTGCAAGCTCTCACTGTATTCGTATTTAACATAATGCGGCTCGGCAATTTTCTTGCTGAATTTCGGCGCAAGGTTGGCAATTTCAATTCCGTCCTCTTTGGCGGTATTCTGCCCCTGCCCTTTGCGTGTTACGGTGTAAGATTTAAGATGTGCACTCTTACCCTCAAGAATGTTTGTAATGTCAATATTGAAAACATGTGCGCATTTGTGAAGGAATGTAAACGGGAAATCAAGCTTGCCCTCTTCAAAAAGCTTGTAATCGTCAACGGTAACCTCCGTTTCAATTGCCATTTCTTCTTGAGTAAGACCTGAAATCTCTCTCATTTCACGAATTCGCATTGCCACCTCTAAAAGCTTTGCTTTTTCTGATGCAGTATTCAAATCTTTCTCCTCCTTTTGAAATTTGTGTTAGTGTTTCGAAATGAATTTGCAATAAAATTGAAATAAAAAAACACCCGTCTCAAACTTTGAGACGAGTGTGAAAGTCACATCCGCGGTACCACTCAAATTGCAAGCCAAAGCCTGCCGCTCTCGGAATCAAACAATTCCTATGCCTTTACGCAGCAATCACGGGAAGCGCCTACTAAACGAAAGTTGTTCGGACTTCCGGCTCGGAAGGGATAGGCTTTCAAACGCTCAATGTCGGTTCACACCAGCCACCGACTCTCTGAAAAGGACTCATTTGCGCCGTCTTCGTCACAGCCTTTATTTCAATTTGCTCACATTTTATCACTCTTTTTCCGCCTTGTCAATACAGTAATAAAACTTTTTTCAGATTTTCTGTTTTTCCCGTTTAACGCTTGATTTACTCAATGCATAATATTATAATTCAGTAAAAAAGCAAAATACAGGCGGTGGCTAAAATGATAATCAATTTAAAATATGCAAAAGAAATGCAGACGGTTAAAGGCTTCGGCACATCCTCGTGCTGGTGGAGCCAATACTGCAAGGGTCAGGCGGCAAAGGACATTGCCGAGCTTTTATACGGAAAATCCGGTCTCAATTTGAATATTTACCGTTACAACATCGGCGGCGGCACTGATGAAAACAACTACCGTGTAGCAAACCCGTGGCGAAGAACCGAAAGTATGTATGTTTTTGACAGAGAAGCCGAACAAGGATATTATGATTATTCCCGTGACAAAACCGCCGTTGACTTTATGAAGCTGTGCCTTTCGAAGGGTAACATTGACACGCTTATTTTATTTGCAAATTCGCCCCACTGGTCGCTTACCGGGACAGGTCAGGCCTCGGGAAGTCTGCTTTACCACACCTGCAATCTGCCCAAAATGAATTACAGAAAATTTGCCGAAATGTTTTTAAATATTACGGAGCATTTTCTCGATGAGGGACTGCCTGTAAAATACATAAGCCCCATAAATGAGCCTCAGTGGAAATGGGGCGGCACATACGTTTGGCAGGAGGGCTGTCACTACGAAACCGAAGAGCTTATTGAGGTTTATCACGCATTTGCAGAGGAAATAATTAAGCGAAAACTGCCCGTTAAGCTTTACGGACCGGAAAGCGGCGAAATGCTCGGGAAAACCGAAGAATACTTAAACGCTATGCTCGCAGATGACATAATAATGAGCGTGACAGACACATTTGCATATCATTCATATCACAGTGACAACAGTCCCGAAACACGGATTAAATTTAAGAATGAAATTGTCGGGAAACACCCCGAACTTCGGTTTGATATGTCCGAATGGTGCGAGCTGCCCAACAAAAGCCACACAAAGGACTTTAAAGGAGCTCTCATAACAGCAAGAATAATCGGTCAGGATTTGGTGTTTGGCGGAGCGGCGAGCTGGACTGCTTGGGTTGCGGTAAATCAGACGGACATACACGAGGACGGCTTTGACTATTCCGACGCCATGCTCAGTGCAAATAACGATTTTTCAGAATGGTACATTGCCGAGCGATATTACGCTATGGCACATTTTGCAAAATTTGTGCCCGTCGGTTCTGTTTGCCTTGACACAGGCTTTTTCCCCAATGAAAGCAACGATTTTAATGTGTTCACATTCCGAACTCCCGATGGAAAATATGTCACTGTAATCGTAAATGAGTCGGAAGAAAAAGAGGTTACCCTTAACGGAGATTTCAGTAAAATCATAACCTTTACATCAACACAAAACGAAAAACTGAAGGAAGCGTCTTGTCCCTGCTCCGACGGCAAAATTCCCTGCCCTGAAAATTCAATCGTGACCGCCGTGTGTGAATGACAATCTTATAATTGATATATAAATGCTGAAATCTTTTCAAATTTAAATACCATTTTAGATAAATAAACAGCAAAACAAAAACATTTTACAATACTTGCGAAACAAAGTATCAATACTTTTATCTGTTCTCTTTTATTTGTTATCTGGAAACGGCTTTTTAGAGAAGAGAGAAAAACGAGAAGAGAAAAGTTAAAAAGTACAAAGAAACGGCACTTGCCAACGCAACTGCCGTTTCTTTTTGGTGATACACCGGGGATTAGACAGATTTTGCTCGCAAAATCCTTTCGCTCGGCGACCGAAATTCTGCGAATTTCAGTACCCGCCTCTCGCTCCTCGCTAAAAACAGTCCACAGGACTGTTTTCTTTACGCTCAGACCCTCACGGGTTCGAATCCCCCCTGATTTTAAAACTAATAGCCAAAATAAAAAGGCAACCGTTCGGTTGCCTTCTTATTTTGGTGATCCACCGGGGATTCGAACCCCGGACACCTTGATTAAAAGTCAA
>DERX01000076.1:12303-20512 GCA_002361875.1 Ruminococcaceae bacterium UBA3329
TCAAGTGCTCTGCCAACTGAGCTAGTGAATCATATTTACCGGCTGAAAGCCGGATTGTTATTAAATTTAGTTCGTATTATACGAAAAGCATTACAACAACGGCAACAAGAGCCAAAATGCAGAATGCCGCAACACAAATTTTGGTTACAAAATTCATTCTTGCTTCGTTCGTTTTGCCCTTATTTCTGCCGAAGAAAGATTCAGAAGAACCGCCGGAAATAGCACCGAGACCCTGTTCATTACCTTCCTGCTTCATAACAAGAACGATTATTACAATTGCCAAGAGTGTAAGAATAACGCCGAAAACTATTTGTACAGGTGTCATTTCTCAAACCTCCAAACCTTACATTTTTAACGCCTTGATATTCTATCACAGGTTTTCATAAAATGCAAGTCTTTTTTTAAAATTATTACTATTTTTTTATTATGAATATTTTTTCACTGTCTGTATATAATAATTCTGCAAACAGAATGTTCAGCGTGCGTTTGCCGAATCTGTTTGTACCGACCTCGTTTTTGAGGTCGGTTTTTTTGATTTATGAGGAGATAATGAAAATATCATTAGTAATGTCTCGCCAAAATAAAAGTTTTTACACCTCATCCACCGCTAATGCGGTCCCCCTTCCCCTCAAGGGGAAGGCATAAATAGGCTTCCCCCGAGGGGTTGCGGGTGTCCGATGGACACCTCTGCGGAGCAGAAGCACCGACGAAACCAGCAAGTGAAGGCACCGTTCCCTACAAAATTCTTGTCGCCCCTTAAAGGGGAGATGTCAACAAAGTTGACAGAGGGGTTTATTAGTAGTCAATAAGAAAAATTAACCCCTCAGTCTCGCTAACGCTCGACAGCTCCCCTTTCAGGGGCGCCGAGGTTACGGCTTTGCACAGACACATTTATCTGTTACACGGACATTTCCCCTTGCAGTGGAATAACGTTGTCCCCTACTCATTGTTTTTTATAAAAACCACAAATTATTATAATGTTAACTGTTCGCCTTGGTCTTCTGCGCTGAGGATTGCGCCGGCGCCGGGTAAATTCTTTGTGCGGTAGCGTGCGGCTTTAAAGAATCTGCCCTCCGTGTACTCAGTAACCTCTTCAACCCTATGGCCTTTTTTAAGCGTCATTACGCTGACGCCTTGACTGTCCTTAGTGGTCTTCGGCGAAATTGCACCCGAATTAAAGAGCAAATAGCGCCCTGCGGACGAGCGGATTACAAACTCCTTATCCTCACTTACATAAACAGAGGAAACGAGCGGACTTTTATCAGAATAAGCCTTGATAAGCTTCTTTCTGTTTTGCTTTGTTTCATAGGCGCTCATATCAATTTTAGCTACCTTACCGTTTTGGAAGAAGAAAAGCATATATCCCTTATATTCTTTAAGGCACGCCATGGAAACGGCCGTTTCGCCCTCTTCCATTAAAAGCTTTGAGCCGACAAAATCGCCCAATGCGCTTGCCTTGGTGTCGTCAAAATCGGCGGCACGGGATTTGTAAACCTGACATTTATTTGTAAAGAACAGCAATTCTGCGGCGTTTGTGCTTTCCAAGGAAGATACAATAATATCGCCCTCTTTGAGCTTATGCTCGCCGCTCATACGCAGTGACAAAGGCGTAATTTTCTTGAAATATCCCTCTTTGGTGAAGAAAAGATTTACGGGATAATCGGGCACTGCCTCCAGTTCTTCTGCATCATCCTCAATTTCCTCGGAATAGATAATCTCCGTACGTCTCGGCTTGTCGTATTTCTCCGCGACCTCTTTAAGCTCATTTACAATTATCTTCTTAACCCTTGCTTTTGACGAGAGAATATCCTCCATATCCTCAATATCTTTACGCAGTTGTTCAATGTCCGCCGTACGCTTGAGAATGTATTCACGGTTAAGGTGACGAAGCTTAATTTCCGCAACATAGTCAGCCTGAATTTTGTCAATGCCGAAGCCTATCATCAAGTTCGGCACAACCTCGGACTCTTCATCGGTTGAGCGGATTATTTTAATCGCTTTGTCAATATCAAGCAAGATTTTCTGCAATCCCTCGAGTAAATGAAGCTTGTCCTTGGCTTTCTGTAAATCGAAATATACTCTGCGGTTTACGCACTCGGTGCGGAATGCAATCCATTCAAGCAAAAGCTCACGGACGCCGAGTACTCGGGGCGTGCCTGCTATCAGAACATTAAAATTACAGCCGAATGAATCTTCAAGCGGAGTTGCCTTGTAAAGCTTTTTCATTAAAAGGTCAGGGTCTGTGCCACGCTTTAAGTCGATTGTAATTTTAAGACCCTTCTTGTCTGTTTCGTCACGGATGTCGGAAATTTCCTTTACCTTGCCGCCCTTTGCAAGCTCGATTATCTTATCAATAATCGCTTCGCTCGTTGTGGTTGCAGGGATTTCATAGACATCTATGCAATTATTTGATTTATCGTAATTGTATTTTGCTCTTATTTTAAAGCTGCCCCTGCCCGTGCGGTAGATTTCACGCATCAATTTTTCATCGTAAATTATCTGACCTCCGCCTATGAAATCGGGCGCTTTGAGCGTTTCCGTAATGTCAGCGTCATCATCTTTTATAAGGGCAATTGTTGTATTACAGATTTCGCCCAAATTAAACGAGCAGATATTTGACGCCATACCTACGGCGATACCCATATTCGCATTAACGAGCACTGACGGAAAAGTCACGGGGAAAAGCGTCGGCTCTTCCATTGTATTGTCATAGTTCGGGACAAAATCAACGGTATCCTTGTCAATATCTCTGAAAAGCTCTGCCGCAATGGGCGCAAGCTTTGCCTCGGTGTAACGGGAAGCGGCATACTGCATATTTTTTGAATAGGATTTACCGAAGTTGCCCTTCGACTCAACATAAGGGTGCAATAAGCTCTCGTTGCCGCGTGCTAAACGAATCATTGTTTCGTAAATTGCGGCGTCGCCGTGAGGGTTCAACTGCATTGTTCGACCGACAATATTTGCACTCTTGATTGTTCCGCCGTTCAACAGCCCCATTTTATACATAGTATAAAGCAGTTTTCTGTGCGACGGCTTAAACCCGTCAATTTCGGGAATTGCACGGGACATTATAACGCTCATGGCATAGGGCATATAGTTTACTTCGAGCGTATCTATGATATTTTGACTTACAACCTCACCTGCACCAGAAATGTGAGCATTTACGCTCAATTCGTCGTCAGTATGGGTAATTTCGGTTTTCTTTTTCTTAGCCATATTACTATCCTCTATCCTCGCCTTATGAAAGGTCTGTCATATCAATATACTGACTGCCGTTTGCCGCAATGTAATCTTTTCTGCCCTGAAGATTGTCGCCTAAAAGCAAATCAAATTTATCGGCTACTGCCTCGGGATTATAATCGGGTTCAACCTTAATAAGACGGCGCGTTTTCGGGTTCATTGTGGTCATCCACATCATTTCGGGCTCGTTTTCACCGAGTCCCTTTGACCGCTGAATTGTATATTTTCTGTCGCCTATTTGGGCTAAAGCCTCCGCCTTTTCCTTTTCGGTGTAGCAGAACCAAGTTTCGTCTTTCGTACCTATTTCATAAAGGGGCGATTCGGCGATAAACACCTTGCCCTCACGGATTAGTGTGGGCATCAGCCTGTAAATCATTGTAAGAATAAGCGTTCGTATCTGAAACCCGTCAACGTCGGCATCGGTACAGATTATAACCTTGCTCCAGCGAAGATTTTCAAGGCTGAACAGCGACAAATTTTTATTCGCCTTTGCATTTACCTCAACTCCGCAGCCGAGAACCTTGATTAAATCGGTTATGATTTCGGATTTGAAAATTTTCGGGTATTCAGCCTTTAAGCAGTTAAGAATTTTACCTCTTACGGGCATAATCGCCTGAAACGCCGAATCCCTTGCCTGCTTACAGGCGCCGAGAGCAGAATCGCCCTCTACTATGAATATTTCTCTTTCATTAACGTCCTTTGAACGGCAGTCGACAAACTTTTCAATTCTGTCCGTCATACTGTTGCTTGACTGCAAGGTTTTCTTAATATTAAGCCTTGTGCTTTCGGCTCTTACTCTTGAGCGCATATTTATGAGCACCTGCTCGGCAATTTTATCTGCCTCGATTTTATTTTCAATAAAATAAACCTCTAAGCTGTGCTTTAAAAACTCGGTCATTGCCTCTTGAATGAATTTGTTTGTAATCGCTTTTTTCGTCTGATTTTCATAAGAGGTCTGTGTTGAGAACGAAGAAATTACAAGCACCAAGCAGTCGTCAACATCCTGAAATGTGATTTTGGAATCTGTTTTTAAATATTTGCTGTTTGCCTTAAGATAAGCGTCAATTTGTGACACAAATGCGCTTTTTACAGCCTTTTCGGGCGCTCCGCCGTGCTCCAAAAAGCTCGAATTGTGATAATACTCTTTAAACTGCACCTTATTTGAAAAGCAAAGAGCTATATTCATTTTAACCTTGTAATCGGGCATATCCGCTCTGTCTCTGCCGCGGCGCTCCGCCTGCCAGAACTGAATCCCCGAAAAGGCATTGTCCCCGACTATCTCTTTAACATAATCGGTAATGCCGTCCTCATAGCAGTATTCGTATTTTTCAAATGAATTAGCGCCCACTTGGTCTTTAAGTATAAATTTAATGCCTGCATTTACAACTGACTGACGCTTAATTGTTTCTTTATAATATTCAAGCGGAATGTTAATGTCGGTGAATACCTTTAAATCGGGCTTCCAGCGGATTCGTGTGCCTGTATCTCTTTTATTATAATCTTCCCTTTGAAGTTTGCCGACAGGCTCGCCGCTTTTAAAATTCATTTTGTAGCATAAGCCGTTTTTATGAATTTCAGCCTCCATATATTCCGACGCATACTGCGTAGCGCAAAGTCCCAAGCCGTTAAGACCGAGGGAATACTCATATGTTCCGCCGTTGTTTGTATTGTATTTACTGCCGGCATACATTTCGCAGAACAGAAGCTCCCAGTTATAGCGGTTTTCTTTTTCGTTAAAGTCCATAGGCATACCTCTGCCGTGGTCAAGAACCTCAATTGAACCGTCAAGAAAGCGAGTAACGACAATCTCCTTGCCGAAGCCCTCTCTCGCCTCGTCTATTGAGTTTGAAAGTATCTCAAAGACTGCGTGCTCACAGCCCTCAATTCCGTCCGAGCCGAAAATAACCGCAGGTCTTTTACGGACACGGTCGGCGCCTTTTAATTGGGAAATGCTTTCTTCGGTATATTCTGCTTTTTTAGCCATATTTTACATCCTTTTTTACAGTAAAAAAATTAAACCGCTTAATATTATACACTATATTTAGCGGTTTAGTCAAGGTTGTTAGGGTAACTCTGCCCCAAATATTCGATTGTTCGGTTGCTTGATTATTTTTTCCTGCGTTCGACTTTTTTCTTATTGCCTTTTTCGTCAACTATATATGTATTTTCAAGCTGACCTACAAGGCTTCTTTTAAAGCTGTCGATATATTCACGGCGAAGAACTGCTTGCTCCTCTTTTTCTTCGGGCGTCAGCTCTTCTGTCCGTGATTTTCTCGCAAGAAAGTTTATTCTGTCGATTTTGCTCTGCTCCATTATTCAATTCCCACTACATCAAAGCCTGTATCGTCAACTGTTTCTCTTATAACATCATCGGAGACATCCTTTGAAAGAGTAAGAACAGCGGTTTTGTTTTCAAGGCTCATTTCAGCATTTTCAACGCCGTCAAGCCCCATAAGAGCAGCCGCAACACGTGATGTGCAGTGTCCGCATGACATACCTTCGATTTTAACTGTTTTAATCATAATTTATATCTCCTTAAAAGTAATGAATTTGTGACAACTGTTACTGAAGAAAGACTCATTGCCGCGGCGGCAAACATCGGGTCTAAAAGATTTCCGCCCAGCGCATAAAGAAGTCCTGCCGCAATGGGTATTCCCACTGAATTGTATGCAAATGCCCAGAAAAGATTTTGCTTTATCTTACGAAGTGTTTTCTGCGAAAGCTTAATTGCCTTGTAAAGCGATGTCGTTTCGCTGTTCATAAGAACGACATCGGCGGATTCAACTGCAACATCAGTGCCCGAGGCAACTGCTACGCCCACATCAGCAGAAACAAGCGCGGGTGCGTCGTTTATTCCGTCGCCGACCATACAAACCTTTTTGCCCTGTTTTTGCAAAACAATTATAACATTTTGCTTGTCTTTAGGCAAGACCTCTGCGAAAACTGTTTTTATTCCTGCGATTTTTGCAATTGCATTTGCGGTCTTTTTATTGTCACCCGTAAGCATAACGGTTTCTATGCCTAATCCGTTCAGCGATTTAACCGTTTGGGCGGCATCGTCTTTAAGCACATCAGCTATGGCTATTGCTCCTGCAAACTCTTTGTCAATTGAAATATAGACAACTGTTTTGCCTTCGTCTGACAGCGGTGCGCCGATTTTTTCAGTTACATTTTCGTCTATGCCGTTTTCACTCATTAGCTCACGGTTGCCGATAAGCACCTGCTTGCCGTTTACGGTTGCACTCAGTCCCAGACCCGAAAGAGCCTCAAAATCTGTGACAACATAATATTCACCGTTATGTTTTTTTACGATAGCCTCTCCCAAAAGGTGTTCGCTGTTTTTTTCCGCCGAGGCGCAATATTTTAAAAGCTCTTCCTCTGAAATTCCGACAGGCAAAATATCCGTTACCTGTGGGTCGCCTTTTGTCAGTGTTCCCGTTTTGTCGAACACAACCGTGTCTGCCTTGCTTAACGCCTCTAACGGCTCGCCGCCCTTAAACAGAATACCGTTTTGAGCGCCCTTGCCCGTTGCAACCATTATCGCTGTTGGCGTTGCAAGCCCTAATGCGCAGGGGCAGGCAATAACAAGAACCGAAATAAACACATTAAGACAGAACGAAAAATCCTTGCCTGTAAGTGCCCAAATAACAGCGCTCAAAAGAGCTATTGCAAACACAGTCGGAACAAAAATGCCGGATATTTTATCTGCCAAAGTGGCTATCGGCGCTTTTGACGCGCCCGCATCTTCAACTGAACGGATAATCTGCGACAAAACAGTTTCACCGTATGCGGCAGTTACCTCAACCTCGACCGTGCCGTTTTTGTTTATAGTTCCGCCGAAAACAGTGTCATCTGTCTTTTTGCTTACAGGCATACTTTCGCCCGTTATCATACTTTCATCAACCGATGTGTTGCCTGAAATGACCCTGCCGTCAGCCGCAACGGCACTGCCGGGGACTACTGTAAAAATATCGCCGATTTGAATTTCAGCAGTCTTTACCGTCATTTTTTTACCGTTTCGCATAACTTCGGTTGTATCGGGAATAAGAGAACGGAGCTTACCTACGGCGTCAGTCGTTCTTTTCTTTGAAATTGCTTCAAGCATTTTGCCTATAAGGATAAATGTAATTATCATTCCCGCAGATTCATAATAAAGGTGGTGACTGTGCCCATCATTATCCGCAATTATTTTTGCCGTCATAATAAGACTGTATATAAACGCTGATGACGAACCCATTGCAACGAGCGTATCCATATTCGGATTTTTATGGAACACTGCACGCACGCCGTTTATGAAAAATTTTCTGCCGGCTATCAGCACAGGGATTACAAGCACAAGCTGAATAAGTGCAAAGCGTACGGGATTTGAGTCGGGTGAGATTGCACTCGGCAAGCTTATGCCTATCATGTGCCCCATTGAAATAAAGAAAAGCGGTATTGAGAAAACAAGCGATACAACCAAATTAATTTTTGACATTTTCTCATTTTTTGCGGCATTTTCATTGGCAGTGTCCTTGTTTTTTACGACCTTAAAGCCTGCACGCACAACAGCCGCCTCAATATCGGAAAGCTCGCACTGCTTGTTTTCATAAACAACAGCAGCTGAATTTGTTGTGAGGTTAACAGTAACATCCGAAACTCCGTTCACCTTTGAAACAGAGCGCTCCACTCCCCTTGAGCAAGCGGCACAGGACATTCCCTCGATTAAAACAGTAGTCTTTTTCTTCAAGCAATCAACTCCTACTAATTTTCTATGAATTAGTATAACACAATAAACCTAATTGTCAAGAATAATTTAACCGATAATGCGTTTAATAAACAAAAAAGCATAAAAAAAACTCCCCCGCCGAAGCGAGGGAGAAGAATAATTTAAAATTATTCGTTAATAGCTGTAACAACGCCTGAACCAACTGTTCTGCCGCCTTCACGGATAGCAAAACGAAGGCCTTCTTCGATAGCGATAGGAGTG
>DERX01000039.1:0-13211 GCA_002361875.1 Ruminococcaceae bacterium UBA3329
CAAAAAATAACTGACATAGTTAACCTTTTGAATTATAGCAAAATTTTCTAATGATTTCAATAGATTTTTTGCACTTTAATACCAAATATTACATTATTGTTTGAAAATTTCAAAAAACATACATTCTTTAATAGACTTTTGTGAAAAATTATGATATATTTTATCTCGAAATTAACAAATTCGCAGGTGTTTACTATGGAACTCTTAAATTATGAAATTCTAAATGCAAGCGGCAAGGCGAGTAAGAGCGAAAACCCTATGTTTTCCGCAGTCACCTACCCTGCTTTTATTGACCTTTCGTTCAATGCGCCCAAAAGCGTTCACGATGTTATTCCCGTTTTTCCCGAGGGCACGGAAAATATTTTTGAGGTATTCGCAAGTCTTGACGGAGTAAACTTTTACACTTTCGGCGACAGCGACAGAATTGCAAGATACATCAGAATTTTCATTAAATATACATCGGGTAAAAACGTCCAAATTAACAATATTGAAATTTTGGGCGAGGACTGTGCATTTCCACAGAAAAAAGCCAAATTTATTGAACCTGAATTGTTTGAAAACAGCGTTTACAACAAAGAGGTAACCGATAACGATATAATAAACGATGTTAACGGCATTATTTCACGCACAATCGGTGAAAAATATGTTGAGGGCTTTGAGCTTCGCCTTGACAGAAGGCTTAAAGACGATTATTACATTGTAGAGTCACTTCGGGGAACTGTTCGCCTTATTTCAAATTCGGGTGTCGGACTCGCAAGTGCTTTCAACTGCTATCTTAAGGATGTTTGCCACTGTCATGTGTCAAGATACGGCAAGCAGGTTTCGCTTCCGCAAAATCTGCCGCAGGTTAAGGGCAAAATTGAGCGTCACACAACATTTAAACACCGTTATGCCTACAACTACTGTGCCCATTCATACTCAATGGCATTTTGGAACGAAGAGGACTGGCAGGAAGAGCTTGATTTTCTTGCAATGAACGGTGTTAATATGGTACTTGACATTACAGGAATGGAAGAGGTTTACAGAAGATTTTTAACTAAAATCGGTTACCGCCACCGTGAAATCAAAAATTTCCTTACAGGTCCTGCATATTTTGCCTGGTGCTATATGGCAAATATTTCGGGAGTGGGCGGACCTCTTCACGATAATTTCTTCTATGATTCCTGTGAATTGGCACGCAAAAACCACCGCAGAATGCAAATTCTCGGTATGGACATTGTGCTTGAGGCTTACAACGGAATGGTGCCGTCGGATATAGCAAAAAAAGTCGGCGATATTCCTACAATTGAACAGGGACTTTGGAACGGTCTTCCCCGTCCTCTTATGATTGACCCGTCATCCGTCAGCTATGTTAAATATGCCGCACTGTTTTATGAGGCACAGAAAGAGGTGTTCGGCGATATTACAAAATACTTCGCAGGCGACATTTGCCATGAGGGCGGTACATTAAAAGGCTCTAACAAAAAAGATGCTTACGCAAACTTTGTAGGAGCGCTCACCAATTTCAAAAATGACGCCGTACTGATTATGCAGGGTTGGGGCGAAAATCCGACGAAATCTTTCATTAAATATTCAAAACCGTTCCGTGACGAGCACGTTTTAATGCTTGACCTTTTTGCAGAAAGCAGACCGAAGAGCGAGGGCAGAAACGCTTCTCTTTCAAAATTCAATTATCTTTACGGTATGCTAAATTCCTTTGGCGGACGAATGGGTATTCACGGCAATATTGATATTCTGTCAGACAAAATCCGTGAATCCTCGAAAAATTCAAATTTCAAAGGAATTGCCCTGACAGCTGAAAGCAACACGTCAGACCCCATTGTTGTCGACCTTTTCTTCTCTACCGTTTGGGAAAATATTACGGACACAAAGGAATGGATAAATGCTTTCGCCGAAAGACGCTACGGCGCTAAGAACGAAAATATTGAAAAATCTCTTGAAATCCAGCTTAAGACTGCGCTTTCGGACAAGTATTATAACCTCGGCGAGGGTGCTCCCGAAAATTTGCTCTGCGGCAGACCTGAGGGAAGATACGACAAGGTGTCAAGCTGGGGTAATACGAAATTCGGCTACAATGTTAAGGAATTTGAAGAAGCAGCAAAGCTTTTCCTTGCGGATTACGACAAATTCAAGGACAATGAATGCTATGTTTACGACGCTGTCAACATTTTAAGACAGGTTCTTTCAAATCAAATTTACGGCATTGTTCTCAAAATGGAGAGCGAATACAAGTCAAAGGATTATTTTGCTTTCCTTAAAAACGGGGAAAAACTTTTGTCCCTTGCAGATATGCTTGATAAGGTTCTTTTGAATCACAAGGATTTCACCCTCGGCGAATATTTGGGCAAGGTCGGTGAATACGCCAATAAGCTCGACGATTTTACTAAGGAGCTGTACCTTATTAACGCAAAGGCGCTTATAACCACCTGGTATTCACGCCCTGCCGCAAACGAGGGCGGACTTCACGATTACTCCAACCGCCAGTGGGGCGACCTTGTAAGCGGATTTTACAAGGCACGCTGGGCAAAATTTATTGACTTTGTAAGGGACGAGGCAGACGGCAAAAAGCCACAACCGATTGACTGGTTCAAGTTTGAATGGGACTGGGTAATAAGCGACACCAAATGTACCAAAAAGCTTCGTGAGGATTCCCTCAAAGCGCTTTGCAAGCAGATTATTGAATAATAAAACAAAAACAAGACCTTAGAGAGCATTACACTTTCTAAGGTCTTTATTCATATTTTTTTTTTCATCACTGGAATCCAAATCTCGCTTTTATAATTTGGACTGCCCATATCTCCTTCGGTATAGGCTTCTATATCCATTTCATAGGTCGGTTGATACCCCGATGTAGGAAAGAACTCAGAAACGATTTTGTGCCACATATCTTGAATAGCATTCGGCATTGCGCCCGTACACTCAAAAACAGCCCATGTTCTCGCAGGGATAGTGTTCCTTCTAAACCCTTCGGGCACTACTGTGTTTTCGTCGCAAACAGCCGCAATAGAATAATCAAATGTCTTTGCATTTTCTGGTAAATTACCGTAGCAAACCCCGAAAATATACTCCTTGTTATTTGTAATATCCAACAATTTTTTTACTGTTCCGTCATTGTGCGACCGTGTCCAAAAATCCGGAATACTTTTAGCATTCTCCGCATTTTCAACAGTATGTGCCTCTACCTTTTCAATAATATTAAAGGCTTCTTTTTCAATAATTTTGTAATCCATTATATTACCTCCGCTCAATGTAATTTTCACGGAAAGTCGGGAAAATGATTTAAGCACAGAGCCGTATTTCTTTGCTTCAGACGGTGTAACTCCGTGAAATCCCCGAAAGGCTCTTGTAAAACTCTCGGGACTTTCATAACCGTATTTCAAAGCAACATCAATTACTTTACAATCTGCTGTTACCAACTCATTGCCGGCAAGTGTGAGTCGTCTGTTACGTATATAGTCCCCAAGAGTCATTCCGCACAGAATACCGAAAATTCTTTGGAAGTAAAAATTTGAACAAGCCGCCTCTTTGGCAACTTCATCATAATCAATTTCTTCGGTCAGATGTTCTTCAATATAGTTAATAGCATTTTGTATTCCGGTCAGCCAATCCATTATGTCCTTCCTTTCTGTGTGATTACATTATAAAGATATAATAATATAAATTCCTGACTAAAAATGCTCATATCTGCAAGCAATAAAATATATAATGCCATCAGTCCGTATGGTACCAAAAATACATTAGGGCTGACAATTATCAGCCCCGATTAACACTATTTAATTACCGCATATTAAATTGCACTATATTTGCAACAACTGAATTATCATTCCCGAAATTACTGCCGTTACATAAAGCACAAAGGTTATAAACAAATTTTCTTTAAGGTTTCTGTTTTCACGGAAAAGGACAATAAGCCCTGCGCCCGCACCCGTGCAAAGACCTGCAATTACCGAGGCAAAGGTTATTGCCCCTTCCAAATAAAGCTGTGTAAGTATTATTGACGAGGCACAGCTTGGAATAAGCCCTATAAGCGCCGCTAACATCGGCTGAAAAATTGAATTGCTCAAAAGAATTGCCGAAAGTCGTTCCTCGCCGAGCAGTTCCACAAACAGATTTATAACAAAGATAATCACAATCAAAAATGTAAAGATTTTAACGGTATGGTGAAGTGCAGGCTTTAAAATTCCGTCCTCTTCGTCACAGCCGCAGTCCTTACACAAATCCTCGACCTGCTTTTTAGGAGCAGGCTTAATTTTTTCGAGAAGTGTTATTATGTAGCCGAAAATCACGGCAACGACAACCTTTACCGCAATCAGCTTTAAAATCTCCGATTTTTTGTCGGGATTGGAAAGCATAATTATAATCGCTTCGTCAGATGTGCTTAAAAACACGGCAATAAGCGTACCTACGCCGATAACACCGCCTGAATAAAGGTTTGCACTGAATACGGAAAAACCGCACTGAGGAACACAGCCTAAAAGTGCCCCGATAACAGGTCCTGCCTTGCCCGAAGACGCCAATGCTTTATTGATTTTACTGCCGGCATGGTGTTCAAGCGCCTCCATAAACAAAAACGCGAAAAACAGAAACGGCAAAAGCTTAATGCTGTCTAAAAGTGAGTCAAGACAGACATCGCCGAATTTTTCCAATGTCACAAAAGCACCCCTTTGCAAAATATAAAATTAATTATATACCGAATAAGGAATTTAGTCAAATATTGTTTACAGAAAATATGTCGTGTGGTAAAATAACCGTAAACATTTATTAAAAAAAGATTTATATGTCCGTAGGGAACGGATTTATCCGTTCCGAGTAAAAAAGCGGTGACTTTGCAGAACGGATAATACCGTTCCGTACAATATGCATACATCATTTGATAAATCGACTGAAAAAAACTTTTGGTGAACCGTTATGAGCTATGATATTTTTGCAAGCGTTTATGACGCTTTGACGCAAAATGTTGACTATGAAAAAATTGCAGATAGAATTGATGTCCTTTTCGGCGAAAAAATAAAAAAGCAAGGCTCACTTCTCGATTTGGGCTGCGGCACAGGCACGCTCTCGTTTCTGCTCGAGGAAAAAGGCTTTGAGGTTATAGGCATTGACAAAAGCGAGGATATGCTTGCAGAAGCCTTTGAAAAGAAATATGAATTAAATTCAGATGTTCTCTTTCTTTGTCAGGATTTAACGGAGCTTGACCTATTCGGCACTGCCGCCTCGGCAGTCTGCGTTCTTGACACGGTAAATCATATTGAAAGCCTTGACAAAATATGTGAATTTTTCAGGCGAGTTTCACTTTTTCTTGAAATGGGCGGTCTGTTTCTGTTTGATATGAACACACCCTTTAAGCACTCCTCTGTTTTGGCGGACAACACCTTTGTTTACGATACTGATGACGTCTACTGCGTTTGGCAAAATTCGTATGACAAATCTGCAAAGAGAACCGACATTGACCTTGACTTTTTCATTAAAGACGGTGAAAATTATTTCAGAGAAAGCGAAAGTTTTTCCGAATATGAATATACCACGGCTGATATAACTTCAATTTTGGAGCAAAACGGATTTACTGTTCTGAAACAGTTTGACGGCTATGAGGGTGAAAACCCGCACAAAAAAACGGAACGGCTGTTGATTTTAGCACAAAAAACAAATTTAATTTCCGAAGGTGAAATAAAATGAATGAACTTGTAAGAATGATTTCCGACGACGGCACGCTTTATGTGCTTTGCGTAAACTCAACCGAAATGGTTCAGCACGCGCAGAATATTCACTCCCTTTCAAAGGTTTGCTCGGCGGCTTTGGGTAGGCTTATTACAGGAGCGTCAATGATGGGTATTCTGTTAAAGGGCAAGGACGATACTCTCACCCTTAAAATGAGTGGCAGCGGCCCTGCCTCACCGATTGTTGCGGTGGCAAATTCCGACGGCTATGTAAAGGGATATGTGGGCGACGCACATGTAAAACTCCCCCTTAACAGCAAAGGGAAATTAGATGTTTCGGGTGCAATAGGCAGCGACGGCAATTTAACCGTTATAAAAGATTTAGGACTTAAAGAACCGTATATGGCGCAAATTCCGTTGGTATCAGGCGAGGTTGCGGAGGATATTACCGCATATTATTTCACGAGCGAGCAAACGCCCACTGTGTGCGGACTGGGCGTGCTTGTAAACCCCGACGATGAGCAGGTTTTACTTGCAGGCGGATTTTTAATTCAGCTTTTGCCCACTGCGGACGATGAAACAATAACAAAGGTTGAAAACGGACTTAAAGGTATTAAATCCGTAACCTCAATGCTTGCAGACGGTCTTACGCCCGAGGAAATCTGCAAAAAGGTTTTACCCGAATTTAATATGGAGCTTCTTGACCGTTCAAATGTTGAATACAGATGCGATTGCAGTCTTGAAAGAGTTACCAATGCGCTTATCGCCGCAGGCAAAGACGGACTGCGTGAAATGGCTGAAGACCCAGAAACAGAAGTTGTTTGCCATTTCTGCAACAAGAAATATATTTTCACAAGTGACCAAATATTAAAGCTCTTAGATTAAATAAAATGCGAAAACGGCATAAAAAAACGCTGTCCTAATGCGTGGGTGTCCAGAGGACACTCACGCAGTTTTATTCGCCTTTCGGCGAGTGATATTGCTTCGCAGTTATATAATGCTACGCATTGTGATATTGTCCTTCGGACAGTTTTATGCGAATAAAATAACACTGAAATCGAAGATTTCAATATCACTATGCCGAAAAGGGCATAATATCACTCTTTCCGAAGGAAAGAATATCACTTGAAGTTAAAGGCGCACTTACTCACCACTTTTAGTGGCAGTGCAAAAAAGTAAGAGTTAATGTAGTTTTTTGCTACATTAACTCTTTTTTGTCCTTTAGAGTACGACTCAAACGGACAGCGTAATTTTTTTACATGATTATTCAGCCTGAGGTGCTGAAACGGGGCAAGTGTCTGCACAAGCGCCGCAATCGATGCAAGTATCAGCGTCGATAACATATTTGCCGTCGCCCTCTGAAATAGCTTCAACGGGGCAGCCCTCTGCGCAAGCACCACACATAATGCAATCGTCGTTAATTGTGTATGCCATTGGTATGTACCTCCCTTTCACAAGTTTACAGACCCATTGTAACACATAATACGAAAAAATCAAGAGGAATTTTATTCTTTGTCTTTCTGTAAATTTATTTAATGTGAAAAGGCCAACGGACTGACAATCAAGCTGTTCGTTACGAATTCAATTTTTCATTTCATTTTCCACGGTATGCCGAGGTCATACACAGACCCGTCTCCTGTGCTCTTACTGAAATAGAGTTAATTAATCTTATAACAGATAAGTATGTGTTCCCTCCGGCATTACTTCAACTCTTGATAGTCTATATTGACCGGTTTGCAAATCTTCCACATACATTACTACAATCCAATAGTCCTTAAAATCAAATCCTCTATATGCAAAATATGTATCTGCAATAAAACGATATTCTTCTTCATCCAATGTATATCCTGGTATTTCAAACTTAAAAATAAATTTATCGCTTATATCTTTTTCACTGTTTATGCTCAACAATTCTTTTACTTCTTCGCGTGTATAACGGTTAAGCTTGTATTCTTCTTTTTTATTATTTGAAGAATATTGAAGTTCGCATAAATCGGTTACAATAAAAGGTCTTAAGTTTTCATTGCTTTGCCATTTCTCAAAGCTAAAATCCGTAAGATGTTTATAAAGGAAGACTGAACCTAATATAGCTATAGCACAGGATACAGCAAGTATTTTTATGTTTACATCATATAATTCATCACCGTTTATATATTTTTTTACAACAGAGATAACTGTTATTGCCAAAAAGATGATTGTAACTGCTAAACTGATTATAAAATACGGAAGATTATTCATAACAGTAGTAGTCATTTTAAAAAACATATATGTTATCATCGCTGAAAACACATCAAAAATCAATAAAATGCTAAATTTAAGTGAAATTTTATTCATATTTTTGTTTCACCCCTGTGTTTCAACCATCCCCTGTGTTTTTGTTATTCTATACCCTTTAATGCTTCAAGCTCTTCTCTGTCAATTCGGATTTGAGCGTCTTTAATAAGCTTTACATCATGTCTGTGAACGCTTATGGGTGCAGCGTCGGGATTTCTGTCAAGGGTTACCTTTAACATTCCCGAAAAGAGGTTATTTTCAATAACTCTGCCTCTGCCCTTCTGCGTTTCAACAATTGCGCCGACTTTCGGCGTGTGACGAAGCAAATGCTCATAAGTATCCTGCTCATATTTAAGACAGCACATAAGCCGTCCGCATGTTCCGCTGATTTTAACGGGATTGAGTGACAGCCCCTGCTCCTTTGCCATTTTTATTGAAACAGGCTGAAAATCGTTTAAAAATGTATTACAGCAAAACGGTCTGCCGCACATTCCGAATCCGCCTATCATTCTTGACTCGTCACGCACACCTATCTGCCGAAGCTCAATTCGGGTGCGGAACACAAATGCCAAATCCTTTACCAATTCTCTGAAGTCCACTCTGCCGTCCGCAGTGAAATAGAACAGAATTTTGCTTCTGTCAAATGTATATTCAACATCGACAAGGTTCATTTGAAGCCCGTGCGCCTCAATTTTTTCCTCACATATTTTAGCGGCTTCCTTTTCTTTAGCCTTGTTTTCTTCCAACCGCTTAATGTCATCGGCAGATGCAGGACGGATAACCTTTTTAAGCGGCTTTACAATGTCGTCTTCAGAAAGTCCCTTGTTTGCCCTTGCAACAAGTCCGCATTCAAGCCCCCTTACCGTTTCAACAACGGCATAATCGCCTTTATTGAATTTATTTCCGTCAGCGTCAAAGTCATAAACCTTGCCGCCCTCTTTAAATCTTATACCAACGGTTTCTATCATATTTATCGCCATGCGATACAGCATTTGCTCAAAAAGCCAAATAAAAACAGCTTTTTATACACGGTATCGCTCCTTTCATTATATTATCTATCTGCCTATTGCGCGCTTAAGCTCATAGCACATTCGCACCGTCAGCAGGTTATTATTTATATTCCGTTTAACCGACAGGCAAAGCTCATTGCAAGCGTTTACAAGATTCATAAGCGATTTTGCAGTAAGCGAACCGCAAAGAGCCGAAACCTCGTCTGGGAAAAGAAAATCTCCCGTAAATCCGTTTTTCTGTTTAAGTGCGTCAAGGCACACCTCGGATAGCAGCTCCAAAATTCTGCCCGCCAAACGGTTATTTTTAATATATTTTGAGGTATGCTCCATAAGCTTTAGCTCATTGGGGCTGAGAACAGCCGCAACAAACTCCTTAACATACTCTTTTTCATCATCTGTTATGCTTTGATTTGACACTGCAAGCGAATAAACACTTACTCTTGAAAGCACGGTCTCAAGCATTTTGCTTTTCTGCGTTGTCAGAATAATAAAATAAACATAAGACGGCGGTTCTTCAAGAATTTTCAAAATTGCATTCTGCGCCTGCTCGTTCATATTCTGCCCGTTTTTCAAAATGTAAACCTTTGCATTTGCCTCATTGGGGACAATAAATGCATTCCCGCGGATTTCACGCACGCTGTCAACGGTAAAAGCATCGGATTTTTTTGTTCTGCCGTCCGTTTCAATAATATCAGGGTGATTGTTGCCAATCGCCTTTCGACAGGCAGTGCACTCGCCGCAGGGTTTATGTTCCCCTGTGCAAAGGATTGCATTTGCCGTAAGTTTTGCAAGCCTTAATGACACCTCTTCGTCCTCACACTCAATGAGAACGCCGTGAGGAAAATTTCCGTTATTTACAGCTTTTAATACAGTTTCGCAAACAATATCAAAATTCTTTTCGGTTTCTTCCATTCTGCACCTCAAACGCTTTGGGCAATTGCCACCATAAGGGGCATTGTGAAAATTGAAATAAGGCTTATGAAAGCCGTAACTGATGACGCCAACGCCGTATCCTTATTAAACTTTGCCGCAAACATAACGGTATTGTTCGCCGTGGGCGCACTCGCCGACAGTACGCATGCCACAAGCAGCATACCGCTGAAGCCCAATAATTTCAATGAAAGTACAGTTAAAAGCGGCATCGCGAAAAGCTTTACAGCCAAGCACACGAACACACGGTAATCGGAAAATACTTTTTTAATATCGGCGGATGCTAAATATGTGCCGAACATCAGCATTGCAAGGGGTGTCTGCAAATCTGCAATGTAAGATAGCGGCATATAAAGAGTCTGCGGTAAATTAAGCTTTAAAAGAAACAGCGGAAGTCCTATTGCTATTCCGATAAATCCGGGATTTATAATCAGCGACTTAAGGGAAATTTTACTGTCTTTTTCGCCCTTGGTCATAATTCTGATGCCGTGTGTAAAAGCAAGAATATTAAACGGAATAACTATTACCGAGCAATAGAAAACTCCCTCGTCGCCGAGAAGTCCCTCGGCAAGCGGCAGTACCATATAGCCGACATTGCCGTAAACTGCGGCAAATTTGTAAATGCTTGCCTTTTCCTGCTCTGTTTTGTGAAAGACAAGCTCCGACAGCACAATACCGATACCGTGAAAAATCAGTGCGGCTAAAAAAGACAGCCCCAATCCCTTCAGGCTTTCACGGCTGAACGGAATCGCAATAAAAGAGCGGATAATCATTGCCGGAGTGACTATATAAAACAGCAAATCGGTTGTCATTCGTGACGCTTTTTCAGTGTAAACGCCTATTTTATGACAGGCAAAACCGACCGCCACAATAATATAAAGTATGATGACCTGATTGAGTGCCGTCATCATATTGGAAAGAAACATACCTTACCTCTTATTCGCTTAAGAAATTGTCATCGGTTTCCATATCCGTTTGAGCTGTTTCCGTTTCTTCGGAAAGCTCTTTGCTGTCATTCTCTTTAGCGCATTTATATGCATTTATAATATACGCCGCCGCAAAGAATACAAACGCAAGGTCGCAAAGTGAAAGAGAATATCCCGATGTAATTTTATCGCTGTTACCGCTGACATACAGTAACAGTCTCGGAATATTGGCAGTTCCGAGCAAAAATGATGCAACAGCACCTGACGAAAATACACTTCTCATCGCCTTTTTATTGGAAAGACCTGATGAAATCCTTGCAAACGACATAAAGAAAATCATCATAAACGCAATCCCGAAAAGCTCAAGCATTAAGTCAGACACATTAACATAAGAAATTTTGCTGATAAGTCTTGTAACAAGCCTGGAAATTGCCCAGAAAAACGGCGTTATTGCAAGGAATTTGTACTGTGAATATGTTGTTCTGCCGTCAATATATGAAATGCCGAAAACCAAAAGATATATTGCGGCAAAAATGCCGAGAACAGCCTCCAGAAAAATCGGAATTTGCCCTTGATCTGCTGTTCCGAGGAATGAAATACCTGCCGCAGTAAAGTTTCTTGCCTTAATAATAAAGCCTGATGCCGCCGAAACAACATCCAAAACAATTCCAATGCCGAAAAGTATTGATGTTACTGCAAGGAATTTATTTTTACGGTAAGGCGATTTTGACGCAGGCACATTTTTAGCAAGTGTAGAAACTGCATAAGAGGCAATTATTGCCACCGCCGCCAAAATATACATAACATAAACCGAGCGGTCAACAGTTCTGTAAAAGCCTGTGTCATGCTCAATAATTGTGAGAAGCTGATAAAGCCTTACGGGAATTGCGGCAATAAGCAGACCTGCCGCAATGTAAAGCCCTAAAAGCGGATTTAATTTTTCGTTTTTACCTGTAATTTTCATTGTGGACCCTTACCTTTCTTCCATAGATATGTACTCATTAGGCATTCCGAAATTCTCTTCACGTTCTGCAATCGGAACATAGGGTCTCGGAACATTAACATTTTTGTAAGCAGGGCGTACGATTTTACCGTTTGAGGTTATCTCCTCAATTCGGTGCGCACACCAGCCTGCAACACGGGCGCTCATAAACAGCGGAGTAAACAAATCTCTCGGTATTCCGAGCATTTCGTAAAGGAAGCCCGAATACAAATCAACATTTGCGCAAATCTTTTTGTTACTGCCCCTGTGCTCAGCCAAAAGTGCCGGAGTCAGTTTTTCAATAAGCGATAAAAGCTCAAAATGGTCTTCCCTGCCGTTTTCCTTTGCAAATTTTTCAGCATAGCCTTTAAGGATTCTTGCTCTCGGGTCGGACAGCGTATAAACAGCGTGCCCCATTCCGTAAATAAGACCCGAACGGTCGCCTGCCTGTTTATTAAGAATCTTTTTAAGATATTCTTTGAGCTTTTCTTCATTTGTGTAATCAGGAAGATTTGCTTTAATATCGTCAACCATATCCACAACACGGATATTCGCACCGCCGTGTTTAGGACCTTTAAGAGAGCCTATACCTGCGGCTATTGCAGAATAAGTGTCTGTTCCGCTCGAGGTTATGCACCTCGTGGTAAAGGTTGAGTTATTACCTCCGCCGTGGTCTGCGTGCAGAATAAGGCAAATATCCAAAAGCTTTGCCTCCTCGTCCGTAAACTGCTTGTCAAATCTTATTGAACGCAAAATTGACTCCGCAAAGCCGAGTTTTGGGTTGTTTTGGTGGAAGAACATACTCTTTTTATCGTATATTCTGCGTTTAACCTGATAAGAGCCTGCCATAATAACGGGAATCTGCGCTATTAACTGAATACTTTGGCGAAGTACATTTGCAGGGTCGGTATTATCGGGGTCGTCATCATAGGAATAAAGCGCCAAAACACAGCGTGCAACCTTATTCATAATGTCCTTGGACGGCACCTTCATAATCATATCCTCAACGAAATCGTCGGGAAGCTCACGAAGTTGTGCGAGCATTTGTTTAAAAGCACTCAACTGCTTTTCAGTAGGCAAAATTCCGAAAAGAAGAAGATAAATTACCTCTTCATAACCGAAACGGTTTTCTTTTTCGCAATTTGAAACAATGCTTTGAATATTTATTCCGCGGTAAGTCAGTTTTCCGTCCTTCGGAACACGCTCGCCGTCATCAATATAATACCCCTCAACTGAACAAATTTTTGTAAGGCCTGCCAGCACACCGGTAGAGTCAGCGTTGCGAAGACCCCGCTTAACATCAAATCTTCTGTAATATTCAGGGTTAATATAGTTATTTTTACGCTGCTCTTCGAATAAATTATTAAGAGCCTCTTTTGATATTGTGTCAAATACCTCTGACATCAGCCTACCTCCTTTAAAATATTTTAAC
>DERX01000039.1:13479-18520 GCA_002361875.1 Ruminococcaceae bacterium UBA3329
AATATTTTAAATTATAAATAATCTATTATATTGTATAACAAACCGTCACCAAAGTCAACAAAAAGGGAGTGATAAAAATTGAAAAGCTACACAGCAATTTGCTTTTTTCTTGCCGTGGCGTTAATTCTCTGTCCTCTCGTTTCCGTTCCGAAAGCCAAAGATACATTTTCGGCAAATGTATCCGGAAACACGGCAGAGGAAGAAGAAAGCTATGAAATCAGAGAAGAAAGCGAAACGAAAAGCACCGCAGAAAATGTTAATGTGCTCAAAGCCTCAAGCGGACAGGTGTCCGAAATGCCGATACGGGAATATCTTATTGATTGCGTTGCCGCCGAAATCGGCGGTTCTGCCGAGGAAGAGGCAATAAAAGCGCAAGCAATTGCCTGCCACACACTGTTGCTTTATAAAAAAGCGCACAAGGATTCGTCTTTGGGCGATGCCGATATTTCGGACACAAGCCAAAAATTGCTTACCGCAGAAGAGCAAAAAGAAAAATGGGGTGAAAATTACAGTGCATACCGTGAAAAAATAGAAAAATGCGTTACAGAGGTGGAAAACAAAATACTGTGCTTTGACGGCGAACCTATTATGGCGACCTTTTTCTCAATAAGCAACGGTAAAACAGAAAATGCTGAAAATGTCTGGGGAAGCGCCGTTCCGTATTTAGTTTCGGTTGACAGTCCGGACGATAAGCTGTCGCCTAGTTACACTTCTACCGTTTCGGTGACGGCGGAAGAATTTAAAAAGGTACTTACCGAAAAAGGAGCATCGCCCAAAGGGAAGGAAGAAAACCGGATAGGAAAAAGCGAGCTAAATTCCACGGGAACGGTTAACAGCATTATTCTTTGCGGAAAAAGCTTTAGCGGAACTGATGTTCGCAGTATGTTTTCACTGAACAGCGCCACATTTACAGTAAAATATGAGGAAGAAAAGTTTATTTTCACCGTTTCAGGATACGGCCACGGAGTGGGAATGAGCCAATACGGCGCAAACGAAATGGCGAAAAAGGGAAATACCTATGATGAAATTCTCGCCCATTATTATAAGAACGCAATTATTTCGACAGTGACGCAATAAAAAAAAGACCCGCACCGCAAAGGTGAAAGTCCGAGAGAAAGAAAATAGGTGTTAGTGTTGACAAAGTGCAGAAATCTGATATAATATAAGTGAACAAGGAGCTTCCCAATAGACGGTTAGCCCTTATGGTTGGTTAAATAACCGCCCTGTTGAGCAGAGGGGCGGTTATTTTCTTTTATTACGAACAATACAAGCATTACTAATGTTAAGTAAAGTATGGCTTGTTCCATAATATCGCCCTCCTATTAACAATTTCCAAAGGGTTATGTAATCAGAGGGTCACTGTCCCTCTGTTATAACTTTCGTCATTAAGAGGGCTAACCGCCTACCGTAAATGGGCAACTCTTTGCCGAAATTTATTATACTGCAAAGAACTCCTGAAATCAACAAAAAAATTTTTAAGCTTTATCTGTTTACCATCATCTTACACCCCTTGCTAAAATATATTCATAAAAAAACTCCCCGATTTTTCGGGGAGTAGCTTTTAGTAAATTAAATTACTGCTCAACGGGGTAAACGCTGACTTTCTTTCTGTCTTTACCCATTCTCTCAAACTTAACCTTGCCGTCAACAAGAGCAAAAAGAGTATCGTCAGAGCCGCGGCCTACATTGTTGCCGGGGTGAATGTGAGTTCCGCGCTGTTTAACAAGGATGTTGCCTGCAAGAACAGTCTGACCGTCGGCTCTCTTTACGCCGAGTCTTTTTGATTCTGAATCTCTGCCGTTCTTGGTAGAACCCATACCTTTTTTATGAGCAAATAACTGAATGTTAATCTTAAGCATTAGATTGCACCTCTTTCAATTTTTATGTGTTGCGGATACTGACGCGCGAGCTCGGTTAAATGTAAAACCAAACCGTCTGTCAGAACCTTTGTTTCGGATAAATTTGCTTTCGGAATCACAAATTTCATATATCCGTCACGGACAACTGCGTCCGCATTGATTTTAAGAACTTCCAACACCGTGTTTGCAACTAAATAAGCCGCAGATGAAACTGCACTGCAAACAATGTCTGTTCCCTCTTCCCCTGCGCCTGAATGACCGTTCAGCTCAAAGCCCTCAACCGTGTCACCCGACAGGAAGAATTTTACATTTGTCATTATGCGTTAATTGCGGTAATCTCAACCTTTGTGTAAGGCTGACGGTGACCCATTTTACGCTTTTCGTTTTTCTTTGACTTGTAAGTGAAAACGGTAACCTTCTTTGACTTGCCGTTCTTTACAACTTTAGCAGTAACAGAAGCACCCTCAACATAAGGAGCGCCTGTCTTGATGCCGTCATCTGAACCTACTGCGAGAACCTTGTCAAAGGTAATCTCTGCGTTTTCTTCTGCGTCAAGCTTTTCTACGAAAACAACGTCGCCGTCTGTGACCTTGTACTGCTTGCCGCCGGTAACAATAATTGCGTACATTTTTTTACCTACCTTAATATAGACTCGCTATTGAGGGCGGGAAAAACCTCTTAACAGCCCGAAAGACAGACTGCCCCCTAATAAGCGGCTTAAAAATAATAACAGAAAAACATATATCTGTCAAGAGTTTTTAAGGAAATAAATTCATTTCCAACAACTTTACACGCTCTCTTTTATCTGTTATAATATGAAAAATACTTAATTCGGGGTAAAACGGTATGAAAGAGATGTCACTCGGTAAAAAGCGCACTGTTCTTGTGGTTGAAGACGACCTTATAAACAGAGAAATTTTATCCGCTATTCTGTCTGACAGCTACACCGTTCTTCAGGCGGAGAACGGCAAAGCAGGTCTTGAAATTTTAGAATCGGGCGGCAAGGAAATTTCGCTTATTTTGCTTGATATTCAAATGCCCGTAATGAACGGATACGAATTTCTTGACGCAATCGGGCAAATCCCCTCTTTCAGAAGTATTCCGATTATTATAACCACCTCAAGCAACGCCACGGACGATGAAATTAAATGCCTTGAAAACGGGGCGTCGGATTTTGTTTCAAAGCCGTATAATCCCGATATTATTTTAAGGCGTGTGGGCAGTATGATTCGTCTGCGTGAGGCGTCCTCGGTTATTAACCGAGTTGAGCGTGACAGCGTTACGGGCCTTTACAGCAGAGATTTCTTCTATATAAATTCGGAAAATATTCTTTCGGCAAGCACACAGATTGAATACGACATTTTCTGCTGTGAAATTATGTCTCTTAAAATGTTACAGGACAGACACGGCAAAGCAAAAACAGAAAAGCTGCTTATCGGCATTACAAAAGCACTTGAGGACAATTTCGGTTTCGATTCGCTTTACGGAAAGCTCAGCGACAATACTTTTTCCGTTTTAACTGCACATAAATCGAAGGAAAATTATGAAAGCATTTCGGAAAATCTTCGCAATGCCGTAAAAAACATGTCCATTCCCGACACTGTTTTGCATTTTTCCGCTTATCCGTGCGTTGACAGCACCGTTTCTGTTTCATCGCTTTGCAGCCGTACGCTTACGGCTCTTGACGAGGTGAAATTCCAATTCGGAAGGCAGTTTGCGGAATTCAACAGTGAATTTAGAGATAAATATTCCCGCCGTCACGCAATTTTAGGCTATATGGAAACGGCGATAAAGGAAAATCAGTTTGAGGTTTATTATCAGCCCAAATTCTCGCTCGGCGAAGAAAAGGTCGGCGGTGCAGAGGCGATTGTCCGCTGGACTCACCCTGAGCTTGGATTCATAAGCCCGGGAGAGTTTATCCCTCTCTTTGAAAGCAGCGGTTTTATTACGGAGCTTGATTTTTATGTGGCGGAGAGAACCTGCAAGGATCTTCGTGAATGGATTGATTCGGGCAAACCAGTAATTCCGGTTTCTTTCAATCTTTCCCGTGCGGATTTCAGTCATCCCTCCCTTGCGGAAACCGTTGAAAATATTACGGACAAATATTCTATTCCTCACGAGCTTTTGCACATTGAGGTTACGGAATCAGCATACACTGACAATATGAAGGTGTTTCTTGACACCGTTCAAAAGCTTCATAACAAAGGCTTTAGGATTGAGCTTGACGACTTCGGCGCAGGTTACTCCTCGCTTACGGTTTTAAGCGAATTGGATATTGACATATTAAAACTTGATATGTACTTTGCACGCAATATGGGTTCGCCGAAACAGGATTTGATTTTGAAGCATATTTTCTCAATAGCGCAAAAACTTAATATTGCTGTAGTTGCCGAGGGCGTTGAAACAAAAGAGCAATCAGACGCTTTCCGCAGTATGGGATGCGACTACATTCAAGGCTACTATTATTCAAGGCCCATACCAAAAGCGCAGTTTGAAGAATATCTCAATAAATAAACATAAGGATATAAAAATATGAATCTTACAGAATGTTACGAGAAAATCGGCGGAGATTACGAGGATATTATGAGCCGCTTTAAAAGCGAATCACTCATTAAGCGTTTTTTGCCGATGTTTTTAAGCGATCCAAGCTTTAATGAACTTACATCGGCTTTGGAAAAAGGCGATGCAGGAACGGCTTTCCGTGCGGCGCACACCTTAAAAGGCGTTACAGCCAACCTGTCGCTCGCAAAGCTCAATTCCGTGTCGGTTGAAATCACCGAAATGCTGCGAGCGGAAAACTTAAGTGCGGCGAAAGAGTATTATCCCGCCGTAAAAGAGGTTTACGACAAAACTTTTGAAGCAATATCGCAGTTCAAAGACGAAATGCAGTAAAACTTATTAAATAAGCCACCCGTTTGATAGCGGGTGATTTTTGTTTGACATTATTGGATTTTTTCGGACTTTATATGGTCAGTTTTCCACACCTGACCGTTTTTGTTTTTATCTGTTCCTTTTTTCCAATCTGTTGCACTCATAATTATAATCTATCTCGCTCCCTCAAAGTTTGAAAGACCGACCGCACAGAACCGAGCGTAGGGAACGCATTATGCGTTCCGATGAAAATACTGCAAATTCATCCGTTCCGTACGGGTACATTGAACTACAAATTTCAATTCAATGTG
>DERX01000022.1 GCA_002361875.1 Ruminococcaceae bacterium UBA3329
GTTGTTTAATTTTCAAGGTCCGTGTTTGCGTTGTTCCTTAACGCTCGTATATAATATCAAATCAATTGACAAATGTCAACAACTTTTTTGAATTTTTTTCATCTTTTTTGAAACTCAACCGGGTGTTTCTCAAAATGCGATTTTTATCAATAAAAAATACGGTCAGTGTCGAAATTTTATGTGCAAAATGACAACAGAAAACAAATCGGACATTTTCGTGATAATTTTCGGCTTATCTGCCGGGGTGTGCCGAAGTCGATATACCCCCGTCTTCGCTGATTAAAATCAATCTTTTCTGCTACAAAAAACGGACAGGCGTAAAAAGCCTGTCCGTATGACATTGCATGGAAAATTACTTTGATTTTTTATTTTTGAATTTCTTATTTATGTTACATTTCCGTTCTTATGAATTAAGATATATATCAAGCTCAATTACATCAAAGACGTCTACTGTGCCATCGCAGTTAAAGTCGGCGGCAATCCATTGCTCTTTTGTCAATGCTGTTTGACACATAACATAGCTTCTTACAATAGCATAGTCATTTGCATCAATAATTCCGTCATCATTTGCATCCCCGAAAGTAACAAACGGAAGATTACTTTCATTCGCATAGGTTTGCGCATAAGAATCGCCGTAACCGTAAACGGTCAAATTATTACAATCAAAGAAAGTGCCGTTACCTATCTGCGTCACGCTTCTCGGAATTATTACGCTCTCAAGCGAAGTACAACGCCAAAAAGTATCCTCCTCTATACTTGTCACACTGTGAGGAATTTTTATGCTTTTAAGCGAGTTACATTCATTGAAAGCACGCCTTTCTATAACAGACACGCTCTCGGGAATTGTTACATTTGTAAGTGATGTGCAAAAACCGAAAGCAACTTCACCTATCTTGGTTAAACCGTAAGGTATGTTTATACTCTCAAGTGAGTAACAACATGCAAATGCTTGCTCACCTATACTTTTAACACCGTCGGGTATTCTTATGCTCTTAAGTGAGGAACAGCCGCAGAAAACATATTTGTCTATCTCCGTCACTGCATCGGGAACGGTTATATCTGTGAGCATATTGCATCCATAAAAAGCGCCTGTTCCTATTTTTCCCACACTGTCAGGTATCATTATATTCTTTAGAGATGTGCATTTATAGAAAGAATTGATACCGATCTCCGTTACTCCGTCAGGGATTATTATGCTCTCAAGCGAAGTGCAGTTACGGAAAGTATTGCTTCCCAATGCTGTAACGCTGTCCGGAAGCGTTATATTCGTCAAATATGCACAGTTTTCAAATGCAAATCCTGCTATTGCTGTTGTGCCCTCTTTTACAATACATTCACCGCTTATTTTTTCATTTGCTCTTATTAAATGACTGCCGATATACAGCACTCCGTTTTCCCAATTTGAGTCTGTGTTATAATATGCCGTGTTATAAAAAGCCTCTTTGTATATTTTAGTTACACTGCCCGGAATTATTATAGATGCGAGCGCAGAACAGCCGTAAAAAGCGTATTCGCCTATTGTTGTCACACCGTCAGGTATGATTATGCTTTTAAGCGAAGAACAGCGGTAAAAAGCCCGGTTTCCTATATCTGCTGTATTTTTACCTAAGGTCACACTTTCAAGCGATGTGCAGTCAGAGAATATATAATCCGATATTTCTGTTACACTGTCGGGAATTATTATACCTGTGAGAGAAGAACAGCGTTTGAAAGCGTCACTATGTATTTTTGTTACACTGTCGGGTATTGTTATGTCAGTAAGTGATGTGCAGTCAAGGAAGGCGCACACGCCGATTTCGGTTACCACATTAGGTATTATCACTTTTTCAAGAGAAACACAGTCAAGAAACGCTTCTCTGCCTATACCGGTTACGGTATATGAATCAAGCTGTGAAGGAATCTCCAAATGAGTTGCGGTACCTTTGTATTTAGTAATTTCGCAAATTTTTTCTTCCTCGGAAATTACAGAATACTCAAAATCTCCGCTCACTGCGGCCGTTGCCGTTACTGTGCCAAACGGAATGGCAGAAACCATTAATGCCAATGCAAATATCAATGCTAAACTTTTTCTTCGCCATGTTTTCATATTTTTCACTCCTAATCATAACCACCAGTTGAACTAGTGGTTATGATTAATGTGATTAAATCCACTGAAATTTGCAATTTTAGTGATGGTGGTGATGATGTGATGCCGATGAATTGTGCTCGACATGGCAATTATGTTCGGTACACGCTTCATCGGGTGATTCAAGTTCAAGAGTTGCATGCACAATATTATGCTCTGCAAGCTCCGCTCTTACATTTTTCTTTATTTCGGCGGCGTCACCGTTTGTAACGATATGCATTGTTGCATAATTGAGAACACCGTCAAGGCTCCAAAGATGAATGTGGTGAACATCTTCAACGCCGTCAATTTCTGTTATATGCTCTTTAATTTCATCGGTTGATAAGCCGTTGGGTGTTTTTTCAAGGAAAAGGTCAACTGCCTCTTTTAGATTTTTGACTGTATTTATCAATATAAACAGTGCAACGCCTATGGACATAATTGGGTCGATAACGGAAATATCAGTAAATTTCATTGCTACTGCGCCGATTAAAACTACTACCCAGCCGAGAACATCCTCGAGCATATGAAGATTTACGGCTTTTTGATTAAGTGAATCGCCTTCTCTTGTGAAATAGGCGGCGGTGAAATTGGTAACAGCGCCGATAACAGCAAAAATTATCATACCGTTATAATTGATTTCAACGGGATTTATAAGCCGTTTTGCCGCATTGATTATGACAAGAACCGAGCCGACAAGAAGAATGACCGTTGTAATAATACTGCCGATTACGGAATAGCGCGCATAGCCGAAAGTATAAACCTCATCAGGCTGTTTTTTGCTTTTCTTTTCAAGGAAATACGAAATACCTATGCTTGCGGCGTCGCCTATGTCGTGAATTGAGTCTGAAAGTATTGCTACGCTGTGCGTAAAAATACCGCCGATAAATTCAAATATTGAAAATGACAAATTAAGTATAAATGCAACTAAAATATTTTTTTCTGTTTTTGTTTTCATAATGTAATCCTCCCTGTCAAATTTTATGTTTAACATGCTGAAGTCCCACTTCAAAAATCTCTGAAACGTGGTCATCGTCAAGTGAATAATAAATAGTTTTTCCGCTGCGCCTTGATTTTATAATTCCCGCCTCTTTAAGCTTGCTGAGCTGATGTGAAATAGACGATTTTGTCATTGAAAGCACATTTGCAAGGTCACAAACGCACATTTCGTTCTGCAAAAGCGCAAAAAGCAATCTGCACCGTGTTGAGTCCCCCATTATTTTGAAAAAATCAGCAACACAGTTCATCATATACATACTCGGCATTTTTGACACAGTGTCGGAAACGATTTCCTCATGTACCATATTGCAGTCGCACATAAATTCGTTTTTCGGCATATCCGTACTCCTCTCGATTTTCAGTTGAATGTTTGTTCAACTGTATTGTAGTTGAATGAGTATTCAATTGTCAAGTAGTTTTTTAAAAAATTTTGAAATTTAAAATATTTTTTAATATTTATTATAGGGAGCATAATTTTCGTTTTATTTACGCCTTCAGTCTGTTGGCAGTTTTCCCACTGAGTGAGCAGATCATAGTAGGGACAGTCGACTCGGCTGTCCGTTACGAAATTTAATAATTTGTAACTCGTTTTTCACGGTACGCCGAGGTCGGCGTACCCTACAAAAAAGGACAGGCATAAAGCCTGTCCAATAGAATTTGCGGTTATATATCAATCAAGGAAATCGCGAAGCTTTTTACTGCGGCTCGGATGGCGAAGCTTACGGAGAGCCTTTGCCTCAATCTGACGGATACGCTCTCTTGTAACACCAAACTGTGAGCCAACCTCTTCAAGGGTTCTCGGATGGCCGTCCTCAAGCCCGAAGCGGAGCGACAGAACCTTTGACTCACGGGGAGTTAATGTTTTCAGAACCTCGTTAAGCTGTTCCTTGAGAAGAGAAATTGACGCGGCGTCTGCCGGAGAAAGTGCGTCATCATCGGGGATAAAGTCGCCCAAATGGCTGTCCTCCTCCTCACCAATGGGGGTTTCAAGCGAAACAGGCTCCTGTGAAAGGCGGAGAATTTCACGAACCTTGTCAGGACTCATTCCAAGCTCATCCGCAATTTCCTCTGCTGACGGGTCGTGACCGTTTTTGTGAAGAAGCTGTGTGCTTGTTTTCTTAACCTTATTTATAGTTTCAACCATATGAACGGGAATACGGATTGTCCTTGCCTGGTCGGCAATGGCTCTTGTAATTGCCTGTCTTATCCACCAAGTAGCATATGTTGAAAATTTAAAGCCCTTTGTATAGTCAAATTTGTCGACAGCCTTAATAAGACCGAGGTTGCCCTCCTGAATTAAGTCAAGGAAAGCCATTCCCCTGCCTACATATCGCTTTGCAATGCTGACAACAAGACGAAGGTTAGCCTCTGCAAGACGTTTTTTAGCCTCGGGGTCATTATCGGCAATACGCATAGCGAGAACCTGCTCCTCCTCAGTTGTTAAAAGAGGAACTCTGCCTATCTCTTTAAGATAAACACGGACAGGGTCGTCCATTGCGAGAGTTTTATTTTCACCCACTCCGCCGTCATCGGTTTTTGCAAGGTCGGTTTCGCTTGTTATTGCGTCCCTTGCCATATCGCCGAGGTCGTCGATAATCTCAATATTATTTTGCTCGATTATTTCGTAAAGCTTGTCAAGCTCGTCCATTTCAATGTCAAGCTCAATAATTGCAGTGTCGATTTCCTGCGTGGTTAATTTGCCGACTGTCTTGCCCTTTTCGACAAGAGCCTTTATCGCTGTTTTCTTATCAAGATTTTCCATATTCTTTCACCCTTATGTATTATTTTGGAAGAAATTTAAGAAATCATCGTCGCTGATATTTTCTGTATCCACAGCCGACCTTTTTTTCTTATTTTTCTCACCGATTATTGTTTTTATACAGTCCTCACACTCTTCTTCTGTATTCTGCAAGACTCTGGAAACAGTTTGAATTTTTGCAACCGCTCTGATTTCATCTTCTATGAGCTCGCCGTAAAGAAAAGATATCTCCGCAGATTTTCCGTCCCTTAATCTGTCAGTTACGGTTTTGTAAATTCTGCCGTTAAACTCTGTTACGAAATCTTCAGCGGTAATTTTTCTGTCTGCCGTTTTTAAAAGTGCGGGATTTGCCATAATTATTGCAATTAGGCTTTCCTCAGCCTTTGCCGCCTTGAAATTGGCTGAACGGTCGGGATTTAATTTGTCGAGAATGTCATCTGCTTTGACAACCGTTTTAAATTCCTGTTTTTTTTGCGTTATGCGATGTGATTTTTCCGCACGCTTAACCTCATCCGTAATTGCGGACTTTGCAACGGAAAGCTCGGAAGCCAAGCGAGATGAATAAATATCAAGCTCAATGGGAGTTAATTTCGACAAAATCGGAATTGCCGCACGAAGATACCGCCGTTTGCCGTCATCGGTTGTTAAATCGAGCTTTTCACGCTCCGCCAAAAGCTTAAATTCAATTTCGTTTGCGGCGCCGTCAATAATAGATTTAAACCGCTCAACGCCGTAATTTTTAATAATCTCGTCGGGGTCTTTGCCGCCCGAAAGCTTTAATACACGCACCTTTGCATTGGTTTTTGAGAATACCTCAAGCGCGCGTGCAGTTGCCTTGCCGCCTGCCTCGTCATTGTCATAACAAAGGTAAATTTCGGAGGCGTAGCGTGACATTAAATGTGCCTGTTCACCCGTCAGCGCTGTGCCGAGACCTGCCACGGCATTTGTAAAACCTGCCTGATGAAGCATTACAACGTCAATATTACCCTCGCACAAAATAAGACTGTCTTTGCCCGACTTACGGGCGAAATTAAGTGCAAAAACCTCATTGCCCTTTTTGTAAACAAGCGTGTCGGAGGTATTAACATATTTGCCCTTGTCCTCTTCACGAAGCCGCCTTCCGCTGAACCCTAAAACATTTCCTCGCAAATCAATTATCGGGAAAACAAGACGGTGGCGAAAATTGTCATAATAAGTGCCTTTTTGAGATTTTTTAAGAAGATTTGCCTCAAAAAGCTCGGCATCGGTAAAGCCTTTTGAATTGAGATGATTTTTGAGTGCCGACCATGAATCGGGTGCATAGCCTATCCCAAATTTTATAACAGTTTCCCTTGTAAGCCGCCTGCCTGCGCAATAATCCACTGCCGCTTTCCCGTCACTGCCGAATAACTGCTTGCTGTAAAATCTTGCAGCCTCACGGTTAGCCTCATACATACGCAGTCTGCGTTTAGAAAGAGAAGAATCGTAGGAATTGTCCTCGGGTAAATCCATACCTACTTTATCCGCAAGGAATTTTATTGCATCAACATAATCAAGATTTTCGATTGAAGATATAAAGTGAATTACATCGCCGCCCTCACCGCAACCAAAACAATAAAATGACTGCGTATCCGGATAAACAGTGAATGACGCTGTTTTTTCGCCGTGAAACGGACAAAGTCCTCGGCAGATTTTTCCGTTGCGCTTAATGTTTACATAAGAGGAAATTATGGATTCAATGTCTGCACGGCGGCGAAGCTCTGCAATATACTCGTCACTGATAGCCATTAAAAATCCCCCATTCCCATATCCGCCCAAGCACTGGGGATAAATGTATTCTGATAAACAGAAAGAAGATAACGGTCGCTCATTCCTGCAATGTAATCGCAGACGGCACGCTCCACCCCTTCGTTTTCTATTATATAGTTAAACGCATCGGGAATTTTGTTACTGTTTTTAACGAAATATTCGTAAAGGCGGATTATAATGTCAATCGCTTTGGTTTCTTCGCTCTTGCACTTGGGATTTGTATAAACCAAGCTGAACATCAGCTTATGAAGCTCATCAAAAGGAATCTGAATATCCTCGGAAAAACAAATATCGTCTTTGCTGTTTTCAACGCAGTTTGTTACAAGTGTATTTATTCTTTCGGATTTATTCGTGCCGAGAGATAAACGGATTGTAAGAGGAATGTCCTCTTCGGTCATAATTCCGCCCCGTATTGCGTCGTCAATATCGTGGTTTATATAAGCGATTTTATCCGCAAGCTTTACAATTCTGCCTTCAAGCGTGTCCGCCTCTTTACCCCTTGTATGGCAAACAATGCCGTCACGCACTTCGTATGTAAGGTTTAACCCTGCGCCGCCCTTTTCAAGCTTTTCAACGACACGCAAACTCTGCTCGTAATGGTGAAATCCTCCGGGAAATACAGAATTAAGCGCCCGCTCACCCGCATGACCGAAAGGAGTATGGCCTAAATCGTGACCGAGAGCTACTGCCTCGGTTAAATCGGAATTAAGCGAAAGTCCGTTTGAAATTGTGCGTGCAATCTGCGCAACCTCTAAAGTGTGGGTAAGGCGTGTGCGGTAATGGTCGCCCCACGGGGACAAAAACACTTGAGTTTTATGTTTAAGGCGGCGGAAAGAATTTGAATGAATAATTCTGTCACGGTCACGCTGAAAGTCGGTTCTGAGTGCACATTTTTCTTCAAATGCTTCTCTGCCGCGAGTATTTACCGCCAAGCACGCCCTCGGTGAAAGAATGAGCTTTTCATTGTTTTCAAGCTTTTCACGAACTGTCATATTTCCGCCCCTTTCGTATTAAATAATATTATATTTTCAGCTGTTTTTCCTGTCTTTAACTCCAAAAAAACGCCTTCAATATAATAATATAACAAAAAATCGCAAAATACTTTTTTATTTTTCAGAATTCATAAAAATTTTCACTTTTTATTTCGGGAGTAATTTTTCCGTTGCTAAGCTCGGTAAGCTTCGCCGTAAAATTCTCATATACACTGTCTTTAACTCTTACATTTAAGGTGATAATGCCGGCAAAATCGGAATTAAGAACACTTATGTTTTCGGCACGCAAAAAAGCTTCGAGCTTTCCGTAAAATGTATAATCGCAAACAATTTTCAGTTCCTTTGCATTTGCCATTGTGATTATCGAGCTTTTATCAAGAGCGATTTTTGCCGTATGCGAATAAGCACGCACTAAACCGCCGCCCCCTAAAAGTATTCCGCCGAAATACCTTGTAACAACCACGCAGACATCAGTGACATTTTCCTTTTCCAAAACGCTTAAAACGGGAACACCTGCCGTTCCCTGCGGCTCGCCGTCATCGGAATAACGCTTAACATTACCGTCACGGACAATGTAGGCATAGACATTGTGAGTTGCGTCCCAATGCTTTGACTTGATTTCAGATATGAACGCTTCCGCCTGCTCCTTTGAGGACACAGGACAGCAATACCCTATAAAGCGGGAATGTTTAATTTCATATTCATCAAACGAATTGTTTTTTACTGTTCTGTACTCCATAATTTCTCCGATTACTTTTTAATATATAAATATAAAAACAAAAGGCGGCACACTGCGTACCGCCCGATTTGTTATTTGGATTCAAGATTGTAACGTTTGTTGAAACGGTCAACACGTCCGCCTGTGTCAACAAGCTTCTGTTTACCTGTAAAGAACGGGTGGCAATTTGAGCAAATATCAACTTTAAGACCTGACTTTGTTGAACGAGTTTCAAATGTAGCACCGCAAGCGCACTTTACGGTAGTGGTTTCATAATTAGGATGAATTCCTTCTTTCACGAATTGTCACCTCTTTCGGTTATTATTTATTAAGCCTAATAAGTTTATCACAAGAGTATTTAAAAATCAAGTGTTTTTTAAAAATTTACAGAAATTTCTTTTGAAAGCTCAAAAGAATACAAAGTTACTTTAACATTTTTTACGCCGAAGCACTCTGTTGCCGCCTTTTTGTAAACCCACATCTGCGTTTTGTAACGCTCGCAAAGCTCATCCGCAGATTTAACACGGTCTGTTTTATAATCGATTATTTCGCCGTTTTCACCGTTTACAATAAATCCGTCAACTACACCCTGCACGACCGCCGATTCACCTTCAAGGTTTTTCAATTCATTCAAAACAAGGTTTAACGGCACTGACATTGTAAATTCCTTTTCGCGAAGGAATTTTTTCGCAGAGAGAATACGGGTAAACATATCGCTTTCAAAGAATTTTTGAATTTTGCTCTTATTTAAAGCCTTTGCCTCATCGGCTGTAAATGTACCGTTCAATGTAAGTCGGTCTATTTCCGCATCAATGTTCTTTGATGCATTTTGCATATCGCAGACTTCCATAAATTTATGGATAAGCGTGCCCCGTTTTGCGGGAGTTATTTTGTTCTCGCTTAAAAACGACGGATTTTCGCTTGCAAAATACTCGCTCTCATAAGTTTTGTCCATTGACGAGGCAGTATATTTGACATCAATTCCCGACAAATAGTCATAAGGATATGTAAAAGACACCTTTTCCTTAATTTTTTCAGTAAGTGCGCTGTCAGGCAGAAAAACTTCTTCTTTTTCGGTTATTTCTTCCGCAGCTTCAGGCTCTTCGCAAAAATGAACCTCAATTTTACTGTCTGTATTTGCCTTTGTTCTGCCCTGAAGATTATTAACGAACGGCAAAGCGGAAAAGGACGGATGCTTTATCATAGAAAACAGTACAAGGTCAAAAAAGCTGTCAATATTTTTAATTGCGGTGTGGATATTTTCTTCACCCACACTGTTCTCGTAAAACAAATTCGTAATCTTTTTTTGAGGATTGTAAACACTTCCCACAAGTATGAGCTTTTCTTCGGCTCTCGTCATTGCAACATAGAGAAGCCGTAAATTTTCTGCGGTGTTTTCATCCTCATTCTTTTTGATTACAGCAAGGTGACCGAGAGTTTTAATTTCACGGTTTTCCTCGGCAATAAACCTCAATGCACCTGCTCCGAGGGTTTTGCTAACGGGCAGTTTTTCCTTTGACTCCTTGCGGAATTTTGCGGACATACACCCAAGTATTACCACGGGAAATTCAAGCCCTTTGCTTTTGTGATAGCTCATTATTCTGACGGTGTCGTCATTCTCGGAAACAGTTTCAGCCGCCTCAAGGTCATAACCATTCTTTTGCAACTTATCTATATATCTTAAAAATCCCGACAATCCGAAAGAGCCGCTTGCGCTGTAATTTTCGGCATAAATGACGAGCTTTTGCAGATTTAAAGCTCGCCTTTCACCCGAATCCATAGCCGAAACAACGCAGTCAAAAGCCGTCACTTCATAAATTCTTCGAATTAAATCGGCAACGCTGAGTGTTACTGACAGAGTTCTGAAAACCTTAAGCATTTCAATAACCTGTTTTGCTTTTTCACTTTTATTTTCGTTAGCTTTTAAAACAGAATACAGAGAAGCATTGGGCATTTCGGCTTTAAGCTCCGCTACATCGTCCTCCGTAAATGCTGTTAAAGGTGAAAGCAATACGGACAAAAGCGGTACATCGGACAGCGGATTGTCAATTACACGCAAAAGTGAAATCACAGTCATAATTTCGGCGTTATCGAAAAATCCGCCCTCTTTTTTGTAATGAACGGGTATGCCCATTTTTACAAGCTCGCCTGCCATTACAGCGGCTTTATCCTTAACGGTTCGCAGAAGAATACAAATATCACTGTATTTTACGGGGCGTTTATCCTCGCCTCTGCCAACGGTCATTCTACTGCTTACCATTTGGTTTATAAGTCCGCCGATATACTGCGACTCTTTGACTAAATTAGAGGTTCTGGGGTCATCCGACTCAACAATATGCACCTGCGTATCGACATTATCGTTTTCGTCAAATCCGACCGCAGAAAAGCGCAATCTTTCGGTTTCTTTATAGTCTAAACCGCCAAGCTTTGACACCATTAGAAAATCGAAAAAAAAGTTTACTGCGTCCACAACGCCCTTACGGCTTCTGAAATTGCTGTCGAGATAAATCTTGGCAGGATAATTTTCGCTGTCAAATTTAGGCGTTTTATTTAAAAGCGAAACAAATATTTCGGGACAAGCCTCACGGAAAGCGTAAATACTCTGCTTAACATCACCAACTATAAATTCATTAGAGCCGTCCTTTGAAACAGCGTTAAAAAGAGCAACCTGCGCTTCGTTTGTATCCTGAAATTCGTCTATTAAAATCTCATCAAATTCGCCTGAAAGCTCATTTGCAAGTTTAGACTTAACTCTTTCGCCGTTTTCATTCGTTTCATAAAGCAAGTCAAGGGCAAAATGAAGAATATCGGTAAAATAATAAGAATTATTTTCACTTTTCACATCTGCCACACGGTGAATAAATTTCTTTACACTGTTTTTCAAAGCAGTCATTACGGGACGCAGTTGTTTTATGTCATCTTCATAATCCTCTGCCGTGCAAATAAGCAATGAATTTAAAGATTCCGTTTCTTTTTTTATTATGTCACGGCGAGCTTTGATTTGCTCGTAAAGCTCATCTTTTTCTTCTTTTTTAAATCTTGCGAATTGGTTAAATGAAATATCGCCGAGCGTTTCTCTGATGCTGTTCCAAGGCGCACCGCTGTCAAGCCTTTCAAGGGTGCTTTTGAGAACCGATTCGGGTAAGTTTAAATCGTCATTAACAGCTGTTTCAAGCTTACCGCTCCCCTGCACATCAAGAAAAACCTTGTCAATTTTTTCAAGAATAAAGCAGATTTTCTCCCTTAAAAGAGAGAGCATATATTCTCCGCAAGCGCTCTTTTCAATAGGTGCGTCATCAAAATACGGCTGAAATGCTTTGTCAATCCATTTTTCGGGGTCACAGTCCGCCATTGCAAGGTCGTACATTTTTATTAAAAGAGATTTTAGCGTGCCGTCGTCCTTTTGATTGGTAAAAAGCTCCAACAGGCAAAGCTCGTCTTCACTGCCGTTTTCATAAATATCATTCAATATTTCATCTGCCGCCTCGGAAAGAACAATTTTATTTTCATTATCACTGAGCATTGTGAAATCCGGCGAAATTGATAAAAGTTCAAAATTTTCTTTGACGAGCCTTCCGCAGAAGCTGTCCATTGTGCAGACCTGCGCCTCGGAAAGATAAAGCTTTTGTCTTTTCAGGAACACGTTTGACGGGTCTTTTTCAAGCCGCTTTGAAATTGCGTCAGACAGCCTGTTTTTCATTTCAGCCGCCGCCGCTTTTGTAAATGTAACGACCAAAAGCCTGTCAACAGACGACGGATTTTGAGGACGGGTTATGCGCTCTATTATTCGCTCAACAAGCACTGCGGTTTTGCCTGAGCCTGCCGCCGCAGAAACAAGCATTGTTCCGTCAAGAGAATTTATTGCACACTTTTGTGCAGGAGTCCATTTTCTTTCGCTCATTCGTCCTCACCCCCTAAAACAGTTAATGCATCATTAAAGCTGTATTTCTGAAGCTCTCTTATTTTTCCGCCGCTCTCACGCTTGCAGACTGTTTTATAATCGCAGTAATCGCATGCACCGTCTGTCGGAATTGCGTCAATTTCTCCGTCATAAAGGCTTTTTGCCATATCTTTAATTTCACTGTCAATGTAATTTTTCAGCTTATGAAGAGATTTAAGCGAAATCACATTGCCCGAGGCACTGCCTGATTTATCAAGCTTTGAGGGAATAAGCACGCCGCCCATACCGTGCTCCATAGCGTTTATAACATCAAGGTTATTGAGCACCATTCCCTTCATTCTGTACTCTTCCTTTTCAGTCTTCGTCATTTCGCTGAAATCTGCGTATCTGTCATTTTTAGCTGAAGAAACACGGACTGTTTTCGCAGGGAAATAGAGCACACCGGCAGGAATTACATTGCCGAATTTTTCTTTTCCGTTTTGCCAAATTGCAAAAAGGTAAATGAGCATTTGCATATTTATGCCCTGCAACACCTCGGAGAGCTTAAACTCCTTACCGCCTGTTTTGTAGTCGATTACTCTTATGAAATTATTATTTTCATTCTGCCAGGAGTCCACCCGATCAACCTTGCCTACAACTGTGATACTGTGTTTTTCGTCTAAAATAAGCTTATAAGGCGGAATTTCACCGTCTTTGTTGATACTCATTTCAAAGCTTACGGGGGTAAAGTCGCAGTTTTTAAATTCTTCGATTAAGCGGAGCACGATTTTGTATGAGCGAATTTTTATAAGCTCCACAGTCCGTTTAAAGGACGCAGATTTATTTTCAATTCCGCTCATCTGCTCTTCAATATAGGAATCAATTACAGAAGAAACAATTTTCTGTACTTCGCTGTTTGAAAAAGTTATAAATTTTTCTTTTGGGTATTCATGGAGAACCGTTTCAAGCACATAGTGAATAAGCGTTCCCGCCTGTGCAGGGTCAACCTCCGCCGCCTTTTTAGGCTTGGCCTTCAGCCCGTACTGACAGAAATATGAGAATGGGCAGGAATAATATTTTTCGGTTCTGGATGCAGTCAGGAACATATTATTGCCGAACAGCTTTTCTGCGACTGTTCTGTTTTTGAGTTCAAAGGTATTTTTGCGGATTTTGTCAATCATTTCTATTCTGCCGTCTCCGCCGTTTTCTTTGAAATATTCATAAAGCGAAGAAGCCAAAACAGAGCCGTTTACACTTTCCCCTGCCAGCACGGAAAATGCAGATTTTTCACTTTCAATTCGGCTTAATGCATCGTTTTGACGGAGCTTGCAGAGAGGTAATAAAGCTTTAATTCCCGAAACTATTTCGGACGGGAAAAGCGAGCCTCCGTCCGCTCCGAAAGAAGAATAAGAAACATACAGCTTTTCGGTTGAAAGCGAAACAGCACGGTAGGCAATAAACAACTCGCTCACGCTGTTATATTCAACATTGCTTACAAGCTCAATGCTGTTCTCAATAAGCTCGTTGCGCTCTTTGTCGGAAAGCAGAACGCCGCCCGAACCGTTCGCCGGAAAGACCTCGCTGTTTGCACCGACAATAAATACGGCTTTTGGGGCAGAGGCACGGATTCTGTCCGCACTGCCCATTATTACCTCGTCAATTCCGTTCGGAATAACTCCGACATCCTTAAAGCTTACAAGAATATCAAACAATTCGGCAAATCTTGCAACGGAAACGGTTTTATTGCCGACAGCAAACCATAATGTGTCAAAAATATCCGCCGCTATTTTCCAAACAGTTTCCTGCTCAATTGAAAGCTCGCTGTCGCCGCTGTTTTTAAGCGACTCGGCAATTGCTTTCAAATTTTCATCAACGCCCGTTTTTCTTAAAAAAGAAAAGACTTCCTTTGAAATTACAGCGCCGTTTGCATCGGTTATTTTATTCTTAAGCGACAGTATAGGCGCAACAACTCTTTGACGAAGAACATTCAGCGTTGACAGCTTTTCAAGTGAAATTTCGTCAAATTCCGTGCCGTAGCCTTCAGGATTGTCAGTCCATTCACTTTTCCATTTTGCGCCTGTAATGTTCCACATAAGAACATAGTCTTCAAGCTCGCTTATCTCCTCGGTTGTAAACCCGAAAAGCCCTGTTTTAAGAAGCGTAAATACACTGTCAGACGAAAATCCGCCTGTAATAATGCTGAAAAGCGTCCTGATAAACACAATAAGCGGTTGTGTAAGCACAGGTTGGCGGGAATCGAAAAAGCATTTAATTCCGTATTTTCTAAATGAATTTGCAAGGTCGTTTTTATAAGAGTTTTCCTGTCGCTCAATAACCGCTATGTCACGGTAACGGTAATTCTCCTCACGAAGGAGTCGGCGGATTTCAGCCGCAACGGCGTCGCACTCGTCTTTTTTGTTTTTACACGGGATAAGGCAAACGGCAGATGCATCACCCTCAAAAATCTCCGTTTTACCTCCGAATATATTTTTCTCAAGGAAATTGAGCTCGGGCGCTTTGTACTCCTCTTTCGGCAAAAGGTTTTCTCTTGAGGCGATTTTCACATTTGCCCTGTTGGCAATTGAAGTTAATTTTTTAATTTCACTGCGAACATTACTGAAAATTTCGTATCTTTCGTTGCGAGTTTCGCCGTCATAGCAAAATGTTACGTAAAGCTCGTCCGCCTGCTTCATTATTTTTTCAAGAACGGAATATTCCTGAGCGGAAAATCCCGAAAAGCCGTCAACGGCAACTGTTTTGCCTTTAAAATAATCATCGGTTTCCAAAATATCGGAAAGAATATCCAGAAAATCGGTATCGTCGCCGAAGCTCTCTTTAATTAAAGCGTCATAGCAAAGATATATCTCGGAAAGCTCTGAAAGCTTTACCGAAAAGGATTCACGGCGCATTTTGCCTGAAATATTTTTCAAAATTTCGGGTGCAATTCTGCACTTTTTAAGCTCCTTGCGAAATGCAACAAGCTCGTTTATTAAAGCGGGATTTTTAATATATTTTCGGAAAGTTGCGGTTTTATCCTGAAGGGACTCCACCGCAATGCTCATTAAAAGAGCACGGGCGGCATCGTCAACCGTTTTCTGAGGCATTTTTCCGCACTTTTTCAAAAGCTTTTCCGAGAGCCTTGAAAAGCTTAATACTTCGGCATTATTAACTTTTTCGTTTCCGAGAAGTGACAGCATTGCCCTTTCGGTTTCAAATGAAAACTGTTCGGGAACAATTATTATCGCTTTGTCGGGTGCTGTTTTTGCAATATCGGCAATGACGGAGCGGACAAGTCTTGTTTTTCCGCTGCCTGTTCTGCCTGTAATAATACGAAGCATAAGCCTCTCCTTATTGATAATTTAATAGATTCTATAAAGCTCTGCGCCGTGCGACGGCACCTTAAAATTCATTGTACTTTTCGTTTCGCCTATATCCACCCTTTTCCAAAGGTCGCGGAGAGTTTTGCCGGTGTCAAATCCGAATTTGTGGAGGTCAAGATTAAATGTTTTTTCAGTATCGCTCACATTGAACACTGCAAAAATCACATTGTCTTCTTCGTCATACGCTTTACGGATAATAAAATCTTCATCACGGTAAATCTCTTTGCCGCCGTGTGAGGTTTGATTTACCGCCAAAATCTCGGGATTTGTAATGAGAGATAAAGTAAGCTCGTCATTTTCACGCATTTCGCCGCCGAACATTAAGGGAGAACGGAAAATGCACCAAAGAGTCATTAAGGTTTTCTGCTCATCGGGTGTAAATTTCGTATATCGGTTCTGCTCGCCGTGGCAGGTTCCGTTTTTGGAAATTCTGCCCAAGGGCAGCATATCGCAGTCAGGCCAACATCCTTCTGAAACAACATCTTCCCACAGCTTACAGCGGTCAAACATACCGTAAAGCTGTTCCCAGCTATCCCAAAAATCGCCCGTAAGCCGCCACATATTAGCATTTTCGCAAAGGTGGTCAGCCACACTCTTTTCAGCAGGTCCGGGTGAAAGGCTCAAAACAATTTCACGCCCTGTTTTGTCAATTGCCTTTCTTATCATTTCAACCTCATCGCTTGCTGAATAAGGGTTGTCCCACTTTCTGAACTCGGTTACGCAAATGTCATCCACCTTTACAAAATCAACGCCCCAAGAGGCATAAAGCGAAAAGAGTGAATCGTAATATTCCTGTGCACCGTCCTGCCTTGCGTCAACGCCGTACATATCGGTATTCCACGGGCAGACGGAGAAATGATGTGCAATCTGACGGGCAGTTTTATCGCTCCCAAATATTTTTGTGTTCCGATGCACTGCCTGACGGGGTATTCCGCGCATTATATGTATTCCGAATTTAAGACCCATTGCGTGGATTTTATCGGCAATCGGCTTAAACCCTGCGCCGTTTTTGGACGAGGGAAAACGGTTTTCGGCAGGAATAAGACGGGAGTAATCGTCCATGCAAAGCTCGGTAAAATTATTGTAATCGTTGTCCTTAGCGTTCGGCTCATACCACTGAATGTCGCAGACAACATACTGCCAGCCGAACTGTTTAAGATTCTTTGCCATATACTCCGCATTGCCGAGTAACTGTTCTTCGTTAACGGCGGCTCCGTAGCAATCCCAGCTGTTCCAGCCCATTGGCGGCTTTTGGGCAAAATCGTTTTTGTTCATAATGAAATACCTCTATTAATCAAATATTACAGATTTTTTCTTGCCTTTTTTATCTCTCGGATATTCACGGATTCGTGTTATATATTCGCAGTTCACAATATCACGCTGACCATTTGCATTTTCAATTACAATCCAGCCGTCTTGGTAAGAGCGTATTGTACCTGTAATCTGTGACGATGACATACAAGTGTAAATCAGGCACTCTTTGCCGATATAATCGTTAATTAAATCTGTCATTTGTGACACTCCTTTTTTCTTTTTGTGTATTTTGTGTGCAATTACTGTGTCTTTTTCTCTGTTTGTGAATATGAAAGCAAGAAACAGAAAAATAAATATCGGATACATCCATTGCATAAAATGACCCGTCCTTTGCAAAATAACATATAGTAAGGATATTTTAACATTATATAAAACATTTGTAAACGGCTGTCGCAAAAATTCACGCCTTAAATGTTCGTCTTTTGCAAAATATATTTAAGGATTTTTACAAAATTTCTTGACAAGTAATAAATTATGTGATAATATAATCAAGCCAAATGCGGAGAGGTAGCGAAGCGGTCATAACGCGGCGGTCTTGAAAACCGTTTGAGGTCAAACTCACAAGGGTTCGAATCCCTTCCTCTCCGCCATTTTTAATTATTCGTAAAGTTTTTATGTTTTTTGGTCATTTTCGTCTTTACGAATTCGAACCCGTGAGGGTCTGAGCGTAGGAAAACAGTTCAGTGAACTGTTTTTAGCGAAGAGCGTGAGGCGGGCACTGAATTTCAAAGAAATTCGGTCGCCGAACGAATGGATTTTGCTTGCAAAATCTGTCGAATCCCTTCCTCTCCACCATTTTTAATTATTGAATACGTTTTAACACGTTACACTTGCAGAAGTACTCAAGTTGGTGACGAGGCGCCCCTGCTAAGGGCGTAGGCCGGGTAACCGGCGCGAGAGTTCGAGTCTCTCCTTCTGCGCCATAAAAAGTCTGTGTATATATTGCACAGGCTTTTTATTTTTGCTTATTTTAATAAACGGGAGAGATGAGAACTCTTTCGTCCATGTGCGACGGTCTGCCGCAGGCAGAGGAGCACGGACACATAAATGCTTTGCGCAGCAAAAACAAGGCTTGCCTTGTCGAGTCTCTCCTTCTGCGCCAAATATACAGATATAGAAACTCTATATCTGTATATTTTTGTATTGGAACTTCTTAAAAGAAATGCAGTCGATTTCTCGGCTGCATTTTTGTATATTATTTGTTTTCACACCAGTGACGAAGCTTCGGAATTTGCTCTTCAAAATACGCCCTTGCCTGCTCTTTCGGAAAGCTTTCATTTGACATATGCTCTGTGAGGAAATTTATCAGCACATCAATATCTTTATAGGCAAAAATTCCGTCAGTGTAGCACCATTTGCAGTATTCCTCGTTGAATGTCCCGTCAGGCTCACGGCTTATTGTACTGTCGTCAAGGGGCATTCCGCAGCATTGGCAAATAAGATTTCGGGGCGAGCCTAAAAGCGTGTTGATTGAAACGTCAAACAGCTTTGAAAGGATTTTAAGCGTTTCTGTATTGGGCACAGAGTCACCCGATTCCCATTTTGAAACCGCCTGCCGTGTTACAAAAGCCTTTTCGGCAAGCTCATCCTGAGTAAAATTATTTTTCTTTCGCAGTTCAAGTAAAATTTCTTTTGTTTCCATATTTTTCACCTCGAAAACAGTATATAACAACTGCTGTCATTATTCAAGCAACTGTCAGTTGCTTTAATAGAGTTCACCCATATACATCTTATGTATATAAAAATAATCAAGCAAAATGACATAATACTTTGTTTTAAAATTTGAGTTTGACGCCCAATAAATACAATAAATCAACCGCTTGGGACGAATCTATTACCGCACCCTTTATATCTTCCGCTGAAATTACAATTCCCTCAATTTTACTGCTGGACAAATCGACGCCTTTTAAGCTTGTTTTAAAGAAATTTGCCTGAGTTAAATCTGCATTTTCAAAATAAATATTCTTAATTTTGCTTTCTTGAAAATAGCTGTTTTTAAGCGCTGTGTTTTTGAACAGAATATTCTCAATGCTTGCAAGGCTAAGATTCAAATAACCCGCATTTGTATCGGAAAATGTAACATTTAATAATCTGTTTTCTGCAAAACTGCACCCTGAAATTTTGCAGTTATTAAATTCACATCTGATAAAAGAAGATGACAGAAACTGCGTATTTGAAAAATTGCACTGTTCAAATATTACATCGCTGAACGACAGTTTTTCCAATTCTCCGTTTTGCAAGCTTATACCGCTGAATCTGCAATGCTCAAATTCAATTTCGTATAAATTAAGGTCGTCGTATTTTTCTTTTTCAAAATTACAAAAATTTATTTTTTCATCTTCAAGCAGGTCGCACAAGTGCTTATTTCTCAGTGCTTCGCTTTGAATGTTTCTCGGCTTTAAAATATTCAACTGTTTTCTCCTAAGTTAAAAAATTATAAAAATATTGTAGCATATTACCTTATTGGTTTCAACAATTATGATGACTTAAAATTCAAAAACATTATTGACAAAAGGATTTTATTTACGTTATAATGTTTCTACAATAATATTTTCACAAAGGGAGTAGCAAACACTGAAAATGCGTGTTTACTTTGCCGTCAGTACGATTAGTTTAATCCGGCTTTGTAATTAAATTGCGAGACTTTGCTGTTATTTTTAACGGCAGGGTCTTTATTTTTATCTTTTAATATTTTTTACATTGCATACTGCATAAATAACAGGTAATACTGTCGTTAAAAAAGTATGCATTTGCGGCAAGGAAACACTTAATATATAAATATAATAAAATATTTAAACGAAAGGAAAATACGGAGCGAAAAATCCGTA
>DERX01000003.1 GCA_002361875.1 Ruminococcaceae bacterium UBA3329
TCAGGCTATTTCGGATTATAATCGCCGACTTAAAAATAACTTACTTTGATTTTTTTACCCATCTGTTTAAGGCATTTGGAAAGCTCTTCAACAAGATTCATTTTTATGCTGAAATTTATGGGCAAGTCGGGGTTTTGGTGGGCAGGATTTATTGCTCTGCCGACATAAAAGTTTATGTCGGTAGCCTCTTCAAAAAGCAGACGGCAAATTAAAGACGCTCCGTCATTTTTAAAGCCCCAATGCTCGTACTTCTTATTCTCCGCAAGGTAGTCCTTGGCGTATTCAAGCACTCTGTTGACAGTAATAACACCCTCGGTTACAAGGTCAACGCCATCAAGCTCCGCAATAGGGGGAATGTCGCTTTGTTCAAAATTAAGCGATGCTTTAAGCGGCTTTCTTAAAAATTTAGCGGCTATTGACGATGTAGTTCCGCCGCAGATAATGTGCTTGCCCTCTTTCCCGAAAAACAGCGACATCATTCTGTCTGCGTCGTCACGGTTTGAGGGCGGACCGAACAGAATGTTCATCGGCTCCCTTTTGCGTATTTTAACAACACAGGCCGTTGCGTCGTCGCCAGGCTCATGGCCGTAAAGGTTGTCGCACTCGTCAACAAGCATTGTTGAAAGTGTTTTTGCAGTGTAGCCGACATGCACAAGCGCCTCCATAAAGGTGATTATATCTTCTCTTTTCCAGCCGAAATTGTAGGCAGTGCCTATTCCTGCATGGGGACAGCCGTCGCTCATTGCAATGAAAATATCATTTTCCTGCAATTTGATAACGGATTTAAAAATTTTCTTTCCGCCTATATTCATTTCCGTTTTGGGATAGTCCCAATTTTTCTCGTCACGGATAATAATTGCATGGGGGTTATCGTACTGAATAATTTCAGCGGTTTGGTTTTGTTTAAGGTGAATAATCGTAAAGGTCGAATAAGCAACGCCCCTTACCGAGCAAACGGGTAAGGTTGCGGCTATTGTTTCAACACATTCCTCAAGGGACAAACCCTCTGAAAGCATAGTAGAAATAATTTTTGATGTCAGCGTAGAAAGAATACTTGCTTTAACGCCGCTCCCGAGACCGTCGGACAAAACAATAACGGTCGATTCATCATTCGGCTCAACAATGTCAACATGGTCGCCGCAAAGCTCTTCGCCGTAATGATTTATACTTTTATATCCAATATCGGCACATAAATCATTCATCGGTTATTGACTCCTTCAGCTTTGAAAGTGCAATTTTTGTTTCAGCGGCAGTTTCACCGAGCAAAGATGCTATTTCCTGAACAATTCGCATCTGCTTTTCAACAACCTTGTCGGCAACCTCAACTGTTTGCTTACTTATATCCTCTTTCTTCTCTCTTTCGTACTGCTCGTCGGTAACATCACGCATAATGCCCACAAGCATTCTTGAATCACGGTCATAAACTATGGTTTGCTCGACATAACACTTGTATTCCGCAAGGTAAACACGCTCGTTGTGTATTCCTCTGCCGGTGTCGCGAACCTTCATAAAGGGAGCGGGGTCAAGGATTCTTATAACCTGTGTGCCGAGAACGTCAGAATCATAGCGAATGTTCATAATTTCCTTTGCCGCCTTGTTAATCTGCTGAACCTCAAGCTGTTCGTTAAGCACAATAAGTCCGTTGGGCGAATTATTAACAACAGTATCGGAAAAGCTCTCCGCTTTATCCTTAAGGAACGGCAGACACATTGAAATTTCGGCCTTGCCCTGAATTATAGCCGCCGCCTTTTCACGGCAGGTGTTGTAGCCGCAGGAGCCGCAGTTAAGCTCTTGTGAGGGCTTGAATTTGCCCATCTGGCGAAGAACTGCGTTAATTTCGCTCTCACTCGGCTGCGGGAGGCGCTGTTCAATAAATTCGAAATTCTTTTTAAGGTCTTTTGCCGCAGGCTGTGATACCTCAAAATCCTTAGGACCTGCATAATTCGCAATTGTAATGTAATCTCTTACCGTTTCCGTGCGGTGATATTTTTCCATAACAGGGCCGCCCGAACAGCTGCCAACGCACGCAGACATTTCAATAAAGCAATTATGAATTTTGCCGTTTTGAATGTCTTTAAGTGCGGCAATGCAGTTTTCAACTCCGTCAATGGCAAGATATGTATAACCCGTGTTTTCCTGCGCCATGGTTTTAAGTATTCCGCCTGTTGTCGGGAAGAAACGCGCACGGCTGCAAATATCGTTGTCTGTTTCCTGCTCAATTTCAATGTTTTCGGCTTTCAGCCATTGGGTTAATTCCTCAAAGGTTAAAACTGCGTCAACAATGCCCTCGTAATGCTCCGCCTCGTCTTTTTTGGCAACGCACGGCCCTATAAACACGGTTTTTGCGTTTTTATAACGCTTCTTTATATCGTTGCAGTGTGCCTGCATAGGAGAAACTATATCCGCAAGGTATTCGAGCGCAAAGGGATAATGCTTTTGAATAAGAAGATTTATAGAGTGACAGCAGGAAGAAATAATAATATCTCTGTCGTCCTCTTTAATCATTCTTTCGTATTCGGTTTTTACTATGGTTGCACCGACAGCCGTTTCTTCAACATCGTAAAATCCGAGCTTTTTAAGCGCCTTTCTCATTGAATTTATGCCTGTGCCGTCATAATTGGCAACAAAGGACGGTGCAAGGCTTACAATAACGGGGTCGCCCGACTGCAAAAGAACCTTAACTTTTTCGGTTTCGTCAACAATTTCCTTGGCATTTTGCGGGCAGACAACAAAGCACTGACCGCAAAGAATACACTCATTGCCTATGATATGAGCCTGATTCCCTGAAAAACGGATTGCCTTTACGGGGCAGTGGCGAATACATTTATAACAGTTTTTGCAGTTGGATTTTTT
>DERX01000044.1:0-1632 GCA_002361875.1 Ruminococcaceae bacterium UBA3329
ATAAATGTATAATATTTTACTATTTACTTATTGAAAAACGCTGTAAACTGTGCTAAAATAAGTTTTATATAAATAGTGGTGTAATGTGCCGTTTTATATAAAAACTCTAATTTACCCATTTTTTAGTTAAAATAACGGCATTTCGTGTTTTTCAGTAAAAATTAAGGATGTGACCTGATGAATTCATTTGAAGAAATGTGGGAGAGAATTTGTGAAGAATTAAAAGCTGAGCTTGACAGCGAGGTTGCCTTTGATATTTGGATAAAACCTTTAAAGCTTGTTTTTGTTGACGGTGACAGCGTAACATTTACCTGCCCTAAATGGAAAATTGAGATGATAAACAAAAAATACAGTCCTGTAATTTCAAAGCTTTGGTCGAAAAATTTAGGATTTGACATAAATATCTGTCTTTTAGAAGAGGCTCAAAAGGAAGAATCAAATGAGAACGAAGCTGTTACTTCTTCGGATATGACTCAACAAGAGTACACCTTTGATAATTTTATTGTCGGATCGTCAAATAATATGGCATTTTCAGCGTCAAAAAGAGTTGCAAATACCCCGGGACTTGTTGCATTTAATCCGCTCTTTATTTACGGAAATTCAGGTCTCGGCAAAACTCATCTTTTAAATGCGATTATTCAAAGGATGAAAGAAAATAACGGAAATGCAAATATTCTTTATACAACAAGCGAGGATTTTACAAACGAGCTTATCATTTGTATTGACTCAAAAAATACAGACGCTTTCCACAACAAATACAGAAACTGTGACGCACTTTTAATTGACGATATTCAGTTTATCGCAGGAAAAGAGCGAACAGAAGAAGAATTCTTTCATACCTTTAACACGCTTGTTAAAGACGGAAAGCAAATTGTATTAACCTCGGATAAAAAGCCGAATGAAATACCTAAAATTGAAGAAAGACTGCGAACTCGGTTTGAAAGCGGACTTATTTGCGACATTCAGCCGCCGGATTTTGAAACAAGAGTGGCAATAGTTAAAAACAAGGCGGAATATTTTAATCTTGAAATGCCATCTGATGTCAGCTTTTTCATAGCGGAAAATATTAAGAGTAATATCCGTCAGTTAGGCTCGGCGGTAAAAGGAATTTACGCTTACTGCGACATTAACGGAATTAAAACTCCCACAATTGAAATAGCAAAGGAAGCTCTCAAGGATATTCTTATTACAAGCCTTCCTGTGCCGGTAATTAATGAAAACATTATTGATAAGGTTGCCGAAACCTTCGGAGTTACAAATGAACAAATTAAAAGTGAAAAACGTGACTCAAAAATAAATGAAGCAAGGCAGGCAGCTATGTATGTTATTTATGAAATAACAGGTCAGTCACAGCAGGCAATCGGCGAAATTTTCGGAAGAAATCACTCAACAGTCAACAATGCCTTCAAAAATGTTCAGAAGAAAATGAAATCTGATATTAAATATAAAAATCTCATAGGCGATATTATTAAAAATGTAAACGGTTAAATTTAAACTTAATTTTCAACAACTTTTTACTTTTCAACAAAAGGATTTTTAACAAGTTAATTTTTATCATTCTTTTCATCATTTTTATTAAAAAGTTTTCAATATCAATTAAAGCGGATTTTCGTTGATAATTAAACAAAAATT
>DERX01000044.1:1809-17180 GCA_002361875.1 Ruminococcaceae bacterium UBA3329
ATTAAACAAAAATTATTGTTATCGACAGTTTGTCCGTGTCTATTACTACTACTCAACATTATATATTTTTAATTTCTAAATTTACAGTGAAGGAGATAAAACAATGAAATTTATATGCTCTTCAAATGTTCTTTCAGAAGCCTGTGCAAATGTACAACGTGCCACATCTTCCAAAAGCACAAATCTTCCTACAATCGAAGGTATTCTTATTAAAGCGGAGAACGACAGAATAATGCTTACAGGCTATGACCTTGAGGTGGGTATTATAACGGCCGTTGAGGGCAGAGTTGAAAGTACGGGCAGTGTCATTCTCAATGCAAAGATTCTTTGCGACATTTTAAGAAATGTTCCCGATGAAACTGTTTCAATTGAATGTGACGACCGTCTTATCTGTAAAATAAGAAGCGGAGACAGTGAATTTTCAATAATGGGATTTTCAGAGGCTGATTATCCTGAACTTCCCACTGTATCGGGCGGCTTTCCGATAGTAATTTCAGGTGAGCTTTTAAAGGATATGGTTAAAAAGACAATATTTGCAGCAGCTGAAAACGATTCAAAGGTTATTCACACAGGTGTTCGTTTTGAAGTAACTTCCGGAAATATCCGTCTTGTGGCCGTTGACGGCTATAAGCTTGCAATAAGAAATGAAAAACTTGATTATTCCGGAGAAGAAAAAACATTTGTTGTACCTAAAAAGACTCTTAATGAAGTTATAAGACTTATAGGCGACGGTGTTGAAACTGTTTCTCTTGTAGTAGCTCAGCGTCACATTCTTTTTGAATGCGGTAAATATGTAATTGTTTCAAGACTTTTAGAGGGCGAATTTTTGAGCTATAAGAGTGCTGTTCCCACCACGGCAAAAACCGAGGTCAAAATTAAGACAAGAAGTATTATAAGTGCAATTGAAAGAACATCTCTTATTATTACTGAAAGAGTTAAGAGCTATGTTCGTTGTATTTTTGATAATGATTCGGTAAGAATTTCGAGTACAACGGCTCTCGGTACCGCTAATGACAGAATGGTTGCAGAAATTCAGGGTGAAAGAGTTGAAATAGGCTTTAACAATAAATATTTGCTTGACGCATTAAAAGTGTGCGATACAGACGAGGTTGTTTTCCGTTTAAACGGTGCAATTTCTCCGCTTATTATTGTTCCTGACAGCGACAATACCCTTATTTATGAAAAACCGTTCTTATTTATGGTTTTGCCGGTAAGGATGAATTGATAGTATAAAAATATAAAGAAAGGAACGAAACCGTGCACAAAAAGCTGTTTTTAATATACTTTTTGTGCGAATGCTGTATCGCATGGCGATAAATATGAAAAAAGTTTCGGCACATATAAAAAAAACACCGTTAAAACAAGTTAAGATTGATACTGATTTTATTAAGCTTGATGCATTTTTAAAATTATGCGGCGCAGTAATGACAGGCGGTCATGCAAAGTCCGTAATACTTGACGGAGAAGTTTTTGTTAACGGTGAACAATGTATTGTAAGAGGTAAAAAGCTTCACAGGGGCGATAAGGTTAAATTTGACGGGACGCAGTTTGAGGTTGTTTAATGTTTATAAATGAAATTAAAATTGAAAATTTCAGAAACATTGGATTTATGGGCCTTTTTCCCGATAAAGGAATAAATGTAATTTACGGTGAAAACGGTCAGGGTAAAACGAATATTCTTGAAGGAATCTGGCTTTTTACGGGCTGTAAAAGCTTTCGCACGTCAAAGGATACCGAGCTTGTAAATTTTGAGTCAGAGAACGCAAAAATTTCAATTGAGTTTGAAACAGAGCTTCGCAATAATACGGCGTCGGTTTTCATTGACAAAAAACGCCAGGCATCATTAAACGGAGTGCTTTTAACTTCGCCGAGGGAGCTTATCGGTAAATATTACAGCGTTGTATTCTCACCTGTTCATTTGTCTCTCATAAAAGACGGGCCGTTAAACAGAAGAAAGTTTATTGATACGGCTATAAGTCAAATCGATGAAACATACGCAAAAAAATTAGCATATTATAATCATCTCGTAAATCAAAAAAATGCACTGCTTAAAAATGCGGCGGTTGACTCTTCTCTTATTGACACATTTGATGTTTGGGATGAAAAAATTGCCGAATCGGGCGCATTGGTAATAAAAAGCAGAATTGATTATCTTAATATGCTCGAAAATTATGCAAGCGACATTTACAGCGGAATTTCCGATAAAAAAGAAGAAATGAAAATTTCTTATGCAGGTTCTTTTCGCTTTGAAAACGAAGATACAGCCTGTATCAAAGAAAATTTTTTGAAAAATCTCCAAAAAAACCGCTCAAATGACCTTTATCTTAAAAGCACAACCTGCGGCCCGCACCGTGACGATATTGAAATATTTGTTAAGGATATTTCCGCAAGAAAGTTTGGCTCTCAAGGTCAGCAAAGAAGTGCGTCATTGGCGCTTAAATTCGGCGAAGCAGAAATAATTAAAGAAATTCGGGGCGAGGATCCGGTTATTTTGCTTGACGATGTAATGAGCGAGCTTGATTTAACGAGGCAAAATTATATTCTTAATAAAATAAAGAATAAACAGGTTTTTATTACCTGCTGTGAGAAAGAAACGGTATCAAGGCTTTGCGCAGGCAAGGTTTACAGAATAGAAAACGGAAATGCGGTGGAATAAATGCTACTTAACATCGGTCAGGATAAAATAATTTCCGACAGAGAGATTATAGGCATTTTTGACCTTGATAATACAACGGTTTCAAAAGCTACGAGAGATTATATAAATTTTTCGGTAAAAAAAGATGAATGTGTGACCGTTTCACCGGAAGATTTGCCGAAATCCTTTATTGTATGCGAAAAAAACGGTAAAAGAACGGTTTACATTTCACCGTTTAATACGGCAACGGTATTTAAAAGGCTTGAGGGTAAAAGCTTTTAGTTAAATTTTTACTAAGTTGAAAATAAGAATGATATAAACAGAAAGCGGTTTTATGCCGCATTAGTTACGGAGGAAGAAATGAGCGAAGAAATCAAAGACATTTACGAAGATGAAGAAATGAATACTGCCGTTACCGAAGAATACGGTGCAGACGCCATTCAGGTCTTAAAAGGACTTGAGGCTGTAAGAAAGCGTCCGGGAATGTATATCGGTTCAACGGGTCCAAAGGGTCTTCACCATTTGGTATATGAAATTGTCGACAACTCAATTGACGAGGCTTTAGCCGGCTATTGCTCACACATTGAGGTTGAAATTCTGCCTGACGATATTATTACTGTCCGTGACAACGGCAGAGGTATTCCTGTCGGAATAAACGAGGAAGAGGGACTCCCTGCTGTTACGGTAGTACTTACCGTTCTTCATGCAGGCGGTAAATTCGGCGGCAGCGGTTACAAGGTTTCGGGCGGTCTTCACGGCGTAGGCTCATCGGTTGTTAACGCTCTTTCCGAGTGGTTTGAGGTTGAGGTAAGTCAGAACGGCCATATTTACAAGCAAAGATTTGAGAGAGGAAATATTGCCTCCGACCTTGAAATAATCGGCGATACAAACGAAACGGGAACATTTATCCGCTTTAAGGCAGATCCCGAAATATTTACTGAAACAACAGTCTACGAATTTGAAATTTTACAGCGCAGACTGCGTGAGCAGGCATTTCTTAATGCAGGTCTTCGCATTTCTCTTACCGATAAAAGAGATGATAATAATATAATTGAAGAAACCTATTGTTATGAGGGAGGTATTCGCTCTTTCGTAGATTTTATCAATACATCAAGAGGTCTTACTCCTGTTCACGATGAAATTCTTCATTTTTCTTCAGTTCAGGGTGACAGGAGCGCCGAGGTTGCAATTTCATATAATGACGGCTACAATGAAATAATCCTTTCATTTGCGAATAACGTGCGTACAATTGACGGCGGTACTCACGAGGACGGCTTTAAAACCGCTTTAACAAAGGTATTTAACGACTACGGCAGAAAATTTAAGCTGTTAAAAGATAATGACAAAAATCTTTCGGGCGACGATGTGCGTGAGGGTCTTACAGTTGTTATCAGCGTAAAGCTTACCGAGGCTGAATTTGAAGGTCAGACCAAGGGCAAGCTCGGCAACACTGAAATGAAATCTCTTGTAAATAAGATGCTTTACGAGAAGATGATGACATATTTTGAAGAAAATCCCACAGTTGCAAAGACAATTTTTTCAAAGGCTCTTGACGCATCGAGGGCAAGGGAAGCCGCAAGAAAGGCGAGGGACACCGCAAGAAGAAAATCAGCTCTTGAGGGAAACTCTCTTCCCGGAAAGCTTGCGGACTGTATTGAAAAAAATCCCGAATTTACCGAATTATTTATTGTCGAGGGAGATTCAGCAGGCGGCTCTGCAAAAGAGGGCAGAGATAACCGTATTCAGGCAATTTTACCGCTTTGGGGCAAAATGCTGAATGTTGAAAAGGCAAGAATTGACAAGGTAATCGGCAATGATAAATTAACGCCTGTTGTGTTGGCACTCGGCACGGGCATAGGCGAAGAATTTGACATCAATAAAATAAGATATCACAAAATAGTTATTATGGCGGATGCCGATGTTGACGGTCAGCACATCAGAACACTTCTTTTGACATTCTTCTTCAGATATATGCGCCCGCTTATTGACGAGGGCTACATTTACATTGCTCAGCCGCCGCTTTTCAAGGTAAGCAAAAAGGGCAGCAAGCATTTTGAATATGCTTTTACGGAAGAAGAAAGAGACAGGTTTATTGAAGAAATGGGCGGTACGGAAAAAACCGATGTTCAGCGCTATAAAGGTCTTGGTGAAATGGACCCCGAACAGCTTTGGGAAACAACAATGGACCCTGCCACAAGACTGATGCTGCGTGTTACTCTTGAGGACGCTATGGAGGCGGACGAAACCTTCTCAATTCTTATGGGTGATAAGGTTGAGCCGAGACGCGAATTTATAGAGAAAAATGCAAAATATGTTCAAAACCTTGATATATGATTTAAAGAGGTAAAAAAATGTCAGTTAACAAAAACACAAATCACAATTTGGGCGAATATGTTCCGCTTGAAGCACAAAACATAGTAAATGTTGAAATAAATAAGGAAATGAGAAGCTCTTTCCTTGATTATTCAATGTCTGTTATTACATCCCGTGCGCTTCCCGATGTCCGCGACGGCTTAAAGCCCGTTCACAGAAGAATACTTTACACAATGTATGAAAACGGTCTTTACCCTGACAGGGCATACCGTAAGTGTGCCGACACCGTAGGTTCGGTTCTCGGCCGTTACCACCCCCACGGCGATGCATCTGTTTACGATGCAATGGTTCGTCTTGCGCAGACCTTTTCAATGAGATATATTCTTGTTGACGGTCACGGAAACTTCGGTTCAATCGACGGCGACCCGCCTGCCGCTTACCGTTATACAGAGTCAAGAATGAGCAAAATCGCTCTTGAAATGCTCACTAATATTGACAAGGATACGGTTAATTTTCTTTCAAACTACGATGACAGATTAAAAGAGCCTGAGGTTCTTCCGTCAAGGTATCCGAATTTGCTCGTTAACGGCTCAACGGGTATAGCCGTTGGCATGGCGACAAATATTCCGCCTCATAATATGAGAGAGGTTATTGACGGCATTTGCTGTGTTATTGATAATCCCGACGCCTCTCTTGAGGAGATTATGGAGCATATTAAAGGACCCGACTTCCCCACACAGGGTATAATTATGGGCAAAGCGGGAATCCGTGCGGCTTATGCCACGGGCAGAGGTAAAATTACTCTTCGCGGCAGAGCTGAAATTGTTGAAAATGAGCGAAACGGCAGATTCCAAATCATAATTACCGAGCTTCCCTATCAGGTAAACAAGGCACGCCTTATTGAGTCAATGGCGGAGCTTCATAAGGATAAAAAGATTGAGGGAATGTCTGATATTAATGACTACTCCTCACAGCGCGGCGGCGGAATAAAAATTGTTATCGACTTAAAGCGTGATGCAAACCCGCAGGTTATTCTTAATCAGCTTTACCAAATGACTCAGTTACAGATTTCATACGGTATAATTCAGTTAGCGCTTGTAGGCGGCGAGCCGAAAATTCTCACGCTTAAAGAAATAATTGAAAAATATATTGCTTTCCAATGTGAAATTATCACAAGAAGAACACAGTTTGACCTTAAAAAAGCGCAGGCAAGAGAGCATATTTTAGAAGGTCTTGCCTGTGCTATTGACATTGTTGATGAAATTATCGCTACAATCCGTGCCTGCAAGGGCGGCAAGGCGGAGGCTAAAGCGGCGATTATGGAAAAATTCGACTTTGACGACCCGCAGGCAACTGCAATCGTCAATTTCCAGTTAGGTCAGTTGGCAGGTCTTGAAATCAATAAAATTATAAGCGAAAGAGACGAGCTGTTAAAGAAAATCAGCGAATATCTCGAAATTCTCGGCTCTGAAACAAAAATTAAGGAAATTGTTAAAACAGAGCTTACTGCCATTGGTCAGAAGTTCGGCGATGACAGAAAGACCGAAATTTCAAGCGTTGCAGGCGAGGTTGACATTGAAGACCTTATTCCTGAGGAGGACTGTGTTTATACTCTTACTAAAATGGGATATATTAAGCGTCAGCCTGTTTCAACATACACCGTCCAAAACAGAGGCGGTAAGGGAATTAAGGGTATGAGTCGCCGTGAAGAGGACATTGCGGACACAATGTTTATAGCCTCTTCTCACGATTACATTTTGTTCTTTACGAATGCCGGTAAGATGTACCGTCTTAAAGGCTATGAGATTCCCGAAGGCAGCCGAAACAGCAAGGGTATGAATATTGTTAACATTTTGCCGATAACAACGGACGAAAAAGTTACTGCAATGCTTAAAGTACCCGATTTTGGAGAAGATAAATATTATCTTTGCATGGCAACAAAGGGCGGCGTTATTAAGAGAACAAAGCTTGATGACTACAAAAACATAAGAAAATCCGGTATTATTGCTATAAATCTTGACGAGGGCGACGAGCTTCGCTGGGTTCGCCTTACTGACGGCGAGCAAAAGCTTATGGTCGCTACAAGAGACGGTATGAGCATTTGCTTTAAAGAGGATGACGCACGCTGCATAGGCAGAACCGCAAGAGGCGTTAAGGCAATCACTCTTAATGACGGCGATGAGGTTGTGGGAATGATTGTGTTCTCCGACAGCGGAAAAGTGCTTACAGTCAGCGAAAAAGGCTACGGCAGGCAGAGCGATGTTTCAAATTACCGTGTTCAAAACAGAGGCGGTAAGGGTCTTACAAACTATCACACTGAGCAGTACGGCAAGGTTTGCGCAGTTGATATGATAGATGAAAGCAAGGATATTATTATGATTTCGTCCGACGGCATAATCATAAGACTTGATTCAGCGCAGGTTCGTGAATGTAACAGACCTGCAAAGGGTGTTATTCTTATGAAGGTTAAGGAAGGCGAAAAGGTAGTTACAATATCTATTGCCGAGCATGAAAAAGAGGAAGAAGCTTCCGAAGCTGTTTCTGAAAATTCAGAAGAAAACGCTTAAAATTCGGCAGAAACCGAAAAATAAAAAATTTGTTTGAGTGTGGATGAATAAAAACCGCATCCCGAATGGCAATAGTGGGAAAAGCGCTGAAATTTAAAATTTGTTGCCGGAAAGGCTAAATATTTTTATGGATATGAATAAAAGAGAAGATTTAGAGCTTAATCCTGAAGATTTGGAAGAATTGGATGAAGCTGAAATTTGCGAAACAGAGCTTGACAGTGATGACGAATCATCGAAAGACTTCTTTTCGTCCGAAACAGAAAATGAAGAAGAGGAAGCAAATTTCAAAAATGCAATACGGGGCAAAAACGCTTCTTTTGAGGAACCGGATTTTTCTGATGAAGATGAACAGCTTGAAAATGAAGAAGATGTTGAATCAGGCGAAAGCACTTCTTTGAATAAAAAGAAAAAGAGCAAAAAAAAGCTTTTGCTGATTATTCCTGCACTTTTAATAGTTTCGGTAATAATTATTGCGGTATATGTTAACAACAAATTAAACCGTATACAGTTACCGGGTGAAGGACTTGATTACACTCTTAATACAGACGAATCTTTTATTGACGACGAAACAATTGATTTCGGCGAGATTGACGATGTTACGGGCAACAGCTATAAGGATATTCTTAAAAACTGGGCGCTTACAACCGATGCACCGAAAATGTATGATAAGAATGTTTTGAATGTATTGCTTATCGGCAGTGATGCATCTTCAAAATCAAAAAAGCGTGCTGATGTTATGGAAAACGGTAACACGGATGTTATGATGATTGTTTCAGTAAATAAAAAAGACAGAACCATCAAGCTGATTTCAATTATGCGTGACAGTTATTTGTATTTAAAGGGTTATGACAAATTTGCAAAGCTTAATGCCGCTTGTGCAAACGGCGGTCCTGCTTATCTTGTCGATGTTATTGAGGACTCCTATAAAATCAAGATTGACGGTTACGTAATGGTGGATTTTGACACATTTGTTCAGTGTATTGACATTCTGGGCGGCGTTACGGTAGATGTTCCGCAAAGCGTAGGGGTAAAAAATGATATTCCTTACGGTAACGGTGTTACGCTTAACGGTGAGCAGGCGCTTTTATTCTGCCGTGAAAGATATGCCTATGCTGATGCAGATGTTTCAAGAACAAGAAATCAGCGAATGGTAATATATTCGCTGATTGAGAAATATAACGAAGCATCGTTAACTAAAATAAACAACCTTATTGATACAATTCTTGCAAATGTTCATACATCCTTCCGAAAAAAAGAAATTGTAAATTATATGACGAAGGCTTTGACGGACGGTTGGGCAAATTACACCGTAACTCAAAGAACAATGCCTACGGCTGACGCAAGGTACGGCTATTCGGGTTCTGCATGGATTTGGGTTATTGATTACCCTCTTGCGGCACAGAAAATGCAGAATGAAATTTACGGAACGACAAATATTAAGTTAGAAGAAAACCGTGTAACGGCAATAACGGTTATGGGCGGTTATGTTACTGAGGATAAGGGCAATTAAGGAGGCCTTTTAATGGATTTTTATCCTAACGGACAGTTTAATAACAATTCGCAGAACGGAAACTTTAATAACGGGCAAAACGGGGGCTTTAACGGTGCTAGTCAAAATCCGCAGAATTTCCCTTACGGGAATTATTCTGTACCGCTGTATGCAGTAAACCCTCAGGAGGAGCAAAAGAAAAAAGATAAAAACATCCTTAAAACAATGGGATTTTCTTTCGGTCTTGCAATAATTCTGTATTTTGTCTTATCAAATGTTGTTATTGCGTTTCTGTATTTGATTGCGAGATTTTCTCCGTCTTTGGAAAGCTTTATGAACAGTCAGACAGGTAATTATGTGTTGCAAAGCTTTATGTCCGTACTGTTTATCGGCGGTCCGTTTTTGATTTCGTATTCAATACTCAAAAAGAAAAAATATGTGGGGATTCTACCCTACGGTACAACCTATAACAGAAAAGCAGCCGTAAGCCTTACAATGTTTTTGGCTCCCGTTATGCTCGTTTCGACCATAATAGTAAACCTGATTTCAGCTGTGTTTCAGGATGCAGTGGGCATAACCTTTGAAAGCGGAATGGAGGATATGACTGCGGAAGGGCCGTTTGCCTCAATAATTTTGGCATTTGCGCTGGCTGTTATTCCGGCAATTGTGGAAGAATTTTGCATAAGAGGAGTTGTACTCCAGCCGCTCAGGCGTTACGGTGACAAATTTGCAATTGTAATGTCAGCTGCAGTTTTTTCCGTTCTTCACGGCAATATGGTGCAAATTCCTTATGCCCTTGTTGCAGGAATATATTTAGGCTATCTTTGCGTTGCAACGGGCAGTATTTGGCCGTCAATAGTTCTTCATTTTATAAATAATATGTTCTCTGCGGTTCAGTTGATTATACTCAGCAATTACGGTGAGAATGCGAGCGCCGCATCGGTTGTGATTATGCTCGGTGTGCTTGTTGCTGTGGGAATTGCAGGCGGTCTTATCTTCTTTAATATGGGGTATAAAACCGACCTTAAAAAGGGCGTAAATACTTTAAAAACAGGAGAAAAGGTAGGTTCTGTTCTTTCAAGTCCCGCCCTTATAATTGCAATAGTATTTATGCTTATTACAACAGTCTTGACAATTGATTTTTAATAGTATATGGAAAAAGAAGATTTTATGAAATACGCCCTCTCACTTGCGAAAATCAGTGCGGATGAGGGCGAAGTGCCTGTGGGCGCAGTTGTTGTCTGCGACGGCAAAATTGTTGGTGAAGGGCGAAACCGCCGTGAAACGGTTAAAAACGCACTTCACCATGCGGAGATTGAGGCAATAAACAATGCCTGTGAGCGTTTGGGCGGCTGGCGGCTTTGGAAATGCGATTTATTCGTTACTTTAGAGCCGTGCCCAATGTGTGCAGGCGCAATAATAAATTCAAGAATAAAGAATGTTTATTTCGGAGCATTTGACCCTAAAAACGGTGCGGTTGTTTCAAAGACAAGGCTTTTTGATGCTGATTTTACGCATAAGCCCGGGTTTGAGGGCGGAATCCTTGAAAGTGAATGTTCTGAAATTTTAACATCGTTTTTTAAAGATTTAAGAGAAAGTAAAAGGTAAACTATGAGTACAATTGCCGCTGTTTCAACGGGAATGGCAGCGGGCGGTATAGGAATCGTCCGCATTTCCGGGGAAAACGCAATTAAAATTGCAGACAGTATTTTCAGTTCGGTAAGCGGCAGAAAAATTGCCGATATATCGGGGTACTGCGCACTTTACGGAAAAGCTGTTGACGGTGAAACGGTGCTTGACACTGCGGTGGCTCTTCTTTTCAGAGCGCCGAAAAGCTATACGGGCGAGGATGTTGTGGAAATTTCCTGCCACGGCGGACTTTATATAACAAAAAGAGTGCTCAGAGCCGCTCTTTCGGCAGGCGCAGTTCCCGCGGAACCGGGCGAATTTACAAAGCGTGCCTTTCTTAACGGCAAAATGGATTTAACGGGCGCTGAATCCGTAATGAATTTAATTTCTGCTCAGGGAGAAGAGGCTGAAAAAATTGCTCTCGGAATTTTGGAGGGCGGACTTTTCAAAGAGATAAAGAAAATAAGCGATAAATTGCTTTACGATATGGCGCTTTTATCCGCTTGGGTGGATTACCCTTATGAGGAAATCGACGAACTTTCAAGCGAAAACCTCGGCGGAGATATCAGAAACGGTATAGAAAGCCTTGGAAAGTTAATAAATAACTATGACACGGGCAGAATAATTATTGAGGGTGTTGACACGGCGATTGTGGGCAGACCGAACGTGGGCAAATCAACGCTGATGAATCTTCTTTCGGGTACAGACCGCTCAATAGTTACGGAAATTGCGGGTACAACTCGTGATATTGTTGAGGATACGGTAACTCTCGACGGAATTGTACTTCATCTGTCTGACACCGCAGGCGTAAGGGAAACTGATGACGCTGTTGAAAGCATCGGCGTTGAAAGAGCCGTGAAAAGGCTTGAAAACGCTCAGCTTGTACTTGCTGTTTTTGATGCAAGCAGACCTCTTTCGGACGACGACAGGCGGTTAATTGCACTTTGTAAAAATAAAAATGCAATAGGAATTATCAATAAAACGGATTTAGTTGAAAACTATCTAACAGACGAATTGAAAGAAAATTTTCGTAAGTTAGTTTTTATCTCAGCAAAAACAGGCGACGGAAAAGACCGTCTTGAACAGGCAGTTACGGAGCTTCTCGGCACAGGAAACTTTGACACAAGTGCCGCAACACTGATAAATGAACGTCAGCTTGAATGTTGTAAAAATGCACTGAAAGCACTGAATGAAGCAGAAGAGGCTTTGAACATAGGGCTTACAATGGACGCAGTCACGGTTTGCCTTGACAGCGCAGTTGAAAGTTTACTCGTATTAACAGGCGAAAAAGCAACTGACTCAGTTGTTAATGAAATATTTGCACATTTTTGTGTAGGAAAATAAAAGGAGATTTTAGCTATGGGTTGCAACGGAAATTGCAGCAGTTGTTCGGAAAACTGCGACAGCAGAGAAAAGCAGGATTTGCACATCCCGCTTAATGAAATGAGCAGTGTTAAAAAGGTTATTGCAGTTGTAAGCGGTAAGGGCGGAGTAGGCAAAAGTCTTGTTACGTCAATGCTCGCAGTTACTGCACAGACAATGGGAAAGCAGGCGGCGGTTCTCGACGCAGATGTTACAGGTCCGTCAATTCCGCAGGGCTTCGGTATCCACGGCAATGCAGAGGGTGATGAAACGGGACTTTACCCGAGAGAATCAAACCTCGGCGTTAGGGTTATGAGCGTTAATTTGCTTCTCGAGAAAGAGGATCAGCCCGTTGTTTGGAGAGGTCCTGTTATTTCGGGCGTTATTCATCAGTTCTGGCAGGAGGTTGTTTGGGGCGATGTTGATTATATGTTCGTTGACATGCCCCCCGGAACAGGCGACGTTCCGCTTACGGTTTTTCAGAGCCTGCCCGTTGACGGTATAATTATTGTTACAACTCCGCAGGATCTTGTTACAATGATTGTTAAAAAGGCGTATAACATGGCGAAGATGATGAATATTCCGATTCTCGGTATAGTTGAGAATATGAGCTATTACGAATGTCCCGACTGCGGTAAAAAACACAGCATTTTCGGCGAAAGCAAGTTAGACGCAGTTGCGCAGGATTTGGATATTCCCGTGCTTGCAAAGCTTCCCATTGACCCGAAAAATGCAAGCCTTGTTGACAAGGGCGCTATTGAGCTTTGCGACAGCAAACAGTTTGAGAGCATTATTAAGGGTTTAGAGGATTAAAAAAAGCGGAGCACACGCATGTGCTCCGCTTTAATATTTAGATTAGTAGATGATTTCTAACTTAAACGCATTGATATAATTAGATGATAATTGTCTATCCGTTTCTTGCAATTAAAAACTTATATAATTTTTATGCAGGCGACGGTAATATCGTCGCTTTTTTCCGTCATTTTGGATTTGGCTATTGTGCAAAGCTTTTCGGGAAGATTTTCGGTATCTTTTGCTTTTAACAGCTCGTTTTTGATTTCGGCGAGGGCAAAATCCGCCGCTCCGTCTGACATAATCACAACGGTGTCGCCCTTGTAAAGCGTCCCTGAAAGCGAGCCGAACTGCGCCTCACGCAGTATTCCGACAGGCATTGCCGAGCGTTTTATTTCGCTGACCTTGCCCTTGCGTTTAATAAGCGAAACGGTTGCGCCCGCTTTGTAAATAATCGTCTTGCCCGTATACAAGTCCAGCTTTAAAATATCAAGAGTTGCAAGGGATTCCTCTCGGCTTTTTATAAGGAGTGCTGAGTTTACAAGCTTCATAGCGCACGGAAATGAAAAACCTGCGAGGATTAGACGGGAAAAAAGACTGAGTGCCAGGGTTGAATCCACTGCCGCCCGTGAGCCTGTGCCCATTCCGTCGCTTAAGACTGCCGCAAATCCGCCTTTTCCGTCATAAAATGCGTCAAAGCAGTCACCGCAAATGTCGCCTGAGTCAGCCGAGATTTGGTAATAGTCGCACTGCACATCAAGCTGTGGTTTTTCCCATAAAAACAGCATTTTTTGGCTTTCGCCCTTAACTGTTACGGGCGGGGGAAAATCCTTTTCGAGCGCCGAGCTTATGCAGTCCGAAATATTTTCATCGGGAACAGCGCAGTCCGAGGGCAGTTCAAGGTTAATAAGAGATTTTCCAAGCTCGTTTTCGCAATATGTGGCATTCCCGTTTACGCCAAGACTCTCAACAGCGCAGGACAGCTTTGTTGAAACGGTGGGGACGGAATGCATATTATTTTCAAATCCGTCTAAAACATCGTTAATCATCAGGCAAAAGCTGTCGTATTGGTCAGATGTGATTTTCCTCATTTCGTTTATTCTCCCTTCCGCTGCAAAGCGCGCCGAATATGACGAATAGCTTTTATTAAAGCTGTCGCAAAGTGACATAATTCTTATACATTTTGACGAGATAAACGGGGGTGAGGCGGAGGGTGTAATGCTCCCGTCTTTTCTGACACATTCGAGCATTTCGTCAAATCCCTCTACCGTTTTGGAAATTTCTCTGCCCCAGCAGGAAGAGTACCCCCCACAGCCGGAGCAAACGGAGTCACGAACCCGAAGATAAACCCCTGCTGTGTCGGCAGGCGCTTTTTGGGAGAGCATTTCCGAAACCTTTAAAACAGTGGATTTTGTGTGTGAAAGTGCATCCCCTATAAGTCTTAACCGTTGTTTGAGTATTACACTGTCTTCCGAGTCCTCGGATCTTAGTGACAGTGCCGCTTTAATTTTTTTAAGTGCTTTTTTGGGGATAATTATGAAAATAACAGATGCTGCCGCCGATTCAATAAGCAGTCCAAGCTTGTCCGTTCCGCCGCCGAGATAAACGAATGACGCACCGTAAGCGAAAATATATGCCATTGCACATAAAAATTTGCCCGAATACGAAAAAAGTCCTGCAAAAAGCCCCGCAATGCTGAACGAAAAGCTTAATGGATTGCCGCCTGCAAAAAATCCGCCCACACTGCCGCCTATTCCCGTCAGCGCTCCGCCGCTCTCGTGAAATAAATATGCAAAAATAATAATGCACAGAGAGCCGCCGATTCCGCCGACTGATACGCCGTAAAAACGAAGCCGTGTAAGAGAGGAGAAAATGATGACGGCTGAAATGGAAAGCGCCGTTAAATCCTTGGGCAAAAGGCGGGTGTTTTCCCGAACCTTTTTAAAAGAATGGGTCGCAAGCGAGAAAAAATATGCTCCGCCGAATGAGGCAATGCTCCCCGCAACGGTAGAAAAGAATAATTTTGAATTAAAGGGAGAAATTATCATTACCGCCGCACCCGTTGAGGCAACTGAAAATGCGGATATAAGCGCCGGCAGAATAATACTGTCCCGTTTTTCGGGGAAGGTGTGCAGATATGCCCTTAAAATAAAGACGATAAATGTTGCCATTGCAAAGCGGAATGAATTTACATATTCGCTTGATATCAGATAGCCGAAAATACTGCCGAGGACTGAAGAAAGCAGATATTTTCTTTTACAGCCTGCGCAGAAAGACAGCGCAAGAGGTGAGATTATTTCGCTTTTTCCGGAGGCGAGCAGAGCGGAAATTCCGAAGAAAACGCCTTGCGTTAATGCATTTTTAAAAAGGACGGGAATTTTAACGGTTTCTTCGCCTGCAAATTCAATTTTTCGGTCTTCCATTTTCTCACCTCGCAAAATAAAGCGAATTTTAGACTGTGCGTCATTATTTCTTTGTGTAAAGTCTATTATACTTGTCCCGATAAAAATTTTTTGCCGAAATCGGACAGGCAAAAGAAAAGAATTTTAATCGAATACTGTTTTTATTTGTAATTTTTGAAAAA
>DERX01000044.1:17466-18350 GCA_002361875.1 Ruminococcaceae bacterium UBA3329
TTTGAAAAAACACTTTTATACATTAGAATTTTGTGGTAAAATAATCGTAAACGGTTATGAAATATAAGAATCGGGAGGTGTTTTGTTTGGCAAAGGTTTTTTGCGTTCTTTCGGGCAAGGGCGGCGTCGGAAAATCAACATTTTGTGTAAATATCGGCAAGGCACTGTCTGAAAATAAAAAAGTACTGCTGATTGACGGCGACATTTCTTTCCGTTCGCTTGATATGCTTTTAGGGCTTGACAGTATGGTTGTTTTTGACTGGGCGGATGTGGTTTTTGACCGTTGCCAAAAAGAGAAAGCACGGCTTTTTGCCTCCGAAAATCTTCATTTGCTCTCTTCACCTCTTTCACTTCCCGACTCCTTTGAAAAATCGGATTTTCAAAAGCTCATTTCGGAATATAACGAAATGTACGATTACATTTTCATTGACGCTCCGGCAGGCTTCGGCAAATTTGCCGAAATTTATGCGAGTGCGGCAGGTGAAATAATTGTTATTGCAACGCCAGACGACATAAGCCTTCGAGCGGCATATTTTGTAGGCGAAAAGCTTATTGAAATGGGTACAGATGAAAATAAAATGCGACTTGTGCTTAACAAAACTGATTTTCGCCAAATGCGTAACGGCAGACAGAGAAATCTTGACACAGCCGTTGACAAAACTTATTTGCGTCTTTTGGGCGTTATTCCGAATGACAAATCCCTTGTTTTTTCGGGCGAAAAGGGTGTTGATTCGGCTTCAAAGCGAGTAAATGAGGCATTTTTTAATATTGCGCAAAGAATTTTAGGAAAAGATGTAAAACTTTATTACTGAAACTCTTGAAAAATAAAGAATTTTTTGATATGATTATTCCATTGTTATCTATTTAAATATAATTATTTATAT
>DERX01000074.1 GCA_002361875.1 Ruminococcaceae bacterium UBA3329
AAATTGACAAGAGTGCCTTAAAAATTTTATATACATTTCACATTTAATTATTTACTTTATGGCGAACTCGAGGCGAATTTTCTGTTATTATGCCGAAATCAGCGCCCTCGCTTTGATAAAAATCTATAATAGCGGAAAGAGCCTCAAGATTTACTCCGCAAATGTCAATATCGTGCATTAAAATCACTGCATTTTTAGCCTTTTTTGAATATTTTGTCGCTTTTTTTATTTGGTAATCCGCACTCACATTTTTTCCGCCTGCGTCGCCGTTGTCGCAGTTCCAATCGAAATAAATATAGCCTGCCTCTTCGGTGTCCTTAACAAGATTTGTCATTATTCCCCTACAGTATTTTCGGCTTATTGTGTTACTGCTGCCGCCGGGGAAACGGATAATCTTTGTATCAACGCCCGTTTCTGCTTTAACTAAGTCGTGAATCTTTTCCAAATCGTCAAGAAATGCTTTTTCGGACGAATATATTTCGGGATATTTATGGGAATACGAATGAAGAGCTATTGCACTGCCTGCGTTTACAATATCCTTCATATAGCTGTTATATTTCCCGTTAATGACAAAAAATGTAGCGCCTATGCCGTATTTTTGGAGCAATGTCAGAATTTGCGGAGTATTTTTCGACGGCCCGTCGTCAAAGGTCAGATAAACCGTAAAATCGGCTTTAGGAAAATAAGCGTTTCCGTTTTTATCCTTCATATTTTTAAATGTACCGTCCTCAGTACTTTTCTCTGCTTTTGCTTGCTGTTGCGATTGGATATGCGATTCAGTCAGAGTTGCCGTTTCGTTAAGGCTTTCAGGCAATGTTTTTGCCGATTTGCTCTTTTTGACAGATAAAGAAAAGTAAGACAAAAGACAAGCTGCGGCAAGGAAAAAAGTAATAATCAAAACTGATTTTTTATTAAATTTTACGGTGATAAAATTCACTTTTCCACCCCCACAGCCAATATATGAAAAAAGCGGTAAAAAAAATTACCGCTTTCATTATTTAAATGTATTTTCAAATCCGTTTTCGGATAAAAATTCTATATCTTTCTTTGTAAGCTCTGCCGTTTTCAGCATATCGGGACGAAGGCGTGCCGTCATTAAGAGCGACTGCTCTCTTCGCCATTTTTCAATATTACCGTGATGACCCGAAAGCAAAATATCAGGCACTCTTTGTCCGTTCCAATCATAGGGTCTTGTGTACTGCGGATATTCCAAAAGCCCGTTGTAATGGCTTTCAAGCTCCTTTGCCTCGTCATTGGGAAGCACGCCCGGAATCATTCTTGCAACGGAATCCGCAACGATAAGCGCAGGCAGTTCCCCGCCTGTGAGCACATAATCACCGACGGAAATCTGCTCGTCAACTACCGTGTCTATAATTCTTTGGTCTATGCCCTCGTAATGTCCGCAAAGAAGCGTTATTTCGTCAAATTCCGCCAATTCCTTGACTTTTTTCTGCGTGAGTGTTTCTCCGCAGGGGGAAAGATAAATTAAATGAGATTTTTTGCCCGATTTTTCGCAAATTGCATTGTAACAATCACAAATAGGCTGGGTCTGCATAAGCATACCCATTCCGCCGCCGTATGGTGAATCGTCAACACGGTTGTGCTTGTCGGCAGAATAATCTCTTATATTTATACAATTTATTTCAATATATCCGTTTTCTCTTGCTCTGCCGATTATGCTTTCGGACAAAACCGCCTCACACATTTCCGGAAAAAGCGTCATTATGTTAATCTTCATCGCTGAAAATTCCTTTAATCGGTCTGATTTTTACAATGCCTTCTGTGACATCGGTGCTGACAATAAACTCTTTTACAGCAGGGAATAAAACTTCGCCTACCTCGGTTTTAATGCTGTAAACATCGTTTGCACCAGTGCCGATTACATCGGTTATTTCGCCGTAAACTCTGCCTGAATCCGCGTCAACAACACTGCACCCTATAAGCTCCTGAATAAACCAAGTGCCTTTGGGCAGATGTGCGTCGCTCCGCTTCATATAAAGCACAGTGCCGCGAAGCGCTCTTGCCTCATCAACGGTTGTAACGCCTTGGAGCATTAAAATTGCAATGTTGCCGTGCGGTCTTGCCGAAATTACCTTAACGCTTTTTTCCCCATTTGAGTCAAAATAAAGCGTCTTGAATTTTTTTACAAAATCGGGACTGTCGCACCACGGGTCAAAGCGTACCTCGCCCTTAACGCCGTGTGTTGATACGATTTGACCGAGTTCAAGATAATCTTTAATCATTATAATTTCACCGTAAAGAAATACGGCGAGAACAATGTCTCGCCCTACTTTTTATTTTGCGACAGATATTCAGTCAATGTCTACCTGTACCTTTTCGCCGCTGCGAACAGCACCTGCTTTTACAATTGTTCTGATTGCCTTTGCGATTCTGCCCTGTTTGCCGATAACTCTGCCCATATCATCCTCAGCAACATGAAGATGATAAACTGTTATATTTCTTTCATCAGGCTCGTCAACGGTAACTGTAACGGCATCGGGATTTTCAACAAGTCCCTTTACAATAGTTATAAGAAGTTCCTGCATTTTCTCGGCTCCTCTTATTTAATTACGCCGCTCTTTTTAAGGATAACCTTAACTGTGTCTGTGGGCTGAGCACCGTTCTGAATCCATTTTGCTGCCTTTTCAGCATCAATCTTGATTTCAGCAGGATTCTTCATAGGATCGTATGAACCGATTTCCTCAATGAATCTGCCGTCTCTCGGATAACGAGAATCTGCTACAACAACACGGTAATAAGGAGCTTTTTTAGCGCCCATTCTGCGAAGTCTGATTTTTACTGCCATTTTAAATTCCTCCAAAATATATAAAAATTTAATTTAAAACACTAAAGTGTTTGAATTACATCGGAAATCCGCCGAAACCGCCGCGGCCGCCCATTCGTTTCATCATTCTGCGTGAATTTTTGGAATTAAGCTGTTTCATCATTTTCTGCATCTGGCGGTACTGGTTGAGAAGCCTGTTGACATCTTCAACCTGCATTCCGCAGCCTGATGCAATTCTGCGTTTTCTTGACGGATTTATTATGTCGGGGTTTCTGCGTTCTTTAAGTGTCATTGACTGAATAATTGCTTTCATTCGGTCAAGCTGTCTGTCGTCAACATCAACATCCTTGAGCTTTTTGCCCACACCGGGTAACATTCCGAGAATATCCTTCATTGAACCCATTTTTCTGACCTGCTCCATTTGGTCGAGCAAATCCTCAAGGTCAAATTTATTTTTACGGAGCTTCTCCTCAAGCTTAGCTGCCTTTTTTTCATCAAGAGCGGTTTCAGCCTTTTCGATAAGCGATAGCACATCACCCATTCCGAGTATTCTTGACGCCATTCTGTCCGGGTGGAAAATATCAAGCTCGTCGAGCTTTTCGCCCATACCTACAAATTTAATAGGCTTACCTGTAACCGCTCTTGCGGAAAGTGCCGCACCGCCTCTTGTGTCGCCGTCCATTTTTGTAAGGACAAGACCGTCAATGCCGAGCTCATCGTTAAATGTTCCCGCAACAGTTACAGCATCCTGACCGAGCATTGAATCGACAACAAGCAAAATTTCGTGAGGGTGAACCTCGTTTTTAATATTTTTAAGCTCTTCCATAAGCTCGGTGTCAATGTGCAAACGACCCGCCGTGTCAATAAACACATAATCGTAGCCTTTATCCTTTGCAAGCTTAATAGCCTCTTTAGCTATTGTGACGGGATTTGTCTGCCCCATTTCAAAAACGGGAACGCCAACCTGCTCACCGACTACCTGAAGCTGTTTAATAGCCGCAGGACGGTAAATGTCGCAGGCAACAAGGAGCGGTCTGTGATTTTCATTTTTAAGCTTTAAAGCAATTTTTGCGCAGTGCGTTGTTTTACCTGAACCCTGAAGTCCGCACATCATAACGACTGTAGGCGGGTGTGAAGCGTACGCCAGCCTTGACTGCGTTCCGCCCATAAGGTCGGTTAATTCTTCATTTACTATCTTGATAACCATTTGCGCAGGAGTAAGGCTTTCCATTACCTGTGCGCCGATGGCACGCTCGGTAACCTTTTGTGTGAAATCCTTTGCGACTTTATAGTTAACGTCTGCCTCTAAAAGTGCAAGGCGAACCTCACGCATGGCTTCCTTAACGTCACTTTCAGATAGACTGCCTTTACTTTTAAGACGGCTGAATGCCGCTTCAAGACGGTCGGATAAACCCTCAAATGCCATAAAGCTCCTCCTGTTCCGTAAGCGACAGAGCCAGTGTTTTTATTTCAGCTGTTCTGTCATTAATTTCTTTGGAAATGCCGTGTGAAAGATTGTAGCTGCAAATTTCATCGGCACACCTGATTATCTCGTTAGCGCTTTTTTCGATTTTACAGATACGCTCAGAAAAATGAAGTTTTTCCTCCATACCGTAAAGAAGATTTTCAGCACGCTTTATTGCGTCACGCACGCCCTGACGTGTAATCCCCTCGTTTTCGGCGATTTCGGAAAGAGATAAATCGTTATTATAATAGCAGTCAAGATAACTGCGCTGTTTTTCGGTAAGTGTTTCGCCGTAAAGGTCAAGAAGAATTGAAATCTCAACACTGTTTGCCAACTTTAACACCTCCGAAAGAAATACCCTGTAAAGTTTTATCGCTTTACAGGGTGCTATTATACTAAAACATATTTGATTTGTCAAGTTTATTTTTTAGGATTTTTAATCTCATCCCAAGAAATTGAATCCTGCTTTACGGAAGATTCGATTACAATTTTGCCCGTTGTATGTTCAGCCGTTGACGGTGTTGTATTTTCGTTCGACGATGACGGTACTGTATTTCCGTTCGATGATGACGGTGTTGCATTTCCGTTTGATGATGACGGTGTTGCATTTCCGCTTGTCGGTGACTGCGTACCGGCTGTAGAGTTATTGACAGATGTATTATTAGAGGTTGACGGTTTTGATGTTACAATGTAGCCGATATCCTCATAAAAGCCTTCACTGTCAGTTGTTAAAGGCACTTTTTCGCCGTCAACATTTGTAATGTATTGGTCACCTGATGTATCCTCATATATTTCAACAGTTGTAACCCCGCCGTCTTTACTTGTTACCGTAACAGTCTGAACTACTTTATCCGTGCTCTCCTCTGTCTTATCATAGTTCTTGCCCTTGCAGGCAGTAAGTATAACCGTTAACACTAAAATTATTGCAGAAATTAAAAGAATTTTTTTGCTCATAGGAAATTCCCCCTTAATAAACTTATATTAACATAATCAAACATTTTTTTCAAGTATCTATTTAAGCTCTGCTATGGTAACTCCTTCCTCGCCCTCGCCGAATGTGCCCACGCGGAATGTGCGAATATTCGGATGCTTGCGAAGATAAACATGTATTCCTTTTCTAAGCGCACCCGTGCCTTTGCCGTGGATAATCGTTATTTCGTTAAGCCCGCTGCGAAGAACCGAATCAATAAACTTATCAAGGTCAAGCATAGCCTCTTCAACGGTTTTGCCCCTTAAATCCACAGAGGATGCGGCAGAGGCGGTGAGCTTTGACGATCCGACACTCCTCACGGACGAACGCGGCTTTGATTCCGCCTTCTTTTCGCCTATTAAACGAATGTCATCAATGTCCGCTTTTAACTTCATAAAGCCCGACTGAACTGTAACGGTATTTTTCTTGCTGTCAACAGACACAACCTCACCGTCATTTCCGAGCGATTTAATTTTAACTCTGTCGCCGATTTTAAGAGGTCTTGGCAAAACATACTCGCCGTCGTCGTTTAAGGAATCGGAAAAATCGTCGATTTTGTCCATCTGCTCGCGCATTGCCCTTTTGGCTTTTCTTGCGATTTCGTCAAGATTTTTCTGTTTTGCCTGTTCCTTTTTGAGCTGTTCGATTTCAAGTAATAATGAATTGCCTGCACGCCTTGCATTTTCGACTATTCTCTCAGCCTCAAGTTTTGCGCGCTCAATTTCTTTTTGATTTTTAATCTCACTGTCAGAGAGCATTTTAAGAGCTTTTTGCTTTTCTTTTTCTATCTTCTCTTTTTCGTTTAGGAGAGCCTGTTGCTTCTCTTCAAGCTGTTTTCTCGCAGTTTCAAGAGAGTCAACGGCATCCTCAAATTTTGTATTCTCTTCTGAAATAAGAGCCTTGGCAAATGAGATGATTTCTCCTGAAATTCCAAGTCTGCCTGCAATTGCAAGTGCGTTTGAACGCCCCGGCATGCCGATTAAAAGCCTGTATGTAGGTTTTAAGGACTCAACATCAAATTCACAGCAGCCGTTCTCAACTCTGTCTGTTTTAAGAGCATATTCCTTAAGCTCGGAATAGTGCGTTGTTGCGGCAATTTTTGCGCCCTTTCTGCGAAGATTTTCGAGGATTGAAACTGCAAGAGCCGCACCCTCAACAGGGTCTGTGCCCGCACCCAGCTCGTCAATCAAAACAAGACTTTCACTGTCGGCAACATTTAAAATATTGACAATATTCGTCATATGCGACGAGAATGTGGAAAGCGACTGTTCAATGCTTTGCTCGTCGCCGATATCAGCTAAAATATGCTTAAAAACCGAGATTTTGCTGTTATCGGATACGGGAATCATAAATCCGCATTCAGCCATAGCGGTTAAAAGGCCGATTGTTTTAATCGACACCGTTTTACCGCCCGTATTTGCGCCGGTTATCACAAGAGAATCAAAGTACTGCCCCAAGCTTATGTCAACGGGGACAACCTTTTTGCTGTCTATAAGCGGATGCCTTGCCTTTTTGAGATATATTTCGCCGTCTGCATTGAGTACAGGTCTGCTTGCTTTCATTTTGTATGCTAAATGCGCTTTTGCAAAAATCAAATCAAGTGTTACGGCAGCGTCAAAGCTTACCTTGATTGTTTCCTGAAAGTCGCCTGTCATAACGGAAAGCTCTGAAAGTATTCTTTCAATCTCGTCTTTTTCCTTACTTTGAAGCACCTTTATTTCGTTGTTTGCATCAACTACCGCTTGCGGCTCAATAAATACGGTTGCGCCGCTGCCCGAGGTGTCGTGAACCATGCCCGAAACCTCGCCTCTGTTTTCATTTTTAACGGGGATAACAAATCTGCCGTTCCGCTGAGTTACAATGCTTTCACGCAAGAATTTTGAATAATGTGCCGAATGAATCATTGAATCGAGCTGTTCACGGATTTTGTTTTCAAGGCGGTGCATCTTTCTGCGGATTTCTTTTAGGTCAGGCGAAGCGTTATCGCTGATTTCCGTTTCGGACAAAATTGCGTTTGTGATTCTTTCCTCCAAATATTTATTGGGATAAAGAGAATTAAAGTAATTATCAAGAGCCGTGCTCATTCCTGCGCACTTTTCGTGCCAGACCGTTATTTCCCTAACGGTTTTAATTGTGCCCGCAACCTTTAAAAGCTCGCCTGCCGAAAGAGTTGCGCCTGCCGCCGCCCTTGTCACAGCATTGTTTACATTTTGAAGCCCCGAAAATCCGGGTGCTCCGAATTTTGCAATAAATATGTAGGCGGCCTCTGTTTCGTCGAGAAGTCTTTGCACCTCAAAAAAATCGCTTTGAGGCGTAATTTCCAAGGCTGCCGCCTTTGCATCGGCACTTCTTGCAGTGTCCGCCAGCATTTGCAGAATTTTATCTAATTCCAAAGATAAGAAATGTCTGTTCATTGTTTAATTTCCTTATAAAAATCAAGTGTGTTAAAGTTTCTTTGAAGTCGGGAAAGTATGTATCTTTCCGTAATAAAGCTAAGGTCGGAAAGAGAGTCAGTAGGCATTGAAAAATTATATATTTTATTGAAATCCGAAAACGCTATATGCCTCATTGCCCTGACAAGTCCGATTTCAAGCGGGAGCATTGCCGAGGCGGACATACAGTTTTCACAGTAAAGAAGCCCCTGCTCAACATCAAAATACATTGTATTTGTTTCATACTCTCCGCATTTATCACAGGCGATTAAATTCGGCATATAACCTGCAATGCACATAAGCCGAAGCTCCGTTATGGCTTTAATCTGCTCATTTTCTCTTCCACCCTTTGCGAGAAAGTTAAGGGAATTGAGCATAAGGCGCAAATATTCTTCGCTTTGCTCGCCCTCCTGCACAAGGGTTAAGCAAAGCTCTGAAAAATACTGTCCTAAAGACAGCTTTTCAATATCCGTGCCAAGCTTAAAAAAAGTTTCAATAGGCTCTGCCTCGTCAACAACATAAGCGTCGCCTGATTCATGCAGAGAAATTTTTGAATAGCAAAATATTGCCGTTGCGTTATTTTTTTTATTTTTAAAGCTTTTAGCCCCGTGAACGAACGCCCGAATAAGCCCGTTTTTGCGAGTTAAAATGTAAACGAGCTTGTCCTTTTCACGTATATTCTGTTCTTTGAGGATCAGTCCCTCTGTATTCGTCCTCATAATTTTCTCCGAAACTGTTTTTTGCTTTATTTTCAAGCGATTTTCGGTAAACAAGGTAATCCTCAACCTTGCCCGATTTCGAAAATTTGCTCCAAATTGCCATACTGTCCATATTTATCACCCGAAATTATTTTTAGCAGACGGATGAAAAATATATATGGAAAAATCTATCAATCCAAACCGAAATTGTGAATTAAGCCTTCACGGTTGCGCCAGCCCTCTTTAACCTTTACCCAGCATTTAAGATTTATTTTACAGTCAAAAAACCGTTCCATATCCTGCCGTGCATAGGTTGAAATTTTTTTGAGCATTGCACCGTTTTTGCCGATAATAATTCCCTTATGGCTTTCTCTTTCGCAGTAAATCAGCGCCTCAACATCAAGTATTCCGTTGTCACGCTCTTGCATTTTCTCAATACTTACGGCAGTTCCGTGGGGAATTTCCTTGTCGAGTAATCTCAACATTTTTTCACGGATTATCTCCCCTGCCAAGACTCTTTCGGGCTGGTCTGTAAGAGTGTCATCGGGGAAGAAATGCTCCGACTCGAACGAGAGAGCTTTAAGCTCTGAAAGCAAAATATCAAGACCGTTGCCGTCCTGCGCTGAAACGGGAACAACCGCCTTAAAGTCATAAAGCGCACTGATTTCCGCAATTCTGCCCATAAGCCTTTCCTTGTCACGGACAGTGTCAATTTTATTTATGGCAAGTACCGCCGGGTGTTTGCCTTTTTTTATTTTATCTATAAGCGCAAGCTCTGCTTCGGAAAGTTTACCATCAGGCTCAACCACCAAAAGACAGGCGTCAACGCCGTCAAGGCTGTCGCTTACCGCCTTTACCATTTTTTCGCCGAGTTTTGTCCTCGGCTTATGATAGCCCGGGGTATCCGTAAATACAAGCTGAACATTGTCGTCTGTTGTCAACACACCCATTATTCTTGTGCGTGTTGTCTGCGGTTTTGAGGAAACTATCGCTATTTTTTGCCCTAAAAGGCGGTTAAGTATTGAAGATTTACCGACATTCGCCTTGCCGATAATCGCTATAAACGCAGTTTTTGATGTGTTCATTTTTTCTCCTTTTTTCCGAAGCCGAACAGAATGAAAAGCACTGCCAGACCCAAAGAAATTATAAATAAAATCAAAGCAAAAATATGTGTTACAAAGAAATTAAACAAGAGTTTAAAAGCCGCAGGCTGGTACATTATTGCTATTCCGCAGGCTACCGCTGCAATTGCAAACACCAAAACAGCACCCGCCGCCGTGTCCTTTGCAATTTTACCGAGAGGGGTATGCTCTTTACCATGCAAATCCACAGCCGCCTCGACCGCCGTATTGATAAGCTCGCCGCCGATTACAAGTCCGTTTGCTATGAAAATTACCGCAAACTGAGTCCGTGTTATCTTGAAAAAATCAAATGCCAAAAGGAATAAGTACATATAAAACATACAAACGAAATGCACTCTCATATTGCACTCTGTTTTTAACGCTGTTAAGATTCCTTCAAATGCAAACCGGAAACCTTTAATAAACTTTTTAAGCTCTTTCATATTTCCTCCGAATTACTCGTCAATGTAATAGCTCCCGTTGCGTTTAAGCCCCATTTGAGTGAGCGACTCCTCTTCCTTTTCACGCATACGCACAGCCTCAAGTCCGCCGCCCTCATGGTCATAGCCGAGCAAATGCAAGAGCGAATGTACCGTTAAAAATCCGATTTCGCGCTGAAGAGAATGACCGAACCTTTCAGCTTGTGCGAATGCATGCTCAATTGAAATTACAATATCGCCGAGCATTTTAGCCCCCGTGTCATAGTTTATGTCGTAAACTCCGTTTTCGCCCAAGGGGAATGAAAGCACATCGGTACTCCTGTCAATATTTCTGTACTGACGGTTCAATTCCTGAATTTTTTCATCGTCAACAATTGTTACGCTGATTTCAGCATCGCCCGGGAAGCCCTCGTTGGTAAGTACCGCATTACAGGAACGGCGAATAAGCATTCTCACGCCTGTCGGGACTTTAACAGCATTTTGGTCGTTCTTAATTATTACTTTGATTTTTCCGTTCATTTTTTCTTTCTCTCTTCCTGTTTTTCGTATGCTTTGATTATATCCTGCACCAATTTATGACGTACAACGTCTTTTTCAGTAAAAATATTTATCGCAATATCGTCAACATTTTTAAGCACTCGCATTGCATCCACAAGCCCTGATTTTTTGCCGTCGGGAAGGTCGATTTGCGTAATGTCGCCCGTTACAACAATTTTTGAGCCGAAGCCGAGACGTGTTAAAAACATTTTCATCTGTTCCCTTGTTGTATTCTGCGCCTCATCAAGAATAATAAATGAGTCGTCAAGTGTTCTGCCCCTCATATAAGCAAGAGGCGCTACCTCAATACTTCCCCGTTCCTGATATTTCTGAAAGCTTTCAGCGCCCAGCATATCGAACAGTGCATCGTAAAGCGGACGCAGATACGGGTCAACCTTTTGCTGAAGGTCGCCGGGTAAAAATCCAAGCTTTTCGCCTGCCTCAACTGCGGGGCGGGTGAGAATTATTCTGTTAACCTCTTTTGCACGGAAAGCCTTTACCGCCATTGCCACGGCAAGATAAGTTTTGCCCGTACCCGCAGGCCCTGCGCCGAGAGTTATTGTATTGTTTCTTATATAATCAACATATTTTTTCTGTCCGAGCGTTTTGGGTTTTACGGGTTTTCCCTTGCTTGTAATGCAAATACAGTCACCCGAAAGAGAAATAAGCTTGTCCTCATTTCCGTCATCGGCAAGGCTTATTACATAACGCACATTTTGCTCGGTTATAGCCTCGCCTTTGTTAATAAGAATCAGTAATCCGTTTACCGCCCTGACAGCTTTGGATACATCTTCAACCTCACCCGAAATTTTAATTTCAGAACCTCGGCTTATTACCTTTACGCCGTAATGAGACTCTATTAGTTTAATATTTTCGTCAAAATTTCCGAACAAGCTTACCGCCTGCTCCATTCTGTCAACACTGATTATTTGTTCGTACATTACTTCACCTTAATTTTACATCTTGATATAATTCCACATAATAATTGTATCACAGTTTTTTTATTTTGTCTTTAGTTTTTTTCTATATAAATTTCCTTTAATTCGGCTATATTTTTCTCGCAGGTTGAATAAACGGCACAGGAAAAATCGGTATCGTTTTCATTTACCGTTATTTTACTGTTTTTTACCTCGGCAGTATTTATTAGCTCATTTATATGCTCCGCACATTTAAAAAGGCAGATTAAATTTTGCATTTCGCTGTTTTCGCACGGATTTTCCGCAAATGTAAGTCCCGTTGTTTTGATTATTCCCACAGGCAAAATTGCATCTCCGCTTTGAAGATAAGACGCGTTTTCGCTGATTATTTCGCCGGTCGGGTCTATTCCTATGGGAATTATAAATCCGAAAAAGAAAAGCTCGTTTTTCTTTTTATAATCTGTCAGCGCATAAACATTAAAATTTTGCCTTGAAACGCTGAAATTATCCTTCGTTTCTGCACGCACAATACCGTCAGCGTGAAGAGCTTCTTCACTGCCGTCACGGTGTGTTACAATTCCGCTTATAAGTAAGTCGCCCTTTCTTACCGCAGAGCCAACTTTTACCTCTTCCGTGCCCTGCAAAATATCGCACGATAAAACAAGTCCATCCTCGCTCGCAACTACATTTGTGGGCACCGAGTCATCGTAAAATTCAGGTATTTTCCGTTTTTCTCTTATTTCAATACAAAGCATACTGCCCTTTTTGTTGACCTTTGCCCAAGAAAGCTCCGGAATATCCTTCAGCACCTTTTCCGTAATATTTTTCAAATCCAAGTCAGATATTTTTGCACCCGTTTTAACTCCGTAGCCCTCAAAGGCGGAGAGTATCTCAGTGTCTTCAATTTCCTTATTGCCCACAACCTCAATCCGCCACGCAAACTGCGAAAGTGTTATGAGGATTAAAACAAAGGCTGTAACTCCGACGGCAAGTCCTGAACGCACCTTGTTTTCGGCAAACCAAAACCGCAGACCGCATTTCTTTAATATATGAATTTTCATTCCTGATTTTTTGGCAATACTGCGAAGCCGTTTATATCCGCCGACAGAAGTGCTCGCCGTAATTTCTCCGTTACTGTTTTTGATGTTCCATAAAGGTATATTTTCCGTCCTGCAAAGGTTTATAAACATTTCGGAAAATCCGCCGCCCGCAGAAAATTTTACAAAGCCTATTATGTATTTTAAAAATTTTATTATCATATTTTACCGCCTCAGTCAAATGAAATGTCCGAAATTTCGCCGCAAATTACCGCACAGTCCTCGCCGTAATTTTTAATGGTCAGGTTGCTTCCGCAAAAGCAAATGTTTATGTTTCCCATAGAAAATTTAAGCCTTGTTTCATCATATTCCTTGATTTCACGGCACCCCTCCAAAACAGCCTCGCGGTTATCCGTGACAGTAACTTGAGAGGAAAAGCCGATATTTTCTGTCGGCGTGATTTTTTTCTTGCTGTGTTTACCGTTCTTTTTCAAAAAATCACCTCATTTTTTATTTTTTCATTATAATTTTGTCTACTTTTAAATATATTATATCGGGTGTGAAATATGATAATTATAAAACCGAAACTCAACTTTATTTTGCTTATATCCGTAATTTCGGCAGGTGCGTGTTTGTTTGCTTTTCCTGAAATAACGTTGGTAGGAGCTAAAAACGGTGTTAATATTTGCTTAAATACTCTTATTCCATCACTTTTCCCGTTTATGGCACTGTCAACCTTTATTATGCGAACCGACGCACTGCGTTTTCCCTGTAAATTATTCGAAAAAACAACTAAATACTTATTTCTTTTACCCGAAAACGCAGGTCAGATTATTTTTATGTCACTTATCGGCGGATATCCGGTAGGTGCAAAGCTCACCGCAGACGCACTGAAAAACGGTGAAATAACCGAAAATGAGGCAAAAAGGCTCTGCATCTTTTGTATGAATGCAGGCCCTGCGTTTACGGTTACGGCTCTCGGAGTAAATATTTACGGCAATGCCGCAGCAGGTATTATAATTTTTGTTTCACTGTGCATTTCTTCACTGATTTTAGGCATACTCACAAGATTTTTGTCAGACGGAAAAAGCACAGTTCAAATAAAAAAAAGCGTTAAAAGGTTTTCAACAGACGATATTACTTTTTCGGTTTGGGACGCTTTTGAGGCCATATTACGGATTTGCGCATGGGTAATTTTATTTTCGGCTTTTATGTCGCCCGTCACGGCAAAGCTCGGAAAAAGCGGCGAAATTTTATGTGCTGTTGCAGAGGTTACCGCAGGGAGCGTGACAGTTTCAAAAATGTGTCCTGTTCCCGTCGTTACAGCACTGTGCGGCTTTGGAGGTTTTTGTGTACACTGTCAGGTACTGAAATATTTAAAGGAATGTGCACTTCCGTATAAGCTGTTTTTTGTCGGCAGAATACTTAATTCCGCAATATCTGCCGCAATATGCCACATAATTTTATATTATTTTCCTATTGAGCAAAATGTTTCATATACCTTTTCAAGTGCAAAAGTTTCTGCAGCTTCGGTTTCTCTGCCGACGGTTATTACATTTATTTTTATGTGTGTTACAATGGTTTTGAATATTGAAAAGAAAGGCAAAGTATGCTAAAATAAACATATTAAATAAATCCGATAAGCGGATAAAAGGACAGATAGAATGAAAAACAAGCTTTTGAATGAAAAGGAAATATCTCCCTCCTGCTCCTACTGCTTTCACGGCAGACCCTCGCCCGACGGAGAAAGCATACTTTGCATTAAAAACGGAGTTACTGAGAAAGACGGATACTGTAAAAAATTCCGTTACGATATTTTAAAGCGTCAGCCGAGGCGCCCTGCACGCTTACAGAAGTTTGATAAAGACGATTTCAGTCTTTGATGCACAAAAACAGGGAGAGCATTTTGCTCTCCCTGTAATGCTGTAATCATTTAAGATTTAATAAGACTTATTTCTTGCTCTTGAAAAGGTCAAGGATATCGCCCATATCGTCATCAGCACCAAAGCTACTGCCCGAATTTGAGCTGATGTCAATGTTTTCGCTGTAGGACGGTCTTTTCGCCATACCGTTTGAATCAAGACCGAAGCCTGTTGCAATAACGGTAACAACCATTTCGTCGTCAAGCTTGTCATCAAACGCAACGCCGAAGATAATGTTTGCGTCCTCGTCAGCCTGTGCACGGACAATGCCTGCCGCTGTATCAACATCTTCAAGAGTGATGTCGGGAGACGCTGTAATGCTGATAATTACGCCTTTAGCGCCGTTAATCGTTGTTTCAAGAAGAGGACTTGTGATAGCCGCATTTGCCGCCTGCTCTGCCTTATCCTTACCGCTTGCTCTGCCGATGCCCATATGAGCATGACCTGCGTCCTTCATAATTGAAGTAACATCTGCAAAGTCAAGATTAATGAATGCGGGCATAGTAATAAGCTCTGTAACGCTGTTTACGCCCTGACGAAGAACATCATCGGCAATTTCAAATGCGTTTGCAAGTGTGAGCTTCTGCTCCGAAACATATTTAAGTCTTTCATTGGGGATAACAATAAGTGAATCAACATGCTGTGCAAGCTCTGCAATGCCTGCTTCAGCCTGTTTCATTCTGTGAGCACCCTCAAATGCGAAGGGCTTTGTAACGATACCTACTGTAAGGATTCCTTTTTCTTTAGCAATTTCAGCGATGATGGGAGCAGCGCCTGTACCTGTTCCGCCGCCCATACCTGCTGTAACAAATACCATCTGTGTGCCGTTAAGAGCCTCAATGATAGCGTCTCTGTTCTCTTCAGCAGATTTCTGACCGATTTCGGGTTTTGCGCCTGCGCCTCTGCCGGCAGTAACCTTTTCACCTATCTGGATTTTCTCTTCTGCAAGCGAACGTGCAAGTGCCTGCTTGTCAGTATTTATCGCAATAAGATGAACACCGTTAATTCCGGCCTTGCCCATGCGGTTGATTGCGTTTCCGCCGCCGCCGCCGACGCCGATAACTTTGATGTTTGTAATATCCTCGTACTGATTATCAATTTCGAATGCCATTTTGAACATCCTCCTATGTATAGAAATTTTCACACCTATTGATTTTATTCAATGGTAATTTTAACATTATTAAAAAGTATTTGCAATATATATTGTATAGATTTTTTGAAAAATCTTAACTTTTTTTCAAAAAAATAACTTTTTTCCTGAATTATGCCGTATTTGACATATTTTTCTCCGAATTTTTTTCGGAAGTTTCCGTTGAACTCTCTTCGGAATTATTTTCTGTACTGATTTCCGGGATGACCGAGCCGTTTTCATCAGTCACCGTTTCGGGCACTTCTGATGTATTTTTCTCCGGTTGAGTTTCCTCCGCCCAATAAGCTTTTCCGTTGACGGTAAGATTTATTGTTCCTCTGTATGCGTCATTTTCGGCGTCCTGCGTTTTAATTGCCTCTTTTGCAAGGGACAGCTTGTGAACAAGACTATTACCGTCGGTTTCACCGAGTATCAACGTTATTCTGCCCTTATAAACAAGTTTTATATCATAAATATTTGTAATATCAACAGAAGTTATTCCCGAAAGTCCTGTTTCGGCAAACGCTTTTTTAAGCTCCAAAAGCTTTTCAAAAATCTGTCCGTCTTCAAGCACAACAGTCTTTCCCGTATCAGCCGATGTAACCTTGCCGAGATTTGCTACGGTAATATTTTCGCCGACAAAGCTGAGACCCTTTTCAAGCACTTTGCCGTTTCCGTCAAGAAGCGCATAAGCTCCATCGGTCATAACGGCATATTCAGCAGTTGTTTTAATAATAACAAGTTCAAGCGTTGCCGGGAGATGCCTTTTTATTTTAACCGAACCCACATACGGCAGATTTTCGGTTAAATTTGCATTTATTTTCTTTGATGAAAGGAAAATAAGGTTGTCGCCGATTTTTTCTCCCGACATTTCAATTATATCAGCTTCGGAATAAACGCCGTCGCCCGAAACCGTAATTTGATTTATATTAAAAAACAGAAACAGAACCAAAACGGTTGCAATCAAAAGAAAAACGCCGCCGAGTACCGCATGTATAATCTTTTTCTTGCGTCTGTTCCGCTTTTTTCTCGCATTGGTACGGTTTACAATACGCTCATCGGCAGACATTTGACCGTGTTGAACCGTTCCTGCACGGCGCACCGGCTGTGCAGAATTACGCGAATGGGAGCTCTTCGATTTTGTTGTCTTTCCGTTCATGATCCGTCACCCTTTTAACATCTGCACCCAAAAACGAAAGTACATTTTCAGGATTTTCGTAACCTCTGTCTATATGATAAATATCGGAAACCGTTGTTTCGCCCTCGGCGCAAAGTCCCTCAAGCACCATTGCAATTCCGCCGCGAAGGTCAGTCGCCTTAACAGATGCCGAATGAAGCTCTTTTACTCCCTCAACAACAGCCATTCTGCCCTCGGCACTGATTTTTGCACCGAATCTTAAAAATTCGCCGATATGTTTAAATCTGCTTTCAAAAATATTTTCTATAATCACACTCGTACCGTCCGCCACGGTTGTGAGCGCCATAATCTGCGCCTGCACATCGGTAGGAAAGCCCGGGTACGGCATTGTTCTTATCATTTTAATCCGTTTAAGCCTATGCGGTGCTTCAAGACACACCCACCTGCCGCTCACGGTAATGTCACAGCCTGCCTCACGAAGAGGATAGAACAGGGGTCCTATGTGTGACGGGATAACATCCTTTAAGCAAAGCATTCCGCCTGTCATTGCCGCCGCTATCATAAAGGTGGAAGCGGCTATTCGGTCGGGAATGACGGTATGCTCTGTTCCGTGGAGCTTTTTAACGCCCTCAACGGTTACCGTGCCGTCGCCTGCGCCGTGAATTTTCGCACCGCAGCGGTTAAGAAAGTCGGCTAAATCACAAATTTCAGGCTCACGTGCTGCATTTGTTACTGTTGTTGTACCTTCAGCAAGTGTTGCCGCCAAAATAATATTTTCAGTTGCACCTACGCTCGGGAACGAAAGGTTTATGTGCGCTCCGTGAAGTCCCTCGGGCGCACTGCAAAGAACTTCTCCGCCGTCAGATTCAATTTTTACTCCGAACTGCTCCATAGCGTTTAAATGCAAATCTATGGGGCGAAGTCCTATTTCGCAGCCACCGGGTGCGGAAAGCTCCGCTTTGCCCATTCTGCCGAGTATTCCGCCGAGGAATACGATTGACGAGCGCATTTCACGCATTAAGCTGTCGGGAACATCAAACCTGTCTGCACCGCTTGAATCGACTACCACCGTGTGTCCTTCTCTTTTAACGGTACAGCCGAGGTATTCAAGAATTTTAACGGTTGCGTCAACATCGGAAAGGCGCGGGCAGTTATGTATGACAGATACTCCGCCTGTTAAAAGAGAAGCGACAAGTATCGGCAAAGCACTGTTTTTTGCGCCCTGCACCGAAATCTCTCCGCCTATTTTCCGTTTGCCGTTTATTACAATTTTTTCCAATTTATACACGCCCTTTTGCATTTAGTGTTGCGTCACATTCTATGCAAAACGGGCCTGTTTTGTTAAATTTATGTGTTTTTAGATTAAATCACTGTTTATTTATTATTTGCAAGAGAAACTACTATTTTACAAATTTCAGATAAAGCGTTTATTTTTGCTTTTTCAGCCGCCTTTGCCGAAATTTCATTGAGTTTTTCTTTATTTCCTTTAAGCTCTTTTACTGTTTCCGTAAGCAATTCTGGAGTTAAATCCTTTTCTTCAATAAGTATTGCGCCGCCGTTTTCCGCCAAGGTATTTGCATTGTGGAACTGATGATTTTCAGCCACATTGGGCGACGGAATAAGAATTGAAGGCTTTCCGAGCGCGCTTATTTCGGAAATGGAGCTTGCCCCTGCCCTGCTTATTACCAAATCGCACGCAGGCAGGCATACATCCATATCGTTTATGTATTCGCGAAGGTCAATATTTGTATTTTTACCGTAAGGAATTCCGAGCCTTTTAAGCTCATCCCAAACAAAAGAGCCGTACTGACCTGCCGCATGAATAAACTTAATATTTTTTTCTTTATAGAGTGCCGTGAACATTCCGATAACGGCATTGTTAATCTCTCTCGCACCAAGCGAGCCACCCATTGAAAGAACAAGCATTTCGTTGGGGCTAACCCCGAGTGTCGCTCTTGCAAAATCCTTATCTGCCTGTAAAATCTGCCGTCTTACGGGAAGGCCTGTGACAACGGGAGGATTTTTGCATTTCATATATTTTTCCGCCTCGGGCGAAGTCAGCATTACTCTGTCAACCATTTTTGCAAGTGTTTTGTTTGCAACTCCCGGGAATGCGTTTTGCTCGTGAATACAGGTTGGAATACCTGCTTTTACCGCCGCACGCAATACCGGACCTGTTACATATCCGCCGAAGCCGACAACAGCATCCGGTGAAAAATCGCTGATTATTTTTTTAGCCTCGCCTGACGCTTTAAGAGTAAGAAAAGCTGTCTTTATATTATCTTTTATACCGTTAAGAGTCATTTTCCTTGAAAATCCGCTCATTTCAACGGTTTTTATAGGAAAGCCTGCCGCAGGAACAATTTTTGTTTCCATTCGGTTTTCCGTGCCGACAAAAAGTATGTCGCAGTCGGGGTAAAGGCGTTTTATTTCAGTCGCTACCGCTATTGCAGGATTTATGTGTCCCCCGGTGCCGCCTGCAACGAACAAAATCTTCATAAGCTACTCCTTTTTCGTAATACTTCGTGAAACCGAGAGCACCATGCCCATTTCGGCAAGCAAAATGATAGCTGAAGTACCGCCTGCCGAGAAGAACGGAAGAGAAATACCTGTATTTGGCATAAAGTCTGTTACAACGGCAACATTCAGCGCTACCTGAATACCGATTTGGAAGCAAATGCCTATTACGAGCAGAGAACTGAATTTATCGTTAGCACGAAGTCCGATTTTAATTCCCCGGTAAATAAAGCACGCAAAAAGAATTATTATGGCAGACGCACCGATAAAGCCAAGTTCCTCACAAACTATTGCGAAAATAAAGTCGTTTTGCGGCTCGGACACATACAAATGCTTTTGCTTTGACTGACCGAGTCCTGTTCCCGTAAGTCCGCCAGAACCTATGGCATAAAGCGAGTTGTTTGTCTGCCAGCGTGCTTTCATCGGGGAATAATCTTTATCAAGCCAAGCGGTAATTCGCTCACCTGCATACTTTGCAAGGATTTGCGGATTGATTATAAGCACTGCAATTAAAAGAATTGCAACAGCGCCGATAATGTAAAACCATTTATTTTTAACCTCGCCGAGGAAAAGCATCATTACGCCTATTCCAAGTATCAGAACCGCACCTGAAACATGATTTTCCTTGTAAACAAGTCCTGCAAAAAGCAGAATTATTATGCCGTAAAGAATAACCGTTGTAAAGGATTTGTAAATAACAATTTTTCCGTTTGTTATTTCGCTTATGCGTCTTAACGCTTTAAGGTCGCTCGGGATTTTACCCGTTATTACCTTGCTGTCCTTTTCCAAAAGATAAGCCAAAAGCATGATAAGACCGATTTTGGCAATTTCCGACGGCTGAAAGGTTGTAAAGCCAAGGTCAATCCAGCGTTTAAAACCGGGTTTGTATTCAGGAAGAATAAGAACCAGTACCAAAAGTCCCAATGAAATTACCGCCGCAAGCCTTGCGAAATATCGGAAATATTCATATCTTATCCTTGAAACCATCATCATAAGTGTTAAGCCGATAGCCGTAAAAATAAGCTGTTTGCCGAAAATGGTCAAGCTGCCGCCTCTGAAATAATAGCTGTAAGTATAGCTTGCGGAAAAGACCATAACAAGACCTACTGTTACAATTGTTATCAGCATAAGGAAAAACGGTATGTCAATAGCGCCTTTTGCCATGAAAAGATTTAATATTGAATTTTTCTTTTTTACTTTTTGTCCGCTTGCCATTTTCTCACCGCCTGATATTTAAGCTTACAGTAAATTTTATTTTACTGCGACAATACCGTAGTAATAGATTATAAGTCCCAAAACACAGCCGACAGCATTTACTAAAGTAAATACGGCTACAATTTTTTTCTCTTTCCAGCCGCTCATTTCAAAATGATGGTGAATGGGAGCCATTTTGAATATTCTTTTGCCGTGTGTTGCTTTGAAGTAACCAATCTGTAAAACATCCGACATTGCCTCAATAACATATAAAAGACCGAAAAGAAGGAGAATAATCGGGCAGTCGATAGCGTAAGCAAGGCCTGCAACCAAACCGCCGAGGAACAAAGCACCTGTGTCGCCCATCATTACCTTTGACGGGTAATGATTCCAGATAAGGTAACCGAGACAGCCGCCGAGCAGCCCTGCCGCCAAAATGCTTATTCCGAAGAATTTGCTCATAAGCGCCGCTATAACGAATGCGATTGCGGTAACTGATGTTACACTTGCGCAAAGACCGTCAATGCCGTCGGTAAAGTTTACTGCATTAACAGTACCGTAAATTACGGCAATTCCGAAAATCCAGAAGAACCACTTAAGCTCAACTGCACCTACAAACGGGATTTTCATATAGGTTAAGCCGTTAATGTAAAGCGTTACAAGATAGCCTATCATAATCACTAACTGTGCAATGCTTTTCTGCATAATTGTAAGACCTAAATTGCGTTTTTTTACAACTTTAATATAGTCATCTGCAAAGCCGATTATACCGAAACCGAGCGCTAAAATTATTGCACTTACGAGTTTTACTTTCATCTTATCCGGAACAGCTGTTTCACCTGCAAAAAGATTGCCGCCGAGGATTTTATCGGTTATAAGCACTGCCGCTACGGAAAGCACTGTGCTGATTATGAACATTATTCCGCCCATTGTCGGCGTGCCCTGCTTTGATTTATGCCAAACGGGGCCGTCCTCCAAAAGAATATTCTGTCCGAATTTAAGCTTTTTAAGCCACGGAATAAGAACAAATCCCAAGCCGAATGAGATTAAAAAACTAACAACGGCAACTACTGCCAAAGCAACATAAACATTCATTTTTATTCTCCTTTGTTAATTTTCCTTTTTTCGTATATTATGTTAAATACATCTTCAAGCTTCATTCCCCTACTCGCCTTGAACATAACGGTATCGCCATCATTTAATTCTTGCAGCAAAGCGTTTGCAAGAGCCGTTTTGTCGGTAAATTCAAATACATTTTTAAGTCCGCCGAGTCGAGCGCTGTCCGCCGTATATTTTGAATTTTCGCCGAAAGTATAAAGCAAATCTATCTTTTTTTCTGCGGCATATTCGCCCACCGTTCTGTGCGCCGTTTCGCTGTAAGAGCCAAGCTCCAGCATATCGCCGACAACAGCTATTTTTCGCCCCTTTGCGACAGAACAAAGTGAATTTAACGCCGCCTTTTGCGAATCTGGACTCGCATTGTAGCAGTCCTCAATAAAGGTAATATTGCCGAGTATTTTAATTCTCTGCCGCATACCCGACGGGACATAATCTTTCAGTCCGTTTGCCGCCTGCTCCAATGTAACTCCGAAACAAAGACCGACGGTAATTGCCGCAAGAGCATTGTAAACATTATGTATTCCGACTGTCGGCAAGGTTATTTTCCTTGTGCCGTCCTTACAAACAACAGTAAAATCGGTGTGCAATTCAGTTTCTTTTATATCAATTGCACGAACATCGCAATTCGCATTATTTATTCCGTAGAAAAGTATGTTAAAATCATCATTTTTAACGGTTGAAAGCTTGTCATCATCGCCGTTTAAAACAAGCGGCGAGCCTGTTTTCAATCCCTCAAGCATTTCGAGCTTTGCTTTAAAAATGCCGTCCCTTGAGCCTAAATTTTCAATATGTGAAACACCGATATTCGAAATAATTGCACAGTTAGGTTCTGCGGCATTTGAAAGAGCGGAAATTTCGCCGAATTCGCTCATTCCCATTTCAATTACAGCACATTCAGTGTCCTTTTCAAGCCGAAAAAGCGTTTTCGGCATACCGATTTCATTATTGAAATTGCCCTCGGTTTTTAAGGTTTTGTATTTTTGCTCCATAACGCAAGCGGTCATTTCTTTAGTTGTGGTTTTGCCTACACTGCCCGTAAGACCGATAAGAATTAAATTCTTAAATTTGTTTCTGTAATATGACGAGAGCTTTAAAAGCGCCGTTTTAGTGTCATCAACATAAATTACCGGGCAGGAAACATCTACTTTTCTGTAACAGACAAGCGCCGCCGCACCGCTGTCCGATACCTGTTTGGCAAAATCGTGAGCGTCAAAGCGCTCGCCCTTTATTGCGAAGAAAAGTGTATTTTCGTCGATGTCGCGGCTGTCAAGTGAAATTCTTTTTATTATTTTATCGCTCTGCACCGAAGAGCCTAAAGCGTTTGCAATTTCATTTAATGTGAGTTCCATATTTTTTCGTCCTGCTTTAAAAATTCCTCTATAATCTTTTTTTCGTCAAACGGAATTTTCCCGTTTGCTGTTATTTGATATTTTTCGTGACCCTTGCCGAGAATTAAAACCGTATCGTCCTTTTCGGCAATATTAAGCGCAAGTCCTATTGCGTCCTTTCGATCGGAAACAACTGCATAATGGCATTTTGTTTTACCGAGGCCCTCCAAAATGTCACAAATTATTCTTACGGGATTTTCTGTCCTCGGATTGTCGTCAGTCACAATAACCGCATCGGAAAGCTCGCCTGCAATTTTTCCCATAACAGAGCGTTTTGATTTATCCCTGTCGCCGCCGCATCCGAAAACGGTTATAACTCTGTTTTTCGTAAACTCACGGGCGGAGGATATTATGTTTTCAAACCCGTCGGGTGTATGAGCGTAGTCAATTATTACCGAAAAATCACGGTTTACAGGTATTTTTTCGCATCTGCCCTCAACTCCGCCAAAGGTTTTAAGTGCATCAACGCAGACGCCCGTTTCAATTCCGAGTTCGGTGCAAATTGCAACTGCACAAAGAGCATTATATACATTGTAAATACCGGGAATCGGAATAAATGCCTTATAAATTTTATCCTTTAACAGTTCAAACTCAACGCCGAGAGCTGTTGACACAATGTTTTGAGCATAAAAATCTTCCAGTCTGTCTTTAAGAGATATTGTTATTTGCGGACAGGCTATTCTTTTTTTGCTGTCGAATATATTTTTATCGTCAATATTTAATACGGCAAAATCGCTGTTTTCAAAAAGCAAAAGCTTTGACGAAATGTAATTTTCCATATTAAGATGATAATTGAGATGTTCGGGAGTAATATTGGTAACTGCCGCAGCGCAAAAGTGCACGCCTTCTGCTCTGCTTTGTGCAAGAGCTTGAGAAGAAATCTCCGACACGCAGTATTCACAGCCGTTTTCAAGCATTTCCGAAAATGCTTTTTGCAATTCCATTGGCTCGGGCGTTGTGAGAGTTGACGAAACGGATTTTTCGCCCGTATATTTTTGAACTGTACCTGTAAGCCCGCATTTTTTGCCCGAATTTTCAAGTATATGCTTTACAAGAAACGCAGTTGTTGTTTTTCCGTTAGTGCCCGTAATTCCGATAATTTCGAGTTTGTTTGCGGGAATGCCGTAAAAATTTGCCGCAATTACCGACAGTGCTTTCCTCGCAGACGGTACTTTTACTGAAATGTCAGCATTTACCTGCCTTTCGGAAATAAACGCCGCAGCGCCTTTTTTGGCGGCGTAAGGTATAAAATCGTTTCCGTCAAAGCTGTCACCGTCTATGCAGACAAAAAGTGTATTCTTTTTTACTTCCGATAATTTGTCTGTAACATTTTCTATTTCAACATCCTGCGAAGGAGATATTTCCCCTACTCCTTTAAGAAGTGCAGAAAGTTTCATAATATTACCTCAAAATATATTTAATCAGCCACATCTTGGTCTGATCTGAAATAAACCGTAATTGTTGTGCCAAGCTCCGCTTTGGTTCCCTCAGGAACACTTTGCCTGTATGATGTTATAACTTCCGATGCTTGGGTTGTACCCGAAACTTTAATATTAAAGCCTGCGTTAACGGCTGTTCTGTTCGCATCTGTCAGCGAAAGTCCCGTCAAATTCGGAACTGTGCCTGTTTCCCTTGCGGCATCCTCTTCAGTGTATATTACAATTACGCCGCCCTTTGGCATTGACTGACCTGCGGCAGGAACCTGTGTAATAACCTTATCGCCTGCGCCTACAACCTTTACAGTGAATTTTGACGCATTACTTGCCGCCGAAGATATTGTTTGACCTACAAGATTCGGTGCAATTATAGTCATATTTTCAATTTCGCTGTCGCTGTACTGAGGCGTAATATTGAGATATGCAAGCACATTTTCAAAAATTCTTCCTGCGACAGGTGCAGCCGCACCGCCGCCCGTTGTTATCCCGTGAGGTTCATCTACGGCTATCAGCACTGCTATCTTGGGGTCGTTTGCAGGAGCGAAACCCGCAAACGAAGCTATATTTTCACCTTTGGATGTAAGCTTTTCACTTGTACCCGTTTTACCGCAAATATGATACCCTGCTACATAAGCATTTTTGGCTGTACCTGATATTACAACCTCTTCCATAAGAGAAGCTATTGTATTTGCCGTCTGTTCGGAAACTACCTGTCTTTTTACAGTCGGTTTTGTTTCTTTTATAATATTTCCGTCGGCATCAAGCACCTTTGACACAACATAAGGCGTCATCAGCTTGCCCTCATTACCGAGAGAAGCAATAGCAGTTATCATTTGAATCGGAGTTATCTGGAAAGTCTGACCGAAGGACTCGGAGGAAAGCTCCGCAATGCCCAATTTGTCAACACCGTAATATGTTACTCCCTCTTTCGGTGTCGCCTCGGCAGGAAGGTCAATATCTGTTTTATTCGTAAATCCGAATGCTTCAAAATATTTAAAGAATTTTTCTTTGCCGAGCTTTTGTCCGAGAGTTATAAAGAACGTATTGCACGAATACGGCAATGCCTCGTGAAGAGTCTGAACACCGTGAGCTGTTCTGTGGAAACAGTGCTGATAATAGTTTGCAACTTTAATTTGACCGGTGCAATTATATGTACTTTCGGTTGTTATAATACCCTCTTCAAGACCTGCGGCGGCAACAAAAACCTTAAAAACAGAGCCCGGTTCATACGAGTCACTTATTGACCTGTTTCTCCACTGTGCAAACAGAGCATCGTTTTGCGCCTGGCTCTTTTTTTCATCGGTTTCAGCCTTATCTATTTCATCAAGCACTGACTGCGACGCAATTGTGTAAGGCGTGTTAAGATTATAATCCGGCATTGATGCCATACCTAAAATTGCGCCTGTTTCAACATTCATAATAATTCCGTAAGCATATTTTGCCTGACATTCTTCAATTGCCTGCGTTAGCTGCTGTTCAAGATAATACTGAATTACCTCATCAATTGTAAGCACCAGGCTTTTACCGTCCGAAGCGTCAAAGGTTGTTTCGTAATCATTAGGCATTGCGCCTGCAAGAGCGTTTTTAGCAGTAATAATTCTGCCGGAAGTTCCCGTAAGCTCCGAATTGTAATAAAGCTCAAGACCCGACCTGCCCACATCTTCAGCGCCTGTAAAGCCGACTATGCTTGAGGCAAAGGAGCCGAGCGGATAATAACGCTTTGTGTCGGGGTCAATGCCGATTATTGTTCCGAGCTTATCGTCGGAATGTTCGGAAATATACGCTGAAAGCTCATCCTTTTTTGTCTGGTCAATTTTTCCCAAAATTTTCTCATAGCCGCTTGCCGTTTTTTCAGCTTTTTTCAAAACAGTATCACGGTCAACCTCAAGAATACTTGAAAGACCGTCAACTACAAGTGCCTTTTGTCTGTCCGTTTTAATTTTTGACGGATTGATATAGACAAGATACGCCGATGCGCTTTGCGCTATTACTTTCATATTTGAATCGTAAATTGCACCTCTGTGTGCGCTGACCACCGTATCGCTCATTTGCTGGCGTTCAGCTTTAAGTCTGTAAGTTTCTCCCTTTATTATTTGGAGCCAAAAAAGATTTCCGATAAGTGCAAGCATAAATAATGAAAGTCCGAAAAAAGCGATATGTGACCTAAGCGCCATTTTTTTTGTCGGTTTTCTTTTCATTTTTAAGCTGCTCCTTTCAAATTTCCTGTCAAAACAAATTTACCCTATTACGAAAACAAGGAGAGTCAAGCACACTTAACTCTCTTGCTGTCAGTTAATAATTATTACTGATTTCCCGAATTTATTACATTTCCGCCATCGGTTTCTTTGCCGTCTGCCATAATAACTCTGTCAGACGAGGAAAGGTCGACATAAACCACCTGATAATCCTGAACCTTGGACATACCGAGAGTCCCGACAGCATAATTTTCAACCTTATCAAGAGAAATAATTGAATCAATTTCCATATCAAGACGAACCTCTTCGCTTTGAGCAATGTTCATTGCCTTGTCAATAGACGCAATTTCGCGGTTAACTTCGTCAAGCTTTAAGGTGCTGTATATTACTGCTCCGAGAAATAAAAGGCAAATTGCCGCTATACCTACTATCCTTAAGGCTTTAAATAATGCACGCAAATTCTGTGCTTTTACCTGAGCGGAAGTCAAGCGTGGCTTTTCCACGACCTTAAGATTAGGTCTCGAATTGTTTGGCTTTAGCTTCGGAGCTGTGCTCGTCATTCTCGGAGCGGCAGGCTCAAAAAGTTCAATATTATACCTTGTATTCTGTGCCATTTTTCTCTTCCTTTACCCTATTTTTTCTATCGTGCGAAGCCTTGCGCTGCGGCTTCTGTTATTATCGTTTAATTCCTTTTCACCCGCTGTTATGCCCTTATTTATTATTTTTCCTTTCGGCGTTTTACCGCAAACGCAAATCGGAAATTCTTTGGGGCAGGTACAGCCTTGTGTAAATTCTTTGAATTTTTCTTTTACTATTCTGTCCTCAAGAGAATGGAATGTGATTATTGAAAGTCTGCCGCCGATTTTGAGGGAATCGAACATATCCTGTACCGCACCGCCGAGCATTTCAAGCTCGCCGTTAACCTCAATTCTTATTGCCTGAAAGGTTTTTCTTGCAGGGTGACCGTCGCGCCGAAATTTTGCCGGATATGAATTTTTTACAATTTCGGCAAGCTGTAAAGTAGTTTCTATCGGCGAAACAGCTCTTTCTTTTATTATATTTTCAGCAATTTTTCTTGCGAATTTTTCTTCTCCGTATTTAAAAAGTATATCCGAAAGCTCTTTTTCGCTGTAACCGTTGACAACATCAAAGGCACTTTTTCCCGTTTTGCTCATTCTCATATCAAGAAATGCATCATTATGGAAAGAAAATCCCCTCTCGGCATTGTCAAGCTGAAAAGAACTGACTCCTAAGTCAGCAAGAATCCCGTCAGCCTGTCTGCCTCCGAGAATAGTTTTAATATTATCAAATGTGTCTAAAACTATTTCCGTTTTTTCGTCAGAGCCTATGCGTTCTGTTATTACCTTTACAGCATCGGGGTCACGGTCAATAGCGACAAGGTGCCCTGTTGTCAGTCTTTCGAGTATCGCCCTTGAGTGCCCTGCTCCGCCGCAGGTACAGTCAACATAAAGCCCACGAGGGTTAATGTTCAGCGACTCAATGGTTTCATCAAAAAGAACCGAAACATGTGAAAATTCCATAACCGCCACCGTCAGAAGATGAACTCGTCAATATCATCAAGCTGTGACATTGAGATTGTTGCATCGCTATACTCTTCGGCTGACCAAATTTCAATTCTTTGACCTGCGCCGATTATTACGGCGTCTTTTATAAGGTTTGCGTGCTCAACTTGGTCGGCAGTAAGAGTAACTCTCCCCTGCTTGTCCGCACTTACATCGGAAACCTGACTGAAAAATGAACGCTGAACCTTGCGGTTGGGGTGGTTAATGAACTGACGGCTTACCTGTTCAAAGGTTTCCTTATCGTAAACATAAAGGCACTTTTCAGGGCCTTTAAAAATTACAAATTCTTCACCGAGCTGTTCACGAAATTTTGCAGGGATAAAAAGACGGTTCTTTGCGTCTAATGTGTGATTGTACGTATAATTAAAATACACCGTCTTCATATCCTTTCTTTCAGTATTTTTGGCTTAAAAATTCACCACTCTAGTGAATTTAGAGTGAAATATTCCACCACTTTCCACCACTGTGAATATATTATAGCTTGTACAGCAGAAAAAAGCAATACTTTTTTTTGATTTTTCAGGCAAAAATTTTAAAGTAAAATTTTGGAAAAATAAAATGCCGTAATTTGCTGAAATTCGCACTAAAAATCGGTAAAAAAATATATAAATTAGCGCAAAATAATATAAAAATGCAAAAAAATAAACGGCAGGAAAAACCTGCCGTCAGAAAATACGGTTTATTTAAATTTTACTTTCTGAATTTCTTTATGTATCCTTCAATGGAATCTTCAACGATTTTCACTGCGCAAGCGGCATCCTTTGCCTCGTCAACAACAGTTTCCTTATTTTCAAGTGTTTTGTAAACCCTGAAAAAGTGCTTGATTTCCTCAAAAATATGTGAAGGAAGCTCGCTTATATCCGTGTAGCTGTTATAAGTCGGGTCGCCGAAAGGAATTGCAATTATCTTATGGTCGGGAGCGCCGTTGTCAAGCATTGAAATTACGCCTATCGGATAGCAATGAACAAGCGTCATAGGCTCAATCTGCTCAGCACAAAGCACCAATGCGTCAAGCGGGTCGTTATCTTCAGCATAGGTTAACGGAATAAAGCCGTAATTCGCAGGATAATGGGTTGAGGTATGCAGAACTCGGTCAAGCTTTAACATACCCGTTTCCTTGTCAAGCTCATATTTCATTTTACTGCCCTTGCTGATTTCAATTACAACATCAAACGCTTTATTTTTGATTCTTTCTCTGTTAATATCATGCCAAATGTTCATTTATTACACTCCTTTATGCTTTTCAATAAGCTCTTTTCTTATTTTCCAAAGATTTTCGGAAAGGTCAACATAATACGAATGGGGATTTTCAAAACGCTTAACCTCTTCCCAAAGGGTGTCAATCTGTTCCGAGCAATAATCTCTGATTTCATTTACCGTCGGCTCGGAATAAATGTATTTACCGCCGACAAATACAGGAACAAGCATTTCCCTTGCAACAAAATTTTCAACCTCTTTGCGTTTCCATGTAAAATCAGGGTCAAAGAGCGTATAAGGCTTGGACTCGTCAATTGTTTCATCATAAAGAGTTAAAACATCTGCAATAGCCTTGCCCGTGTCGCAGTCAAACAGCCTGTAAAATTTCTTGGAATGTGGCGTATTTATCTTGCTGACATTTTCGGAAAGGTTGATTTTCGGAATAATCTCCCTGTCCTTTTCAATTGCGCAAAGCTTATAAACTCCGCTGAAAAGCGGTGACGATGCAGAGTTTATCAGCCTTTCGCCTGCAATAAAGCAGTCGACCTTTGCGCCCTGCGAAACCATATCGGAAATTATATATTCGTCAAAAGAATTTGACGCAGTAATCATACAGTCGGGGTAGCCTGCCTCATTGAGCATTTTTCTGACTTTTTTTGAAAGATATGTTATATCCCCCGAGTCAATTCTGACGCTCACGGGTCGCTTACCCATAGGCTTTAAAACATCGTTAAACGCTCTTATGGCATTCGGAACGCCGAAACGGATTGTGTCGTAAGTGTCAACAACAAATGTACAGTTGTCGGGGTAAAGACGTGCATATTCGCAAAACGCCTCATACTCCGAGTCGAACATTTCAACCCAAGAGTGAATCATTGTATTGATAGACGGAATGTCAAAGGTTTTGCTCTGGCGAAGCCCCGATGTGCCCACACATCCGCCGATATATGCCGCACGTGAGCCGAAATGTGCGCCGTCAAAAGACGTTGCACGGCGAGTGCCGAACTCAGCAACATTAGTCCCCTTTGCCGCACGCACAAGCCTGTTTGCCTTTGTGGCGATAAGGCTTTGCTGATTCATAAATACAAGAAGCACCGTTTCAAGGAGCTGTGCCTGAATAATCGGCCCTCTTACCTTTATTAAAGGCTCATTCGGGAAAACAGGCGTGCCCTCGGGAACTGCCCAAATATCGCACGTAAATTTAAAATTTCGCAGATAATCAATAAACTCATCGGAACAGCCCTGTGTGCTGAGGTATTCCAAATTCTCTTCCTTAAATTCGTAATTGTTAATATAATCAATAATTTGTGAAAGACCTGCGAATATTGCAAATCCGCCCTTATCAGGCACTTTTCTGAAATATAAATCGAAATAAGCTATTTCTTCACCCTTGCCGCTGAGAAGCCAGCCGTTTGCCTGAATAAGCTCATAAAGCTCAGTCATAAGAGAAAGATTTTTGCTGTATGACGAATTGTTCATAATTACCATAGCCTTTCCGGCCACACAAAACACTAAAAACCACACGCACTTATTATGGCCGGATAAGGCGTGTATGGTAATTTCGTCCATCTCAAAATTTTGCCACAGACAAATTTTGAAGGACATATAATTTGATAGCGTGATTGCACGCTGTCACTTCCTCATAATATTGTATCAAACCAAAAGCCAAATGTCTATAAAAACTTTTGGATTATCTGTGAAAATAAAAATCGACTTGAATGATTTAGTGAATAGTGAAAAAGTAAAAAT
>DERX01000061.1:0-9021 GCA_002361875.1 Ruminococcaceae bacterium UBA3329
GAAATTGCAAGGCTTACTCTTGAAAAGCTGATTCAGGACGGCAGAATTCACCCGACAAGAATTGAAGAGATGTACGCAAAGGCAACCCGTGAGGTTGAAATGACAATTAAGCAGACGGGCGACCGTGCCGCTATTGATGCGGGTGTTAACAACATTGATCCCGAGCTTAAAAAGCTTCTCGGTAAGCTTCGTTACCGCACAAGCTACGGTCAGAATGTGCTTAACCATTCACTTGAGGTTTCTTATATTGCAGGTCTTATGGCGGCAGAGCTGGGCGCTGATGTTAAAACTGCAAAGCGTGCAGGTCTTCTTCACGATATCGGTAAGGCGCTTGACCATGAAATGGAAGGCACACACATTGAACTCGGCGTTGAATATGCTAAAAAGCATAAGGAAAGCGAAGCAGTTGTTCACGCAATTGCCGCTCACCACGGCGACATTGAGGCAAAAACGGTGGTTGCCGTTCTTGTTCAGGCGGCTGACGCAATTTCAGCGGCAAGGCCGGGCGCAAGGCGTGAGAATATTCAGAACTACATAAAGCGTCTCGAAAAGCTTGAAGAAATTGCATCTTCATTTGACGGCGTTGAAAAATCGTTTGCAATTCAGGCAGGTCGAGAAATCAGAATTATGGTTGACCCTGTTGCGGTAAATGATGAAAAAATGGTTCTTGTTGCCCGTGATATAGCGAAGAAAATTGAGGAAGAGCTTGAGTATCCGGGTCAAATTAAGGTAAATATTGTTCGTGAAAGCAGAGCAGTAGATTTTGCAAAATAACAAACAGCCCCGAACAAGTTTTTTGTTTCGGGGCTAAAATTTAGATATAGAAATGTGGCAAATATGGCTGAAACCGTTAAAATCCTTTGCATCGGTGACGTTGTGAGGAAACAGGGGTGCGATTTTTTAATGCAGGCACTCCCGAAATTCAAAAAAGAAAACAGTATAGATGTCTGCATTGTTAACGGTGAAAATTCCGCTAACGGTGACGGAATGTTAAAAAGCTCCTGTGAGAATATTTTTGCCGCAGGTGCAGATTTCATTACGGGCGGCGACCATTCGCTTCGCCGTCGTGAGTTTTTTGATTACCTGGATAATTCTGCTTCGGTTATTCGTCCTGCAAACTACGGCGAGGGCGCTCCCGGGTGCGGCTACGGGATAATAGACAAAGGCGCGTACAAGGTGGGCGTAATAAATCTGCTCGGCACTGTGTGGACGGACGGCTTCGGAAGTCCGTTTAATGTGATTGACGGAATTTGCAGTGAAATTAAAAAAGAAACCGATATAATAATTGTTGATTTTCACGCAGAGGCAACGAGTGAGAAAAAAGCATTCGGATATTTTGCCGACGGAAAGGTATCTGCTGTGTTCGGCACGCACACTCATGTGCAAACTTCAGACGCGTGTGTTCTTGAGGGCGGTACGGGGTACATTACCGATGTGGGTATGACAGGCCCTGAAGAGTCGGTTCTCGGAATAAAAAAGGAAATAATAATAAGAAAATTTTGTACGGGCTTTACAACAATGTTTGAGCCTGCCGACACGCCTTGCTTTTTTCAAGGCTGTGTTTTTACGGTTGACCGTAAAAGCGGCAGATGTTCAGAAGCAAAGGCAGTAACCGTGAGGTGACAGTATGAAGAAAGCACTTAAAATTTTATCTGTTTTTTTGAGTATATCACTGCTTTTCTGCGCCTGCGGTAAGCAGACAAAGCCGTCTGCCGATGTTCCTTCCGAAAGCTCAACCTTATCCGGCGATACACCTGCGCAAACAAACGGTAATGTGCGTTTGCCCTATAATGCGGCAGACGGAATAAATCCGTTTTTTGCAAAAAGCTATGAAAATCTTTATCTTACAAGGCTTTTGTATATGCCGCTTTTTACTGTATCGTCAAGCTATGACGCCGAGCCTTTGGTTGCCGCGTCAATAAGCATAAACGGCAAAACGGCAACGGTTGCGGTTAAAAGCGGACTTAAATGTCACGGTTCAGGGGATATTACACCGAATGATATTGTATATTCATTTAATAAGGCAAAAACCTCTTACGCATTTGCCGATTCGCTGAAATCAGTTGAATCAGTTGCTGTTTCCGGGAACAGCGTTGTGTTCACATCTGCTTTTGAGGACTCTTTTGTTGCTCTAAAGCTCGTTTTCCCGATAGTTAAGGAAAACACTGCCGAATTGCAAACTGATATTCCGATAGGTTCGGGTCAGTATTATTTTTATGAAAATAAGCTTATAAGCACCGCAGATGAGAGCAAGACCGTCGAGCTTACCTCGGTTAATACATCGGACTCTTCGCTTAATGCCTATAAAATCGGGAATACAGATATTTATTTCTCCGATTTAGCCGACTGTAATTACACCGGACTTCACGGCAATTACACATCGGCCGACCTTAACAATATGGTCTATTTAGGCTTTAACAAAAAAATAGGCGGACTTAATAAAAATATCCGCTCGGCAATTGCAGTGCTGTTAAATTCAGAAGATATTGCAAAGGTGTGCTATCAGGGGCACGCAATACCCTCAAAAGTGCCGTGCAATCCGAACTCATCTGTTTATAAAGCCATAACGGAAGGCAAATTAGAGCTTTCGGGTGACACGCAAAAGGCGGCGCAGATTATTGACCGATGCGGTTACACAAGATTTGCAGGTAAGGCGCTTACAAACGGCAAATATGTGCTGTCATACTCGCTTATTGTAAACGGAGATAACAAATACCGTGTTTCGGCGGCTTATGCCGTTGCCGACGCACTAAACCAAGCAGGCTTTTACATTGAGGTTAAAGCTCTTTCCTTTGAGGATTACAGCGAAAGAATAGCGTCGGGCAATTACGAAATGTATATCGGCGAAATAAAACTTGATTATTCAATGGATTTGTCACAGCTTCTTGCAGAAAAGCAAAAGGAACCGGAAAATACGGAAAAAACGGAAGACGCAGAAAAAACGGAAAATACAGAAAAAACAGAGCCAAATAAGGCATTGCAAAGCTATTCAAAGATGCGGGCAGGCAAAATTTCCTACGCCGATTTTTATAAGGTATTCGTAGAATATCATCCGTTTGTACCGCTTGTGTTCAGAACGGGAGCCGTTTTCGGTTCAAATAATTTCAGCGGCGATTTTTCACATTTTCCGTATGATTTGTATTAAGCTGAAGAGAGTTGAATGCAATATGCCGTAAATACAGCTCTTCGGCGTGTTTTCGTCCTTTCGACCTTGATTTGCGTCAGAAAACCTGCGGTATCAAAAATAAAAATGCACTCGAATATCAAGTATTTACGGTGCAAGCAGTTTTAATCGAGCAAATTTTTGTCTGAGCAAGGCACAAATTTGCAGGAATACTGCCGTATTTCAAAAATTTTAACGAAGCTCAGGCAGAAATGTGCCAATTAAAACCATATTGGATTCAATTCTCCTCAGCTTACGGTTTTGAGGGTAATTATGAACTTTTCAGCTGACATCGGAACAGTTAAGGGTGTGGGCAAGGTGCGTGCTGACGGATTTCGCTCGCTGGGCGTTGCCACTATTGGTGAGCTTTTGCGCTTTTATCCCCGTGCTTATGAGGATTGGAGCAGTATTCTGCCGATTGAGCGCTGTCCGATAGGCGAAAATGTCTGCATTAAGGGAACACTTCTTTATCCGCTGAAAAATGACAGAGTGCGGGGCGGAATGTTAATTGCAAAAGGCTCTGTTACCGATGGGGACAGCATTGTTTCCGTAACATTTTTTAACAATAAATATATCCCGTCAATGCTCAAATCCGGCGAAGAATATCTTTTTTACGGCAAAATAACTCTCGGCAAATATGCGGCACGGGAAATGGTTTCACCTATGTTTATTCCGGTTCGGCAGTCAAAGGCAATTCTTCCGATTTATCATCAAAATCCAAAGATAACATCACGGCAAATCCGCTCGGCACTTGAAAATGTGCTTGCCGACAAAACCGAGATTCCCGAGTTTTTGCCCTCATATATACTCGAAAAATATTCACTTGTGTCGCTTGACACGGCCATCCGGCAAATTCATTTTCCCGAAAGCGCCGAGATACTTCAAAGGGCACGGGAAAGATTGATTTTTGACGAGTTGTTTTTATTACAGCTAAGTCTAATGAGGCTTAAAAACACAAATAAGACGGTTAAAACCGATAATAAGATAAAAATTGACTATACAGACGAATATTTTAAACTGCTGCCGTTTGAGCCGACTAATGCGCAGAAAAAAGCCGTAAAGGCCGCAGTGGCGGATATGCAAAGCGGCAAGCAGATGAACAGGCTTTTGCAGGGCGATGTCGGGAGCGGTAAAACGGCTGTTGCCGCCGCACTCGTCTATGTTTGCACCAAAAACGGAATACAGTCCGCCCTAATGGCGCCGACTGAGGTTTTGGCGGTTCAGCATTTTGAAACATTTACCTCGCTTTTCGCCTCGGCAGGCATAACCTGCGAGCTTTTGACAGGTTCCACAAAAGCGGTTGACAAAAAGAGAATTAAGGAAAGACTTAAAAACGGCGAAATAGATTTGATAATCGGCACGCACGCGCTTATTCAGGACGATGTTGAATTTTCACGGCTCGGCTTGGTGATTACCGACGAACAGCATCGCTTTGGTGTAAAGCAGAGAACGGGTCTTTGCTCAAAGGGTAAAAATCCCCATGTTTATGTTATGTCCGCAACACCGATTCCGCGAACTCTTGCACTTATTTTATTCGGCGATTTGGATGTTTCCGTTTTGGATGAATTACCGCCCGGCAGGCAGAAAACCGTGACCTATGCGGTATCTTCCAAAAAACGCAGAGGAATGTTTGACTATATAAAATCTTATCTCGACAAAGGTTTTCAGGGGTACATTGTCTGCCCGCTTGTTGAGGAAAGCGAGAATATCACAGGCGTTCAAAATGTTGAGGAATATTACGAAAAAGCCAAAAACACAGTATTTAAAGATTACAGCCTCGGACTTTTGCACGGCAAAATGACTCCGAAGAAAAAAGACGAAATAATGTCTGATTTTAAGAGCGGAAAAATTCAGCTTTTAATTTCAACGGTTGTAATTGAAGTCGGTGTTGATGTGCCGAACGCTGTAATAATGGTTATAGAAAATGCCGAGCGGTTCGGTCTTTCACAGCTTCATCAGCTCCGCGGCCGTGTGGGCAGAGGAACGCAGATGTCAACATGTATTCTCGTTACAGATTCGAGCAGCGAGGACACGGTTCGGCGAATGAACATAATGTGCTCCACAACGGACGGTTTTAAAATTGCGGATGAGGATTTGCGCCTTCGGGGTCCCGGTGACTTTTTCGGCACCCGTCAGCACGGGCTTCCCCGTCTTCGCATTGCGGATTTAATGACGGATTCAAAAATCCTTAACGAAACGCAGGAATTAGCGGGCGAAATTACAAGAACCGACCCGAATTTCACGAAAAATGAGCATATAAAAATCGGCAGACAGGTAAATAAGAAGATAAATTCACTTGGGAACACTGCCGCCGCTAATACAATATAAATATAAGGGGAATTATTATGCGTAAAAAACCTGATAAGGCTTTCAGACTTTTAAGTATTGCCGACAGATTTATTGACGGAAGCGAGCTTAGTCTTGAAGCGCTTTCCAATGAATTCGGCGTAACAATGCTGACAATTAAAAGGGACATAAAGACTCTGCGGGATTACATTGCCGAGTCAAACAATATGACTCAAAATGCCATTGCATATAATGAGTCGAAAAACACTTATTTTTTAATAAAACCCGAGCGTGAATGGGTAACGGCAAAAGAGGCTGTTACTGTTACGGAGATTTTGCTTGCGAGCGATAAACTCAGCAAGGAAGAGGCGGCGTCGGTTCTCCACAAAATAATCACACAGGTTGACCCGTCCGAGCGTGAACAGGCAAGAAAAGCGATTACTGAGGATTATGAAAATTATAAATAGTCGAGGGTAATTTATGCGTGAATGGATAAATGAGCACAGAAAAATATTTATATGCTTAATTGCAGGTATAGTTGCCGTTGCTGTTATTTCGGCAGCTGCTGTTGTAATTCATAATAAAAATTCAAATAAGCCTTCTGCCCCTGCAGGAACGGTAAATGCAGATGAAAAGACAGATGAGCAGGTCGAGAAAACGCAGTCAGCTTCCGACGGGATTCAGTCGCAGATAGAATCGTCTGATGTAACTAATATCACTCCGTCAATTTCGGAAAGCGAGTTTGAATCTAAATCAGAAAATAAATTTGATTCAAAAACGGAAAAAGAAACAGATATAAAATCAGAAAGTAAAACCGATTCCGGGACGGGAAAGGAAACAGAGGCAAAAACTGAACGGTCAACGCGTCCTCAAACAACGAGGCCTGTCCCCACAGAAGTTAAATCACTTGCCGACGGCAATAAAACAGTTTATTATCCTGCGGCGTTAGAGTCCGAAACGAAAAAATACCCGGTTATTGTCTGGGCGAACGGTACACTATGTGCGACAGATACATACGACAAGCTTTTAACAAAAATTTCCGAGGGTGGTTACATTGTTGTTGCGGATTCAAGTGTGATGACTGCCGAAGGCACGGCGCAGATTGACTCAATTGATTATATAATCGGCAAAAACAGCGATACAGGAAGTATTTTTTGCGGTAAGGTTGATACAGAAAAAATCGGTGCGGCGGGTCATTCACAGGGCGGCAGAAGCGCAGTTAATGCAGCTCAAAATGACGGAAGAATAAAATGTATTGTGTCAATTGCAGGCTCACCGTATAAAGAGGAGGCAGAGGGACTCAAGGCCTCGGCACTTTACCTTACAGGAACGGCGGATATGGTTGTCTTGTCATCTGAATGGTGCAAGCCGGCTTACGATGCAGCGGCAGGCAGAGCGGTTTATGCTTCGTTAAAGGGCGGAGTGCACACAACATGTATAACAGACCCCGAAAAGGTGTCGGGTTATGCAGTTTCGTGGTTCGATGCATATTTAAAGAACGATTCAGCGTCAAAAGCCAAATTTCAAAACGGCGGCGAGCTTTCAAAGGACTCCGCTTGGCAGGATTTTGCAAGCAAAAACTGAATAAATTGTATTGTGCGGTGGGGGTTACCCCGCCGTTTTTTGTACTCAACTCATAGGTAACAAAAACTCTCTCAATGAGGAAGCTGTCACGAAGTGACTGATGAGGGGGAACGGTATGCCGAGGTTACGGCTTTGCCAAGACCCTTTTGTCTGCTTTACGGACATTTCCCCTTGCAGGGGAATAACGGCATAACCTACAAAAAATCACCAGCAAAGTACAGATATACAAAACGGGCGCCCGGGTCATCAGCCTCTACTAACTTTTTATTCTCTCCTTTACATTAAATTTTCTTTACATTTCAAATATTTGTGCTAAAATATTTTTCGGAAAAATGCCGAGATAATCGGCACAGTTTATTAAGAGAAGGCATTTTTAATGAACAAAGATTTAACGGTCGGAAAGCCGAGCAGGGTTTTGCGGAATTTCTGCTTGCCGCTTTTCGGAAGCGTAATTTTTCAACAGCTTTACACGATTGCAGACAGCTTCGTAGCAGGCAAATTTGTAAGTGAAAAGGCTTTGGCGGCTGTGGGCAACAGCTATGAAATAACACTGATTTTTATGGCATTTGCATTCGGCTGCAACATTGGCTGTTCGGTTGTGGTGTCAGGCTTTTTCGGCGCAAAAAAATATAAGGAGCTGAAAACGGCGGTTTATACGGCTTTAATCGCAAGCGGAATTTTGTGTGTTGCTTTAATGCTTTTGGGCGTGCTGTTCGGAAGCGGACTTTTAAGGCTTATAAACACGCCTGGCGACATTATGGCGGACTCAAAGCTGTACCTTGATATTTACATTTTGGGACTGTTGTTTGTATTTTACTATAATGTTGCAACGGGTATTTTCTCGGCTCTCGGCGATTCAAAAACTCCGTTTTATTTCCTGATGTGCTCTTCGCTTTCAAATATTTTTATGGATATTCTGTTTACAACTGCATTAAGAAATGTGTTTAAGCGGGGCGTTGACGGCGTTGCCTGGGCAACCTTTCTGTGTCAGGGAGTAAGCTGTATTCTTGCACTGATTTTTGTATTCAAACGGCTTAAAACAATAAAGACAGATGGTAAAAACAAGGTGTTTTCCTGTAAAATACTGGGTCAAATCGCCTATATTGCAATTCCGAGCATTTTACAGCAAAGCTTTGTGTCAGTCGGAAACATTATTATTCAGGGGATAATAAATACATTCGGTTCAGGCGTAATTGCAGGCTATTCGGCATCGATAAAGCTAAATAATTTAGTGATTACATCGTTTAACACAATCGGCACGGGAATGTCGAATTATACGGCGCAAAACCTCGGCGCAGAAAGAAAAGAAAGAGTACACGAAGGATTTCGGGCAGGGGTCGGAATGGTCGTTTTAATCGGAGCAGTTTTTTCCGTTGCATATTTTTTCTTCGGCAGAAATTTAGTTCACATTTTCATAAACGATTACGCGGGCGAGGCAATGAAAACCGGAATTACGATTTTGAAAATAATTTCTCCGTTCTATTTTGTCGTTTCGACAAAGCTTATTGCGGACGGTGTCCTCAGAGGAGCAGGCAAAATGAAGCAGTTTATGCTTGCAACCTTTACGGATTTGATTTTGCGTGTTGTGCTTGCAAAAATTCTTTCGGGGACCGGTCTCGGCTCAACAGGAATTTGGCTCGCTTGGCCCATAGGCTGGCTCACGGCAACGGTTATGTCGCTTGCGTTCTACTTTAATTATTATAAACAAAAGAAAAAAACAGCAAGTAAATGAGAAAGTGTGTTTGAAATGGCAAAAGCCAACAGATTCGTTTTTGAATCCATTGGCTTTATATTTTAATATAATTACAGGCACAAGAACAGGCGAAACCGTGCGACCGATTTTCTCTTTTGGCTGCTTACTGTTCTTGATGAGCTTAAATAATAACGGCAGTCCTTAAAGGACTGCCGTTATTTGGAGCTGCTAACCGGATTTGAACCGGTGACCTCGTCCTTACCAAGGACGTGCTCTACCAACTGAGCCATAGCAG
>DERX01000061.1:9328-9528 GCA_002361875.1 Ruminococcaceae bacterium UBA3329
GCTCTACCAACTGAGCCATAGCAGCATATTGAATTGCAAATGGTATTATACAAACTTTTTGCTGTTTTGTCAAGAAATATGCGAAGATTTATTAAGTTTGCAAATAATGATTTTTTGTGCTAAAATTTCAAACATAATATTTACTACGGAAAGAAGCACGGTTATGCAAAAAATAAAAGACATTTTCATTAAGTACAAAC
>DERX01000061.1:9778-10263 GCA_002361875.1 Ruminococcaceae bacterium UBA3329
AAGACATTTTCATTAAGTACAAAGAAATAATTTTATATATTATTTTCGGTGTGCTGACCACTGCTGTAAGCTTTATTTCATACGGCATACTTACGAAGCTTATACAAATGCAAAGTGAAATTGCGGGGATTGCCGTTGCAAATGTGATTTCCTGGATTTGCGCAGTGCTTTTTGCATTTGTTACCAATAAGCTTTGGGTCTTTGAAAGCCGCACGGGCGGGGTGAAAGCGGTTTTGTCCGAGCTGTGGAAATTCGTTGCCGCAAGGCTTTTAACAGGCGCGCTGGAGTGGCTCGGAGTTCCGTTTTTGGTTTACATCGGTCTTAATCAAACAATATTAGGAGTTAAAGGTATGCTTTCAAAGCTTACAGTCAGTGTTGCCGTTGTAATTCTTAACTATGTTTTCAGCAAAATATTTGTTTTCAAAAAGAAAAAAACCGAATAAATATTCATTATATACTCATAATTTGTGAATAATAAGTTGAAT
>DERX01000043.1:0-3724 GCA_002361875.1 Ruminococcaceae bacterium UBA3329
AGCCCGACGAGCTACCAACTGCTCTACCCCGCGATATTTACTTGCCACTCGAAGAGTGCCATATAATAATACGATAAAAAATCCGATTTGTCAACCCTTTTTAGAAAATAATAATTAAATTCTGAATCGGGTAAATTCTGAAAACAGGCAAAATCCAAAGTTAAACGCCGAAAACCCTCAATTTATGAATAATTTTAAATACAAAAATTATATTGTTATTTATTTACATTTATGATAAAATAACCTTGTAAAATAATTTTAACATAATAAACTGAATATAATAAAGAAAAAACAGGAGTTGATTTTTATGGCATTAGGCGAAAAGGTTGAAATCACAACAAGCGACCCTCAGTTAAAGCTTGAAATTTACAAGGGTCATTACGCAACTGCGCACGGTCATTCAAATTATTATATTGACATTGCAAACAACAAGGCAAATTTGAATCAGGCAAGGGCAGTGGCAAAGGTGCTTGCGAAGAAATATAAGCACACTACAATGATTGACACGATTTTGTGTCTTGACGGTATGGAGGTTATCGGGGCATGCCTTGCAAGTGAGCTTACAAAAGCGGGGTATATGAACATTAACAGCAGTAATGAGATTTATATTCTCACTCCTGAGCACAATTCAGGCAGTCAGCTTTTCTTCCGTGACAATACTGCTCCAATGATTAACGGCAAATTCGTGCTTATTGTAGCGGCGTCGGTTGCAACGGGCTTTACCGTTAAATCGGCGGTTGAATCGGTGAATTATTACGGCGGTCACCCCATAGGCATTGCGTCGATTTTCGCAACGGTTAAAGAGATTGAAGGTTTAGAGGTTAATTCTGCATTTAACCCCAACGATTTGCCCGGGTACAAAACAACCTTGGCGCACGACTGCCCGATGTGCAAAAACGGCGAGAAAATCAATGCACTTGTAAATTCATTCGGCTGTTCACAGCTTTGATTTAATTACAGTTTAATAAAAAATAATTGTAGGGTGATTCTCTTATTTATAAAAAGAGATGGAGGATAAAAATGAGCAGTTTATATAGACTTTGGAATTCGGCGGATGAATTGCACAATGACAGTTACTGAGAAAATTTTATAGAATTACTCGAACAGCATTTGCAGTGTAATGAAATTTCAAAAAAAGATGCAGAATCACTTATTAAGTGCTTAATAGATGCAGATGAAATACGCGATATATTCCCGAAAGAAATAATGTCGTTGATCAGCAGAGCATTGGAAACAGGCTTTCCGATACCGGAATTGATTTGGTTTTTTAATCAGTCCTGCGTCCTGTTTACAACAGACATTTCACATGATGTGTTTAAAACCCGATTTGACAGTATGTTAGAGCATATCAATGGGAAGGCAATTGATATGGGTTTATAAATACTACAAACAAAAATTAACTATAAGATACTGCTGTGGCGTTTGGCTTTCGGCAGTATTTTATTTTGTTTATGTATGTCCGTTTACTTTTTTATGTTTTTATGATAACATTTAATCGTAATAAATAAAAGAATAATATGATATTTAAAGAATTTTATATATGAATTTGACAGGTGATTTAATGGAGCTACCGAACATAAAACCGAATAATATGCACCGGCGTTTACGGACAAAATTACAGGATGCGTTTGATGTAAGCTATTCTGTGGCACAGGTGCGAATTGACTCTTTTGATGCATTTGAAAGAGAATTGTTGACGCCGTTTTTGCGCTCTTCGGGGGTGTTTTACCGAGGGGAGCGCATCTGCTCGCCGTCACGGCGGCTTTTGCCGACCTTTTTGCGCAAAGAGGCGCTTTCGGGTGATGAGCTTTATTCTCATATAGACTCAAATGCGCTGTATAATTTTTATACAAAGAAAAAATCGTTTATTGATGTTTACACCACGCTGTACGGCGCGCCCGACCCCGAAAAGCAGTACAAAATGCTCGCATTTGCACAGCATTACCTTGATGTAAGCCCGTTTATCGACTTTTCGGCAAGTCTTTATGTTGCGCTGTCGTTTGCAATGAAGGGGCGTACGGAATTTGAGGACGATATTGTGATTTACACTGCATTTGACATCGGTGACGATGACACAACGACCGATGAAGAAGAAGTCAACGAGTGGCTTTCGGGGTACAATGTGGGCATTGTGCGTGCGGAATCGAAAGAAGAGTTTTTAAAACTGCTTGCCTCACGGCGTAAATCCGAGGCAGAAATCGGAAATCCGCTTTTGTCCGCTCAAAAAACGCTTGAATCACTTTTAAACGGAGTTTCACCCACGGCAAAGCTTGTGAACATTCCGACTAACGATTTAATGAAATACCAGCAGGGAGTTTTCTTACTGCTCAACGATTTTTGCCTTATGGATACAGCATATTTCACTAAAACAGTGCGCCAAAGCTTTGTGATAAAGAAATACATAATAGATAAAAATGTGTGCCCTAAACTGCAAAAATTATTGCAGGACAAAGCTCCGCAGTACCGCTACCCGTGCCTTCTGGATATTTCAGAGGCTGTAAAGGGCTGACCCTTTACATCTTTTAACATCAAAATATGAAAAAACCTCCTATGACATAGCTTTTCTGCCGCAGGAGGTTTTTTCTCATTTTCTTTTGTAGCATCTTACGTAATCAACAACGAAATCGTAGGATTTGCTCTTGTCGTTATCAGCGGGATTTCCGCACCAAAAATCCTCTAATTTACCTGTATTTCCGTTTCGAACCTTGCCTTCATAGATTTTGCCGTCCTCAATAGAACCTGCAACTTCGGTAGAGAGCAGTAAATATTCCGGAACCTTACAAATGCCCATATCCCTGTTTTCATATATATGCTTTGTTTCCCATGTCTTTTTGCCGTCTATAAAGAATGTGTATTTGTCCTCGTCCCACAGCAGTGAATAGGTGTGAAATTCGTCGTACATATGCGGTACATGAATTGAGTCTGAGCGAATTGTTTTGAGTTTTTCGTCATAGCCGTCGGCATGGATAACGTGAATATTTTGATTCTGTGCTCTTTTGCTTTTCTGATATACATTGGGCGATTCCATTATGTCGATTTCCAAGCCGTCCTCGCCGCTCCACTGAATATCGTTTTCAGAAAATGCAATTTCATTGTCGGGCATCAGCCAGAATGCAGACCAAATTCCTTTGGCGTACGGTACTTTACAGCGGATTTCAAAATATCCGCCCGTCTGTGAAAAGCCTTTATAGTTCGGGTCTGATTCATATTCCTTGTGGATGCTTTGGCTGGACTCCAAATAGCTTGTGTACCAGCCTTCGCCGTGGACACCATCCTTCCAAACAGTGCGAATGTGAAGATTTCCGTCCTTAGTGAAAACTATATCATCATCGCTTGAATGGTATGCGGCGCGGCGGATATTGCTTTCCCCGTGCATATTGACTTTCCATTTTGTTTTGTCAAATGTGTCAAAATTGTCCTCAAATGTAAGCTCCCACTCGTCAGGCGACGGAGTAAAGGCTTCTGCTTTATGCTTGTAAGCGGCGAAAACGCCGCAGGCGGCAACAGCACAGCCGAGAACGGCGGACGCCGCAGTTATAATTTTAGTTTTCTTTTTCATCATAAAATTCCCGTTTTTATAAATTTACCGTGCCGGATAAGTAAGGTATTTTTTATTTAGAATTTACATTATATTTATAAAAATGTCAATAGACGGAGAAAGAATATCGGAGATTTGTCGAACTAAACAAAAATTTCGGATTTAAATTTATATTTGCATATATTG
>DERX01000043.1:3956-4311 GCA_002361875.1 Ruminococcaceae bacterium UBA3329
AAATTTATATTTGCATATATTGAGATTTATATTAAATATGTTACAATTTATATAATTAAAATTGGTAAATTATGAGCCGATAAAGGAGTAAAATATGGCGGACAGACTTGATTTATATACATCGGTGGTTCCGAATGAACGGCAAAAATTGTTTTGCGAATCGGGCTACCACGCATTTATACATTTCGGTATGACTACTTTTACGGGTAAAGAGTGGGGCGACGGGAAAGCATCTCCGAGCATATTTAATCCGACAAAATTAGATACCGACCAATGGGTTTCTGCATTAAAGGACAGCGGTGCAAAGGGAGTAATTTTGACCTGCAAGCATCACGACGGCTTTTGCCTTTGGCAG
>DERX01000043.1:4628-5940 GCA_002361875.1 Ruminococcaceae bacterium UBA3329
CGACGGCTTTTGCCTTTGGCAGACTGATACCACCGAATATTCAATAAAAAACAGCCCTTACAAAAACGGTAAAGGCGATATTGTAAAAGAGGTCAGCGAGTCCTGCAAAAAATTCGGTATGAAATTCGGTGTTTACCTTTCCCCGTGGGACAGAAACAGCGAATATTACGGCACGCCGAAATACAATGATTTTTACATAGCGCAGTTAACTGAGCTGCTGACCCGTTACGGTGATATTTTCTGCGTTTGGCTTGACGGGGCTTGCGGTTCGCATTTGGACGGCAAACCGAAACAGGAATATGATTTTCCGAGAATTTATGAAACCGTTTATAAATATCAGCCTCTTTGTGCTGTTTCAAACTGCGGACCTGACGTGCGCTGGGTAGGCAATGAGGGCGGATTTGCCCGTAAGAGCGAATGGAATGTTGTGCCGAGCTTTTCGTTCGACTTGCAGAATATTGCCGATAACTCTCAACAGAATACAGACGCAGAGGCAATGAAACGCCGTTGCAGTGATGTGCTTGAAGAAGACCTCGGCAGCCGTGAGTTTTTATCAAAATATGACAGCTTTATTTGGTATCCTGCGGAGGTTGACGTTTCAATACGCCCCGGTTGGTTTTACCACAAGCAGCAGGATAAAAAAATCCGTTCGCTGGATAATCTGCTTAATATTTATTATACCTCTGTCGGCGGCAACAGCTTGCTCCTTTTAAATGTTCCGCCAAATAAAGAGGGGCGTTTTACGGAATTTGATGTTGCAAGACTTAAGGAGCTCGGCGAAGAAATAAAGAAAGGTACGTCTTACCCTGCAAAAATTGCGTCTTACAATGCGCCGAGGGCGTCAGAGGGTTTTGATTTTAATGCGTGCATTGAGGGTACAGGAACTTACACTCCCGAAAAAGAAAGCGGCATTTACGAATTTACGCTTAAGCTTGAAAATCCCGAGTTGATTGACAAGGTTTTACTTGTTGAGGATTGCGATTTTTCACAGCGAATTGAAAGCTTTGAAATATATTGGAGCCTTGATGGACAGGAGCAAAAGGCGGTCAGCGGAACGACCGTAGGCTTTAAGCGGTATGCGCTTTTCAAAAAGGCAGTTACTGCCGACACGGTTCGCATTGTAATTACCGCCTGCCGCAAAAAGCCTTATTTAAAAGAGATTAAGGTTTTGAAGGCAGTCGGCAGACTTCCGAGACTTCCGTGGTATACGCCTGTTATTAAGTTAGGACATAAAATCGGCGATTATATTTATTTTAAAACCGAGGATTATAAAAATAAAAAACGGCTGTAATGCGTGGGTGTCCAGAGGACA
>DERX01000063.1 GCA_002361875.1 Ruminococcaceae bacterium UBA3329
TTAATCTGTTTAATTTGCTTGCTCTCATAGCGTTTGCTTACTGTGTTATTAAAATATTCTTTGCGAATATAAAGCGAGGGGGAATACTTCTGATTCAAATGGCAGTAGGTAGTTTATATATGTTCAGTGTTCCGAGGGGCTATACGGACGGTTTCAATCAGTGGATGAAACAGGTGGCTGCAATCTGCTTAACTGCATTTATGCAGACAACATTACTGTTTTTAGGGCTGTTGACTTTCCCCAACAATATGCTTTTAGGACTCGGCATTATGCTTGCGGCAAATGAAGTGCCGAGAATTGCCCAGCAGTTTGGTCTGGATTCAAGCGTTAAGGTTAATATGATGAGCGTTGTTCATGCGACTACAACGGCAGTTAATTTAAGCCGCAGTGTAGCAAGAGCTGTAAAATAAAAGAGTTTTTTATCTGTGCTCATCATAACCTATTGATTTTTGTGTAAATATAGGTTATAATATCATTAAATAAAACGGAAGAAAAGAGGCGGCGAAATGGAAGATATTACTAACCGTATTAAACAAATTGAAAATGAACTTTCAGCTCTGCCGACAGGATATATCTCCAAGAAAATAATCTGCGGAAAAGAACGGTTTTATCTGCAATGGATGGAAAACAGCAAGCTTAAGAGCAGATATATTAAGGCCTCTGAATTTGAAGAAATAACGTCGCAGGTCGAAAAGCGAAAGCAACTGCAAGAAGAAATGAAAGCTTTGAAAGAAACCCCCGAAGGAATACGGGAATCAAATCTTAAAAGAAAGGCGGCAAGAAATATGCTTAATATAACGGGATATATTATGCTGGAAGACAATATCATAGCTACTGTAAAAAATGGCGAAATCACCGAATGCAACGAACGTCTTCTTCCCTTGTATTTGCAGAGAACAAAGTACGTGGAAGGCTGGCTTGCCTCCCGTGCTATTGACACGCACAGAACAAATTCACGGCTTTTGAAAAAAGCCTTACGTCTTCGCACTGCTGATGATGCGCAGACAGCATTATCCGTCAATGCGGCAACGGTGACAGACCGATATTGGTTTAAGCCGGAAGGCTCAACTGCCCTGTATGAAGACATCCGTTTTAAGGAAAACTATTTTGATTCACTTGCGCTTAGGGGTGACCCAAACGGATTTTCGCGCAAACCCTCAAGAACACCTGAGCTTACTAATATAGGCAGCTATGAAAAATGCTGGCGACTTATAGACGGCAAATGGTGGATGTATAAAAGCGGAACGGACAGTGAATATTTTTCAGAGCTTTTTATTTATACTCTCGGTGAAAAGCTGGGCTTAGATATGGCACATTATGAAATGCACGATGGATATATTCGTACAAGCGACTTTACCAACGGCGCAAAGCAAAACTTTGAGCCTATCTCCTCTATTATGGGAGAGAACGAGGATTATAATGACTGCTTTGAAAAGATTTATGATATTTCGCCGAAATTCGCAGAACAGTATCTGAAAATAATTTGGCTTGATTCCGTTTGTTACAATATGGATAGGCATACGGGAAATTTCGGATTCCTGCGGGATGTTAAAAGCGGAGAAATTATTTCAATGGCTCCCAATTATGATAACAACATTGCGCTTATATCAAGAGGCTACCCCGATAATGTGAGCCGTGAGGGTGACGGGTTGATTCGCTTCTTTCGTGAGTTTCTTAAAGAAAATGATACTGCCTGTCAAATGTACAGAGAAATGAAACTGCCCGAGATTACAGAGGAACTGATTGACAATTGTTTAAATGAAATACCCATTGATGTAGATAAAGAATATATAAAGGCTTTCATTTTAAACGGTCAAGCGGTTATTCAGGATATTATTAACTCTGAAGACATTGACGAAGATGAAGAGCAGTCGGCAGGCTTGATACTTTAAAAACAATAAAACAGGTTAAAAAGGCATCGTTTTATGCAAACGGTGTCTTTTTTATTTTGCGAGGTGATAACGAATGACACAATATTTATATCCCCAAAACTTAAAAGCCACTGCAAATCTGTGGCTTTGGAGTTTGAAAGATTTTTGTATATTGGGTATTACAGCACTTTTATCTATTGTGATTTTGGTGCATACAAGGTTTGTAGTCCCTGCCGCCGTGACCTTGTGTTACGGCTTTTTAACAATCCGTATGGATGACACAACGGTGATGGACTTTATGAAATATGCGATACGCTACTTTATATCTACGCAACAGTATTTTGAATGGAGATGACCTTGATTGATAATCAAAGAAAAACAACAGAAAAAGAAAAAAGGACGCTCGGTGCAGGATTTAATCGGCATCAAAACCTTTACAAAATACGGACTCGCCACGAATAAAGGCGAGCTTTTATTTTATCTCGTTTCACCCACCAATATCTCGGTGCTGTCCCATGTGAATATTGAAATCAAAATCCGCCATCTGATGATGGTGCTGTCCGCCGTTCCTGATATTGAAATCACCTGTACCGATTCCTCTGAGTGTTTTGATGATAACAAATCATATTTACAGGAGAGATTATCGAAAGAACACCATCCGAAAGTCAGAAGGATTATTAAAAAGGACATTGATTTTCTTGATCATATCCAAATGGAAATGGCGACTGCAAGGCAGTTTTTGTTTATAGCAAGGCTTAAAAATACAAAGGATAAGCAAACTTTTGATACGGCAAACCGCATTGAAAAGGTCATATCCGAACAGGGATTTGAAACGCATCGTATGAAGAAAAATGAAATCAAACGCTTTCTCGCGTTGTATTTTGACGCAAGTATGAACGGCGAACAAATACCCGATACAGACGGCGAACAGTTTTTCGATTTTGACAAGGACGGTGAAAATATATGATAAAGAAAAAGCAAAAGAAACTTACGCCCGAACAAATTGAAGAAATCCGCACTAAGGACTTCTTCGATATGATTCTGCCCGGTACGGTCAAATTTCTTTCCGACCATTATGTCCTCGGTGATAGCTATCGCTGTGTCTGGGTAATCCGTGAATATCCGCCATCCACCGAGGAACAAGCCATTCTATCGCAGCTTGCCGACCGCAGCGGCGTAACACTCCGTATTTACCACAGACTTGTGGAAAGTATGGAACAGCGTAAAATCATTCAGAACGCAACTCGCAGAAACAAGCTGAAATCAGGCGGCAACGACGTAAACGAAACAATTGAAGCCGAGGGCAACTTGCAGGATGTTGTGGAATTGCTTGCCAACCTTCGCAAGAACCGTGAACCACTTCTCCACTGTTCCGTGTTTATCGAACTGAAAGCCAAGAGCATGGACGGTCTCAAAGAATTGCAATCGGATATCGCTATGGAGCTTACCCGTTCCAAAATTTCAGTAGACCGCTTAACCTTACGGCAGAAAGAAGGTTTTTTGTCTGTTCTGCCCGTGGGCGCAAACCAGTTCGGCGCACAGTATGAGCGTGTGTTGCCTGCAAGCTCGGTGGCAAACTTATATCCCTTTAACTTTTCAGGTAAGACCGACCCACAAGGCATATATATCGGCAGAGATAAGTTCGGAACGAACATCCTTGTGGACTTCGACCGCAGAGCCGAAGACAAGACCACAAGCAATATCCTTATTTTAGGCAACAGCGGTCAGGGCAAAAGCTATCTCTTAAAATTGATGCTCACCAATATCCGTGAATCCGGCAAGAGTGTTATATGCCTCGATCCCGAAAGCGAGTACGAAGAAATATGCTCCAACCTCGGCGGCTGCTATATTGATTTCCTGTCCGGCGAGTACACCATCAATCCGTTAGAACCGAAAGCATGGAGTGATGGTTCAGACGATATTGACTTTGATGCACCGGCAGCATTCAAAAAAGTGACAAAACTTTCACAGCACATCGCTTTTTTGAAAGACTTTTTCAGAGCCTATAAAGATTTCAGCGACAGTCAGATTGACACCATCGAAATTCTGCTCTCTAAGCTGTACGCCCGATTCGGTATTACCGACAGTACGGATTACAGCAAGATGAAATCCACCGATTATCCTATTATGGAAGATTTCTACAAGCTGTGCGAAGAAGAATTTATGACCTACGATAAGAGCCGAAAATACCTTTATGCAGAAGAAACCTTGCAAGAGGTGTGCCTCGGTATCCACTCCATGTGTGTAGGCGCAGAAAGCAAATACTTTAACGGACATAGTAACATCACCGACAGTGATTTTCTTGTTTTCGGCGTAAAGGGTTTGCTCGACACCAACAAACGTTTGAAAGATGCTATGCTTTTCAATATCCTGTCCTTTATGAGCAATCAGCTTCTCGGCAAGGGCAACACAGCCGCCAGCATTGACGAGCTGTACCTCTTCCTCACAAATATGACGGCAATTGAATATATCCGCAATGCTATGAAGCGTGTGCGTAAAAAAGATTCCTCGATTATTTTGGCAAGTCAGAATATCGAGGATTTTTTAATACCGTCTATCCGTGAATTCACAAAACCTTTGTTTTCAATTCCGACGCATCAGTTTTTATTTAATGCCGGACAAATCAATCCAAAGGAATATATGGACGCTCTTCAA
>DERX01000095.1:0-11174 GCA_002361875.1 Ruminococcaceae bacterium UBA3329
TGAAAAAAATTATTTCACTGTTTCTTGCAGTATCAATGGTTACATTGCTGTTCACGAGCTGCGGGAAAAAGGATACGCCCAATAAAACGGAGACTACGGCAGACACAATCCGTTTTTTAAATTTTAAGCCTGAGGTTGCACCTGTTTATGAAAGAATTGCCGAGGCTTATAAAAAAGAAACAGGAAAAACGCTTATTGTTGAAACTGCAGCAAGCGGCAACTACGAACAAACACTTGCGGCAAAAATGGGCACAAAAGAAGCTCCTGTGCTTTTCCAGATAAACGGTCCTAAAGGATACCTAAACTGGAAGGACTACTGCGCGGATTTGAAAGACACCGAGCTTTATAAACATCTTAAAGACAAAAACCTTGTTGTTTCTTCAAACGGTAATGTTTACGGAATCCCGTATGTTCTTGAGGGTTACGGCATCATTTATAATAAAGAAATTACGGACAAGTATTTTGCACTCAGCAACAAAGCCGTTGACTTTAATTCAATGGACGATGTAAAAAGCTTTGCTTCATTAAAGGCACTTGCTGAGGATATGCAGAAGCACGCAAGTGAGCTTGGCATAAAGGGCGTATTCGCATCAACATCGCTTAAAACAGGTGAGGATTGGCGTTGGCAGACTCACCTTGCGAATATTCCCGTTTATTATGAATTTGAGAAAAATAATGTTGATTTAACAAGCAATGCTGTCAATAAAATAAATTTTGAATTTTCGGACAATTATAAAAACATCTTTGATTTATATATCAACAATTCAACCGTTGACAAGAAAATTCTCGGCTCAAAAATCGTTGACGAATCAATGGCGGAATTTGCTTTGGGCGAATGTGCAATGGTTCAGAACGGTAACTGGGCGTGGTCACAGATAAAGAATATCTCGGGCAATAAAGTAAAAGCCGAAAATATTAAGTATTTGCCGATTTATATGGGAATTAACGGCGAAGAAAATCAAGGACTTTGTTTAGGCACGGAAAATTTCCTTGCTGTAAATGCGAAAGCGAGCGAAACAGAACAAAAAAATGCTGAGGACTTTATGTATTGGCTGTTTTCGAGCGATACAGGCAAAAAGTTTGTTACTAATGAACTTGGTTTAATAACACCCTTTGACACATTCAGTGAAAGCGAAATTCCCGATGACCCGCTTGCAAAAGAGGTAATACTTTGGACAAATAAAAAGAATGTGACTAATATCCCTTGGTACTTTACGGTTTTCCCGAGTCAAAATTTCAAAAATGATTTCGGTGCGGCGCTTCTTCAGTATTCGCAGGGCAGTAAAAGCTGGGACGATGTTAAAAAGCTTTTTGTTGAAAAATGGGCAGCGGAGAGCAAATAATATTTTGTATCCGGCTTGATTTACCGCTGAAGTAGAGAGTGATTTTATGGAAAAATCTATAAAAAAATATTTTCCTGTTTTTCTGTTGCCGGCATTGGCAGCGTTTGTAATTGTTTTCTTAATTCCCTTTTTGCTCGGTATATTTCTGTCTTTTACGGAATTTACAACAGTCGACAACGCAGTTTTTATCGGAATAAAAAATTATATAACCGCATTTACAAATGACAAAAACTTTTTGAATGCCTTGTGGTTTACAACGAAATTTACATTTGTTTCGGTAATTACCATAAATGTGATTTCGTTTGCATTGGCTCTTTTGCTCACAAAGGGAATAAAAGGAACAAAAATATTCAGAACGGTATTTTTTATGCCGAACCTTATAGGCGGAATAGTTCTCGGATATATCTGGAATTTGCTGATAAATGCTGTGCTCGGAATATTCGGATTGGATATAACCTATGATGCAAGCTACGGCTTTTGGGGACTTGTTTTTTTGATGAATTGGCAGTTGATCGGTTATATGATGGTAATTTATATTGCAGGAATACAAAATGTTCCGTCAGAGCTTATTGAGGCGGCACAGATTGACGGTGCGTCAAAGCGCTCGGTTTTAAGAAATGTTATTATCCCTATGGTTATGCCGTCAGTTACTATTTGCCTTTTTCTGACAATTACCAATTCATTTAAGCTGTTTGATCAAAATTTAGCGTTAACAGGCGGTGCTCCTGCAAAGGAAACCGCCATGTTGGCACTTGATATTTATAATACCTTCTACGGAAGAATCGGTTATCAGGGAGTCGGTCAGGCAAAGGCGGTTGTATTTTTCATTATAGTTGCCGTTATAGCGTTCGTTCAACTTAAAATAACGGGACGGAAAGAGGAGGAAGCATAATGAATTCCCGAAAAAGACTTCATCACGGTATTTCTTTTGCATTTCTTCTGTTTTTATCGGTTGTATTTTTGTTTCCGATTTACCTTGTAGTGCTCAATTCCTTTAAATCTAAATTCAATATTGTCGGCAGTCCGTTTAAATTTCCAAACGAAGATACATTTGTAGGCTTTGAAAATTATGTAAACGGAATAAGAATGTCGGATTTAATACCGTCATTTTTAAGGACGCTTATTATTACTGTCGGTTCGGTTCTTGCTATTGTAATTTTTACATCAATGGCGGCATGGTTTATTGTAAGAGTAAAAAATAAATTTACAAAAGGTGTTTATTATCTTTTCCTGTTTAGTATGATTGTTCCGTTCCAAATGATAATGTTTTCAATGGTAAGTGTTTGTTCAAAACTCGGTCTTAACTCTGTTTTGGGTATAATTCCCGTATATCTCGGATTTGGTTCGGGAATGTCTGTATTTTTGTTTACGGGATTCATAAGAGGACTTCCTCACGAAATAGAGGAAGCGGCAATGATTGACGGTTGCGGACCGTTGAGAACATTTTTTACTGTTGTTTTCCCAATGCTAAAGCCCACATCAATTACCGTAGCAATACTCAACGCTATGTGGATTTGGAATGACTTTTTGCTGCCCTATCTTTTACTCGGTACGCAAAATAAAACGCTTTCCGTTGCAATTCAAATTGCAACACAGGGCGCATACGGCTCAATTGACTGGGGCGGCTTTATGGCAATGCTTGTACTTGCAATTATTCCGATTGTAATTTTCTATCTGTTCTGCCAAAAATATATAATTAAGGGCGTTATTGACGGAGCAGTTAAGGGTTAAGGTGAAAATATGGCGACAATTAAACTTGAAAATATAAGAAAAACTTATGAAGACGGCATAACGGTAATTGATAATTTGAATCTTGAAATCAACGATAAGGAGTTTATTATTCTTGTCGGTCCGTCAGGGTGCGGAAAATCCACAACTCTTCGTATGATAGCAGGACTTGAAGAAATAAGCGACGGAAATCTTTATATAGGGGACAAGCGTGTCAACGATGTGTCACCTAAAGACAGAGATATTGCGATGGTCTTTCAAAGCTACGCTCTTTATCCTCATATGACCGTTTATAAGAATATGGCATTTGGTCTAAAAAACAGGAAAGTGCCTAAAGACGAGATAGACAGAAAGGTAAAAGAAGCGGCAAAAATGCTCGATATTGAAGAGTATTTGCATAGAAAGCCGAGAGCGCTTTCAGGAGGACAGCGGCAGAGGGTTGCCCTCGGGCGTGCAATGGTGCGTGAGCCGTCTGTATTTCTTCTTGACGAGCCGCTTTCAAACCTTGACGCAAAGCTCAGAACTGAAATGAGAAACAGAATTTCAATTCTTCACCGAAAATTACAGACAACCTTTGTGTATGTCACCCACGACCAAACTGAAGCTATGACAATGGCTGACAGAATTGTTGTGTTAAGAAAAGGCGAGGTAATGCAGTTTGACACACCGAGCGTTCTTTATAATCACCCGAAAAATATGTTCGTTGCTGGGTTTATAGGCTCTCCTCAAATGAATTTTTTGGATACACGCATTGAGGTTATAAAAAACAGTTATTTTGCAGTTTCAGATGATTTCAAAATAAAATTGCCCGAAAGAATGTACGATTCACTTTCTCTTTACAGAAATAAAGATGTAATTTTGGGTGTCCGTCCCGATGATTTGCATATAAAAAATGAATATGCAAGTGAAAAATATACGGAAAAAATTCGTGTTTATGTTGATATAGTTGAAATGACTGGTTCGGATTATTTCCTTTACGGTAAATTGGGCAATCAAAAAATAACGGCAAAAGTGCCTACAACATTTTCTGTGCATAACGATACGGAATGTGAATTAACCGTTGATGCGGATAAAATTCATATTTTTGATAAAGTCAGTGAAAATTTAATATGCGATTGACTTTTTCCGCAAAAAATAATATATTATTCGTTAGTATTCAGAGTTAGGCTGTGATGTTATGAGAACAAGCGGTGTGCTTATGCACATTTCATCTTTACCGAGTCCTTACGGAATAGGTACTTTCGGTGAAGAGGCATATAAATTTGTGGATTTTTTAAAGAGTGCAGGGCAGTATTATTGGCAGATTTTGCCGTTTTGCCCAACCGGTTTCGGCGACAGCCCTTATCAGTCTTTTTCGACCTTTGCAGGCAATCCTTATTTTATTGATTTGGACAAGCTTTCAGAGGACGGACTTCTAAAAAAAAGCGAATATGCAAACAAAAAGTGGTGTGACTCCGAAACAAAGATTGATTATTCATTGCTTTTTGAGAACAGAATACCTGTTTTAAAGACTGCGTTTTCACGGTTTAGCGAAACTGACGATTATATTCGATTTTGTGATGAAAACTCTTATTGGCTTAACGACTATTCACTTTATATGGCACTCAAATTTGTAAACCACGGTAAGCCGTGGTACGAGTGGGAAGATAAATACAAAAAACGTGATGAAAACACATTAAAAGAATTTAACGAAAAGCATTGCGATGAAACAGCATTCTGGAAATTTGTTCAATATGAATTTTTCAGTCAGTGGAATAAACTTAAATCCTATGCAAACGGCAACGGTGTTTTTATAATAGGGGATATTCCGATTTATGTCGCAGGGGATTCTGCCGATGTTTGGGCAAATACAGGCCTTTTCCAAATCGATGAAAATTGTAATTTTACCAATGTGGCGGGCTGTCCGCCTGACGCATTTACAGAAGACGGTCAGCTTTGGGGAAATCCGCTGTACGATTGGAATGAAATGAAGAAGGACGATTATAAATGGTGGAAAAGCCGTATTTCACATATAATGAAAATGGTTGACACCGTTCGAATTGACCATTTCAGAGGCTTTGAATCTTATTACAGTATTCCTGCCGAATCAACAACCGCTAAAATCGGTAAATGGGAAAAGGGCCCCGGAATTGAATTTTTCAAGTCCGTTCAAAAGTCTTTGGGCAAAATCAGCATAATTGCTGAGGATTTAGGCTTTTTAACACCTGCTGTTAAGAAAATGCTTCGTCAAAGCGGTTACCCCGGAATGAAGGTGTTGCAATTTGCCTTTGATTCCGACTGTGACAGTGATTATCTTCTTCACAATATAACTCCCAAAAGCGTTTGTTATACGGGTACTCACGATAACGATACAATTATCGGTTATATGAAAAATGCAGACAGAAAAACGCGAAAAAGAGCAAAGGATTATTTAGGACTTACAAGGCGTGAGGGGTACAATTGGGGAATGATGCGTGCCTGCTGGAGCTCAAATTCTAATATCGCAATAGTTACAATGCAGGATTTGCTGGGACTCGGCAGTGAAGCGAGAATGAACACACCGTCAACGAAAGAAAACAATTGGCAGTGGAGAGCAGAAAAGGATTATCTTTCGGATTCACTTGCTGAAAAGATTAGATATTATACTAATCTTTATAAACGGTTACAGGGTGGTAAAAATGTCAAAAATAATTAAAGATGCAAAAATAATTTCTAAGTCAAAATATCAAAAAGAACTGAATGAACTTAAGCATTTTGAATTGCACGATGTAATTTCAGCAGCCTTTTTGTCAACAATTGCAGATAATTGGAAGAAAAGCAAGGAAAGGCATATTTCGGGCAGATGTGCTTACTATTTTTCTGCTGAATTTCTTGTAGGTAGATTAGTTTTTAATAATCTTGCCGCAAAAGAACTGCTGAATGATGTCGAAAATGAGTTAAAAGAGCTTGGCACAAGCCTTGATATTTTAGAAGGAACAGAGGATGCGGCTCTCGGTAACGGAGGTCTCGGCAGGCTTGCCGCTTGCTTTCTTGACAGTGCTGCAACGCTTAATAAACCTCTTATGGGATACGGAATCCGTTATAAATACGGACTTTTCAAACAGGAAATTTCGGACGGCTTTCAGATTGAACAGGTTGACGACTGGACACGCTACGGCGACCCTTGGTCTGCAAGGCACGAGGACGAAGCGGTACGGGTAGATTTTAAAGGTATGAGCGTCCGTGCTGTTCCCTACGATATGCCCGTAGTTGGTTTCAGAACCGACAATGTCGGGACACTTCGTCTTTGGCAGAGCGAAGCTCTTGAACCCTTTGATTTTGAAATGTTCAATGAACAGAAATACGATAAATCCGTTGCTGTGAAAAACAGAGCTGAAGACATTTCAAGAGTGCTTTATCCGAATGATGACACGAATGAGGGCAAAAAACTCCGACTTAAACAGCAATATTTTTTCTCAAGTGCGTCCTTGCAGGATATTATAAGGAATTATAAAAAGTATCACGGAACAGATTTCACACAGTTTGCCGATTTTGTTACAATTCAGCTTAACGACACGCACCCTGTAATTTCAATACCCGAGCTTATAAGACTGCTGACGGAAAATGAGGGTCTTGACTTTGACGCCGCATTTGATATTGCAAAAAAAGTATTTAATTATACGAACCATACCGTTATGCAGGAGGCTCTTGAAAAATGGGATTTGAAAATTATCCGTGACACCGTTCCGCAGGTTGTCGATATAATTAAAAAGCTTGACAGGAAACTAAAAAAAGAACTCGTAAAAACGGACTTGTCAAAATCCGACGCCGAAAAGATATATATTATTCAGGACAAGCGTGTCCATATGGCATATCTTGCTGTTTTTTGCTCAAAATATGTTAACGGTGTTGCAGAAATTCACACCGAAATTCTAAAAAACAGCGTTCTTAAATCTTGGTATGAGGTTTACCCTGAAAAATTCCAAAACAAGACAAACGGCATAACCCAAAGGCGTTGGCTCTACCTTTGCAATCCGGAGCTTTCTGCACTTATCACCGAGCTTTTGGGTACTGACAGTTGGATAAAAAATCTTGATAAGCTGCACGGTCTTACTGAATTTGCCGATGATAAGGCAGTAATTGAACGCTTTGCAAAAATTAAGCAGGAAAAGAAAAATCAGTTGGCAAGATTTATAAACGCTAAAGACGGAATTTCTGTAAATCCCGATACAGTATTTGATATTCAAATTAAAAGATTGCATGAGTACAAGCGCCAGCTTTTAAATATTCTAGCAATTCTTGAGTTGTATTTCGAGATTAAAGAGGGTACAATTGCCGATTTTGAGCCTACAACCTTTATTTTCGGCGCAAAATCCGCTCCCGGATATGCCCGTGCGAAAGGCATAATCAAGCTTATAAATGAGGTCGCAAAGCTTATTGAAAAAGACGAAAAAGTATCAAAATACATTAAAGTAGTCTTTATTAAAGATTACAATGTGTCTTACGCTGAAAAGCTTGTTGCGGCGGCAGATGTAAGCGAGCAGATTTCAACTGCGGGAACGGAAGCCAGCGGCACGGGCAATATGAAGCTTATGCTTAACGGCGCAGTAACGCTCGGCACATTTGACGGTGCTAATATTGAAATTGTCCGTGAGGCAGGCGAAGAAAATAACTACATTTTCGGCGCAACGGTTGAAAAAATTGAAGATACTAAAGAGCGTTACAATCCCAAGGAGTATTACGAAAAAGACAAGCGTATAAAGCGTGTGCTTGATTCTCTTATTGACGGAACTCTCAACGACGGAAATACAAAGATTTTCAAAGAGCTTTATAATTCCTTGCTTGATGGTGCTTCTTGGCACGAACCCGACCATTATTTCCTTTTGCTTGATTTTGACGACTATGTTAAAACAAAAATCAGAGTTAATAACGACTGCAAGGATAAAATGGCCTTTTACCGGAAATGCTGGCTTAATATGTGCAATGCGGGCAAATTCTCGTCTGACAGAACAATTAAAGAGTACTGTAAAGATATTTGGCATATATAAAGTAAAAATAGGACGGGCTTAAATTCAAGTCCGTCCTTAAAATCGTAGGAAGTGGCATTGTGAAGGATATTATTGATAAATTCAATTTTATAAGCTTTGAAGAAATAGATTCAACAAATAATTACATAAAAGAGAACTGGGAAAAGCGCCCCGATTTAACCGTTGTTACTGCTGAAATGCAGACGGCGGGCAGGGGAAGAACAGGCAAAAGCTTTTGTTCGCCTAAAGGTACGGGTGCTTATTTTTCACTGCTGTTGAAAAATAATATTTCCGCGGAAATATCAAAAAAATTAACCGTTATGGCGGCTGTTGCCGTGCTTGACGAGCTTAAAACGGTAACGCAAAGAGATGTAAAAATCAAATGGGTAAACGATATATACATCGACGGTAAAAAAGTCTGCGGAATATTGACCGAAGGGTCGGTAAATTCTCAAAGTGACACATGGAATTATGCAGTTATCGGCATAGGCATAAACTTAAAAGAACCCGAAAACGGATTTCCAAAAGAAATATCTGATATTGTTACAACCGTTTTTGAAAGAAATTGCAATGAAACGCAAAAGAAAAATTTAATTGGCGGAATTGTTTGCCGAATTTATAGAATGGTTCAGGGTGAAGATTTAGGCTATATCGACAGGTACAGAGAAAATTCTTACCTTGACGGCAGAAAAATAAACATAATCCGTGAAAATTCGTCTGAGTCTGCAACTGCTATTCATATTGACGAAAACTGTAATCTTGTAGTGAAAAAAGACAACGGCGAAATTGAAACTCTGTTTTCGGGCGATGTCAGCATCAAACCCGAAAAGTAAAATAAGTATTTCATAATACTAAAGGTTGGCTTGAAAGTAAATCAAGTCAACCTTTTTATGTTATTTCTTTGTTTATCAAAGCTTTATTTTTAAATCCTTAAAGTAGTATTCTCTGTCCCTTTCGCCTATTTCACGGAGTACTCGGCAGGGGTTGCCGACCGCAACGACATTTTCGGGAACATCCTTTGTCACAACCGAGCCTGCGCCGATAACCGAATTGTCGCCTATTGTAACTCCGGGCAGAACAATTACACCCGCTCCGAGCCAGCAGTTTTTGCCTATGTGAACAGCGGCATTGTACTGATACGCTTTTTCACGAAGCTCTGGTAAAATGGGGTGACCTGCCGTTGCTATTGTGACATTAGGGCCTATCATTGTGTTTGAACCTATGTAAATATGCGTATCGTCAACTAATGTCAGGTTAAAATTGGCGTACACACAGTCGCCGAAATGGCAGTGCTTACCGCCCCAATTCGAGTGAAGAGGGGGTTCAATGTAGCAGTCCTTGCCAATCTCCGCAAACATTTCTTTAAGCATTTCCTCACGCTTTGAAAGCTCTGTAGGTCGTGTCATATTAAAATCGTACAGCCTGTCAAGACACATAAGCTGTTCCTGCATTATTTCGTCGTCATCAGGTAAATAAAGCTCACGGGTGTGCAGTTTTTCTTTCATACTCATACGAAATACCTCTTTTAATAAAGCTTATTATAATACTTTTAATAATTTGTAAAATTCACCGTATTCGTCTTTTCCGTCGAAAATTATCTTGTAAAATCCCTTTTTCCTGTAAAGGTGCAAAGCCGGCAGATTATCTTTATCCACGCCGATTGTCGCTTCACTGTATCCCATTTGCTTAACTTCATTCAGAATATAGTCAATCAAAATACCGCCGATTCCTTTATTCCTGTGAGTGGATTTTACGATTAAGCGTGAAATATATATCCGTTTGTTGGGTATTGTATAGTCACTGTCATTCATATCAAATACATAAGCAATTTCACCTATAAATTTACCCTTTTCTTTATAAATAAAAACTACACGGTTGTTTGACTCAATTTCCTTACGGAATTTTTCCGTAAACTCACAGGCAGACATATTCCATATATTGTTGCATTTTTTGTAATCTTTAATATCCAATTTTTCAATGGTATAACTCATTTGAGTATTGCTCCATTCATAAGCATTAACTTATTCTATCATTACTTCACAAAAATAGCAATTCCTAAAATAAATCGTATTACGAAATTCTGTCTGAATCACGCATTAAATCTTTAAGAGTAATGCCGTCAAAGTATTCGTTTACCGTTTTTTGCAGATTTTTCCACATTGAAATTGTGCGGCACTCATTTGCCCGTTCGCACGGCTTTGCCCCACATTCAAGACAGGAAACAGGGGCGAAATTACCCTCAACAACCCGAAGAATTTCACCGACTGTGTAATCTTCGGGCGCTCTTTTAAGTCGGTATCCGCCGCCTTTGCCCTGCACGCCCTCAATAAATCCGCTTTTTGACAGCAGGGGGATAAACCGCTCTAAATATTTAAGTGATATTCCCTGTCTTTCCGCAATCTCTTTCATAGGAATAAACCCATCGCCGAAATGCTCTGCAAGATCAATAAGAACCCTCAGTGAATATCTGCCTTTTGTTGAAATCATCATATTTTTTACCTCATTATATAATGCTAAAAATCGGCACCTCCAAATAGGGTGCCGATTAACTTTAATCAGTCCGCAAACAGGGGAGTGGACAAATATCTGTCGCCCGTGTCAGGCAAAAGCACAACTATGTTTTTACCCTTGTTTTCAGGGCGCTTTGCAAGCTCTATTGCTGCAAAAGCCGCCGCACCTGAGGAAATGCCCACAAGGACACCCTCGCTCCTGCCTATAAGCTTACCTGTTTTGAACGCATCGTCGTCCGAAACAGCAATGATTTCATCGTATATTTCCGTATTGAGAACATCGGGAACAAATCCTGCGCCTATACCCTGAATACCGTGTGCACCTGCTTTGCCGCCCGAAAGCACGGGAGAGCCGGATGGCTCAACGGCAACAACCTTTATATTCGGGTTTTTAGATTTCAGATATTCACCGACGCCCGTTATTGTGCCGCCTGTGCCGACAGAAGCTACAAAAATGTCCACATTTCCGTCAGTATCCTCATAAATTTCAGGACCTGTTGTATCAAAATGTGCCTTTGGGTTTGCAGGATTCACAAACTGACCTGCAACAAAACTGTCCGGAATTTCTTTTGACAGCTCGTCTGCCTTTTCAATTGCACCCGCCATAC
>DERX01000095.1:11491-17096 GCA_002361875.1 Ruminococcaceae bacterium UBA3329
CCCCCCGCCATACCCTTTGCACCGTCTGTAAGCACCAATTCCGCACCGTAGGCTTTCATAATCTGACGGCGCTCAACGGACATAGTTTCAGGCATAACAATAATTATGCGGTAACCTCTTGCGGCGGCAACCAACGACAGACCAATTCCTGTATTACCCGATGTCGGCTCAATAATTACCGAGCTTTTTTTGAGCTTGCCGCTTTTTTCTGCATCGTCAATCATAGCCTTTGCAACTCTGTCTTTAGCAGAGCCTGCGGGGTTAAAATACTCAAGCTTTGCGAGAATTTTTGCATTCAAATTGAGCTTTTTTTCAATGTGAGTAAGCTCCAAAAGGGGAGTTTTTCCGATAAGTTCATCGGCAGATGTGTAGATTTTCATAATGTTAAGTACCTCCGATTATTCCGACTGTTTTACTCGGGATTAAAAACAGTATATCACCCTCAGTTTTTGCTGTCAATATTGTTTATAAAACTTTAACCCTGAAAATTCACTTTCAGGGTTATTTGTTACAAAGTAAAATTTAGTTTTGAACATACATCTGTTTATACGGATTTTTACTGTCGGGGAAAATAACGGTAAATTTTTCGGACATAATTTTCTCTTGTTCAAAACCGAATAGGCGGCAGAATTCATTTATATACGGCTTTATTTCCATAATATCTTCATTCGTTGCAGCTCTTACAGAAACCTGTTTGGGCAGGGTAATACCGTTTACGTCACCCCTAAGAAAAACCTTTCCGCCGTGCATACCTGTACAGGGAAAATTGCCTACAGTCGGCGTTTGCCCTTTGTTCATACCAAGAATAATTATCAGTCCACCTGCCTGATATTCGCCTAAAAAGCTTCCTGTTCTTCCGCCGATAACCATTACAGGTTTTTTCTCTTTATATTCCTTCATGTGAATACCTGCACGGTAGCCCGCATTGTTTTTTACATAAATTTTGCCGCCGCGCATTGCGTAGCCTACGGCGTCACCGACACTGCCGTGAATGACAATTTTACCGTTGTTCATAGTGTCGCCGACTGCGTCTTGAGCGTTGCCGTTAACAGTGATTTCAGCGCCGTTGAGATATGCGCCCATAGCGTTACCGGGAATACCGCTTATTTCAATGTGTTTATCGGACATTCCTGCGCCGATAAAACGCTGTCCCAAACATTCTGAAATATTACAGTCGCCGTCTGCTTCTCTTATTTTTTGATTGAGTGCGGAGTAATCAAGTTCTTTAGCGTTAATAAGCATTAAACGACACCTCCTGTGCAAATACTCTTTTCATTCTCCTGCGTGTGAGATACCGAGAATCTCAAGCTCCTTTTCCGTAAGATTTATTCCTCGCAGCATAAGTCGGTTACCGCGAAGCGCTTCAATTGAGTTAATACCCATTCCGCCCATAAGCTCCATTATCTCGTGCCGCCAAGCGGTAAGCAGATTAACAAGCCGTTCACTGCCGATGTCGGGATTAAGTCTTTTAACAAGCTCGGGTCTTTGAGTTGCAATACCCCAATTGCATTTGCCCGTTTGACAGGTACGGCACAGGTGACAGCCCAATGCTATGAGCGCCGATGTCGCAATGTAACACGCATCCGCACCGAGAGCAATTGCTTTTACAATGTCCGAGGCAGAGCGGATACTGCCACCTGCAATTAAGGATACATTGTTTCTTATTCCCTCGTCACGAAGTCTTTGGTCAACTGCTGCCAATGCAAGTTCAATTGGTATTCCAACACTGTCACGGATTCTTGTGGGTGCGGCGCCCGTTCCTCCTCTGAAACCGTCAATGGCAATAATATCAGCACCGCTGCGTGCAATACCGCTGGCTATTGCTGCAATATTGTGTACTGCTGCAACTTTTACGATTATTGGCTTTTTGTAATTTGTGGCTTCCTTTAACGAAAAAACAAGCTGTCTTAAGTCTTCTATTGAATAAATATCGTGATGCGGAGCAGGGGATATTGCATCCGAGCCTTCGGGTATCATTCTTGTTCTTGAAACATCTCCTACTATTTTAGTTCCCGGAAGATGACCACCGATGCCGGGCTTTGCGCCCTGACCCATTTTAATTTCGATTGCCGCACCTGTGCTTAAATACTCCTCGTGCACGCCGAATCTACCAGACGCTATCTGCACAACGGTATTTTCGCCGTAACAGTAAAAATCTTCATGCAGACCGCCTTCGCCTGTGTTGTAGTAGATGCCAAGCTCCTTTGCGGCTCTGGCGAGGCTCTCGTGTGCATTGTAGCTTATAGAGCCGTAGCTCATTGCAGAGAACATTACAGGCATTGAAAGCTCAAGTTGAGGAGCAAGCTCAGTTTTTAACGATCCGTCTGCTTTTCTCTCGATTGTTGACGGCTTTTTACCGAGAAAAACCCGTGTTTCCATCGGCTCACGAAGTGGGTCAATAGGGGGATTGGTAACTTGAGAGGCATTTATTAAAATTTTATCCCAATAAACAGGCAACGGTTTCGGGTTGCCCATTGAGCTTAACAGTACGCCGCCGCTTTCTGCTTGCTTATATATTTCTTTAATTGTATCCGCCTGCCAGTTTGCGTTCTCACGGAATGTGCAATCATTTTTTATAATTTTAAGGGCACGGGTGGGGCAAAGTGCAACGCATCTTTGGCAGTCAACACATTTTGCATCGTCTGCCGTCATACAGCCGAGTTCGGGGTCAAATAAATGCACCCCGTTTGCACACTGTTTTTCGCAAACACGGCATCCTATGCACCGTGCTGTGTTTCTGACGACTTCAAATTCAGGATATATGTATGAAATTCCCATCAGAATTTGCCCTCCTTAACTTTAACGATTATCGGTTCTCCGCCTGCGGGTGAGTACACCTGCGAAACATTCGGCGCAATAGCTCTTATTGCCGCCTCTTCGCTTGCAATATACACCATATTGTCTTTCTCGGCGCAGACCATAGACCGAAGTTTTAAGCGGTCGTTAAGAGCCATAAGACCGCCCTCAAATCCAAGTATTATCGAAAACGGACCTGTTATCAAAAGACTCGGATACACAGTTCGTAAAAATTCATATACTTTCTTTTCTTTTTCAGGCTTTTTGTCTATTGTTGACCAAAACGGCGCAGCTATTACCGATGCAGTTTCTTCTAAAGTTAAACCTTGTTTTCTCAAAAGATAATCAGCAATATAGGTTATTACCTCCGTATCAGTCTGAAGAGTACATTTGTAGCCGAACATCTCAATATATCGGCGGTTTGCGTCGTATGATGAAATCTCACCGTTATGTACTATTGAATAATCCAAAAGGGCAAATGGATGTGCGCCGCCCCACCAGCCGGGTGTATTAGTAGGGTATCTACCGTGAGCTGTCCACATATAACCGGCGTATTCGTCAAGGCGGTAAAACCTACCGACATCCTCCGGAAAACCGACAGCCTTGAACACCCCCATATTTTTCCCGCTGGAGAAAACATAAGCTCCGCCGATTTGAGTGTTTATTCTCATAACGGTTCTTGCAATATATTCCTTTTCATCAATTTGAAGTCTTGCAAGTACAGAACTTAAGGGTGCTACAAAATACCGCCAAATAAGCGGAACATTTGTGATTTCGGGAATTTTTTTAATCGGTATATTTTCAGCTTTTACAATTTCAAAGCCGTCCTTAAGAAAATTTTCGCACTGGATACGGTCAGAATTGTCATTATAGAAAATATGAAATGCATAAAACTCTTTGTAGTCGGGGTATATTCCGTATGCGGCAAATCCACCGCCCAATCCGTTGGAACGGTCATGCATGGGAATCATACTTTTAATTATTCCTTCGCCGCAAAATCTATTTCCGTCTTTAGAAATAACTGCAGATATTGCACAGCCCGAAGGAATTCTGACTTCACCCTCTAAAGGAGGTCTTTTATACATATAATTCATCCTTTCAAGGGAAAATAAAAAAATGACGCCCATTCAAACGGGAGTTAACCGTTTGAATGAACGCCTTTGCTCATTACATTTCGATTATAGCACAAGGAAATTTTGCTGTCAAGAGTGTCGGCTATGATTAAAAAGTTCAAAAAATATACTCTGATTAAGGTGAAATTTGTGCACAATTGCATCTTGAAAAACGATAAAACCGAGAGTATAATTCAAAGCATAAGGCAAGGGCGTCTTGATTGGTTTAATCAAGACGCTTTTATCTTTTATGTGCCGCTTGAGCGGTAAATTAAATTATGAATTATTAAACGGGCAACGGCGTCTGAGCTTCCCTGATATATAAGTCAGGAGCAGACGAGTTGCCCGCTTTTTTAATTCAAAAAGGAGATTTTATTATGAGCAATGTTACTGAAATGTTCGGCTGTATGGTATTTGACGACAGGGTAATGAAAGCAAATTTACCGACAGAAATTTACCGTTCCCTCAAAAAGACGATTGATGAGGGTTCAAAACTTGATACAAAGGTTGCCGATGCAGTTGCAACGGCGATGAAGGATTGGGCGGTTGCAAACGGAGCGACACATTTTACACATTGGTTTCAGCCGCTTACGGGCGTAACAGCTGAAAAGCACGATTCGTTTATCACTCCCGCTCCTGATGGCAGAGTTATAATGGACTTTTCAGGCAAAGAGCTTATTAAAGGCGAGCCTGATGCATCTTCGTTTCCGTCAGGCGGACTACGTGCTACTTTTGAGGCAAGAGGATACACTGCATGGGATCCCACATCATTTGCATTTATTAAAAATAAAACGCTTTGTATTCCAACAGCTTTCTGCTCGTACGGCGGCGAGGCATTGGACAAAAAAACGCCTCTCTTACGTTCTATGGAAGCAATAAACAAACAGGCAATGAGAATTTTGAAGCTTTTCGGCAACGCCGACGGAGTAAAATGCGTAAGAACCTCTGTAGGCCCCGAGCAGGAATATTTCCTTGTCGATAAGGATATGTTTGAGCAAAGAAAAGACCTTAAATTTACAGGCAGAACGCTTTTCGGAGCAAAAGCACCTAAAGGACAGGAGCTTGACGACCACTATTTCGGTGTAATTAAACCGAAAGTTGCGGAATATATGGCAGACCTTAACGAAGAGCTTTGGAAGCTCGGGATTCTTGCCAAAACGGAGCATAACGAGGTTGCTCCCGCACAGCACGAGTTAGCTCCTATTTATTCAACAACAAATATTGCAACCGACCACAACCAAATTACAATGGAAATTATGCAAAAAGTTGCCGCAAAGCACGGACTTGTTTGCCTTTTGCACGAAAAACCGTTTGCAGGCGTTAACGGTTCCGGCAAGCATAATAACTGGTCAATTGCGACCGATACAGGCGTTAACCTCTTAACTCCCGGCGAAACGCCTTATGAAAATGCGCAATTTCTTTTGTTCCTATGTGCTGTTATTAAAGCAGTTGACGATTATCAGGATTTGTTAAGACTTTCCGTTGCCACAGCAGGCAACGACCACAGACTCGGTGCAAACGAAGCCCCGCCTGCAGTTGTTTCCATGTTCCTCGGTGATGAATTAACAGCCGTATTGGACGCTATTGAGAAAGACGCTCCTTATGAGGGTGCGGAAAAAACCGTTATGAAACTCGGCGTTCACGTTCTTCCGAAATTCACAAGAGATACAACTGACAGAAACAGAACATCGCCCTTT
>DERX01000095.1:17378-18540 GCA_002361875.1 Ruminococcaceae bacterium UBA3329
GACAGAAACAGAACATCGCCCTTTGCGTTTACGGGCAATAAGTTTGAATTCAGAATGCTCGGCTCGTCAAACAGCATTGCCTGCGCAAACATAATGCTCAATGCGGCTGTTGCAGAGTCTTTAAAAATATATGCAGACAGATTAGAGGGCGCAGACGACTTTGAAACAGCTCTTCACGAAATGATAAAGAAAACCATTAAAGACCATAAGCGTATAATCTTTAACGGCAACGGATACGATGATGCATGGATTAAAGAGGCAACAAAGGTCAGGGGGCTTTTGAATCTTCGGACTACTCCCGACTGCATACCCGAGCTTCTCAATGAGAAGAATGTTGCAATGCTTACATCTCATAAGGTATTCTCCGAGGCTGAACTTGAATCCCGTTGCGACATAATGCTCGATAATTATTGTAAGACAGTTATAATTGAAGCAAATACAATGGCAGATATGGCGGAAAAGGAGATTATTCCTGCTGTTGAGGAGTACACCGCTGACCTTGCCAAGGCTTATACAGATAAGAAATCTGCAGTTCCAGAGCTTTCGCTTTCATATGAAAAGAAGAGAATTTCAAAGCTTTCGCAGTTAATTGACTCTATGGACGAAGCGACAGACGAGCTTAAATCCGCTATAAGGGAGTATGGCACATTTGACAGCGTTATTCCTGCTTCATGCTATATCAAAGACAGCATTTTGCCGAAAATGGAGACTTTGAGGATGGCGGCCGATGAGGCAGAAACGCTCACATCCGAAAAGTATTGGCCGTTCCCGACATACGACAAGCTTTTATTTGGTGTAAAATAATAAATATTTGTGTCTTTTAAATTGTGATTGAGGGGTTATGATTTTATGACAGTTGAATTTTGGTACTTAATTGGCGCGGCATTGGTGTTTTGGATGCAGGCAGGCTTTGCAATGGTTGAAACAGGCTTTACCAGAGCTAAAAATGCAGGCAATATTATAATGAAAAACCTAATGGATTTCTGCATCGGCACGGTTGTTTTCTCGGTTTTGGGCTATTCACTTATGATGGGTGAAGATGCATTGTTTGGGCTTATTGGCTTGCCTAATATGGATTTGTTTACCCATTTTAAAGAGTTTATAGCAAGCCCTGCGGACGGCAATTTTACAGGCGCATCCACATTTGTTTTCAACTTAGTAT
>DERX01000086.1:0-1823 GCA_002361875.1 Ruminococcaceae bacterium UBA3329
TATATTGACAAATATGGAAATGTATGGTATATATGGATTAAAGAGGGGGGAGATTCCGATGGTTAAAGGAACTGTATTTTTCAATAGTTAAATTAAAAATATTACAGTTAGGAGAAAAATTTATGAAAAAATTTTAAAGATAGCGACTTCTTTAGTTTTAGTTATAATTATAACACTTTCATTTTCGGCAACGGCATTTGCATACGAATACGGTGCATTTGATATACAGTCAATGATTAAAATTGAAAAAGACGGATATAAAGAAATACGTAGTATAAATGCTAAAGATGTAAACAGAATTAAAGATACAAAATCATATATGTACAGAAATCTCAGCGACAGTGAAAAATTGAATCTTATTTTTCGGGAATTGGGATATAATATGAATACTCAGCAAATTCAAAAAATAAGCGAAAAGTTATCGCTCTCTCAAATAGGAAATATGCATACTGAAAAAACATATATTGAGGTAGACGAAAACGGCAATCAACAAAATGTAAGTGAAAGTAAAGCGGTAGAAGCAGCCAAGATAAGAAACGAAAAATTTGCTGAATTAAAATCAACCGAATATCAAAGAATTATGACGATGTCTGATATATCTCCAACAACAAGCAATGGAAACGCGGTGCCTGTTATTGATGAAAAAAACTATATGGCACAAATGATATTTGTTATTTATACTCCGAATTACAACGGAAAAGGAACAACACCTGGCAGATATGCTGCAATTGCAACTTTTGAATGGCTTAAAGCACCTACGATTCAAGGAACAGACTGTATGGGTATGTATACAGGTCAATTTAATTGGATAGATAGAATACCTGGTGATGATTCAAATTATTTTTTTATGTCGTCGTATAAAAAGGGATATTTAGATATTAACGGAAATTATCTTCCGACGGAAGAAATTAATGAGTTTAAAGAAGAGGATGAAGCAATAATATCTAATACAAGCGGATTTTGTTTTAGCTACAAATTGCCAGGTTATATACCGCAAGTAATGTATAGCAATTTTACTTTTATGATTTTTGGAATTTGTAGAGTGAAAAACTATAATGATGCGGATCAATCATTATCAATAAGCTCGGAATATGTACATATTACAAATTTAGCAACTATTGGATTGTCTTTTAGCATAGGACCTTTGGGGATTGATGTATCAGGTTTCTTACCAGGCGCTAAACCTTTTCCCGGTGCACATGAATGGAATTATAAAATTGATTATTATGCATAGAGAGGTGGCATGATGAAAAAAACTGTGAGTAAGATAATTATAAGTATCATATTATTGATTTTACTGTTTACTGTTGCATTTGCAGTTTTGGTTTATTGCTATTCGGATTATTCACAATATGAAAAACAGCATGGTTTCGATATAGTTATGCGTATACAAAGTAATAGTGATTTTATTGCTTATATGGCATTTGTTTACCCTGCGTGCTTATATGCTTTTTTGGGTAACAGATATTTGAGAGTTTTAAAAAAGATACCAAATAAAACTATAAAGGAAAAATTAAAAACGGTTATTTTTACGACCCTATTCTTTATTGTGGGAGAATTTGTAACATGGATTCCTGTGAATTTTATTTTGAATATAATTTATTGGTTATATTGCCGTATTTTAAATATTGAAATTTTTGGTTTTACAAATGCTACGGCATCTATGTTAGGCATTTTCTCCTCTGCCGTTGCTATTTTAACTTATCAAATTTTGCTTGAGAAGCATTTACAGTTAATTGGAAGGAAAGAGATTTAAAAATTATATTGGCATCATAGAACTAAAAAATCAATATTGAAAATGATAAATAATTTGTAATATTGAT
>DERX01000086.1:2064-14124 GCA_002361875.1 Ruminococcaceae bacterium UBA3329
TTTGTAATATTGATCCCAAAAAACACTTGACACTAAAAAATCTTTGTGCTAAAATAATCACCAATATCGCAAATGCAATGAAGGAATTAATCGTTATCCTTATTTCATTTCAGAGAGCTGCCGTGCGGTGAAAGGCAGTATGAACGGAGAACGAGCCTCATTCTCGAGCAGAGCCGCGGAAATTTAAGTAAGCGGCTACGGCGTGCCCCGTTACCATGGCAAAGGGTTTGTTAGAACCTTGTTAAGCGGATTTGCTGTTGCAAGTCAATTAGGGTGGTACCGCGGATTTTATTCGTCCCTGAAGTTTTAGGCTTCAGGGGCTTTTTTATATCTATTTTTAATTTTCAGGAGGATTTTTTATGAGCATTGTAAGAATCAATGACGCTTCCATGCGACAAATCACAAAGTCGGGAGCAAACAAATTATCATTTAAAAACAAACTGGAATTAGCAAAGCTACTTGATAGATTGGGCGTATCTGTTATCGAATTGGACGCTGTCAATGAGGTTAAGGCGGACTCACTTTTAATTAAATCCATTGCAACTGCGGTTAAGAACAGCATTGTTGCAGTGCCTGTTGAATTAAACAAGGACTCCGTGGATATTACATGGAACGCTCTTCAGACAGCCAAAAAAGCAAGACTTGTTGTTGAAGCGCCAGTCAGCACCGTTCAAATGGAATATCTTTACCACAAAAAGCCGAAGGCTGTTATTGAGGCCGTTAAAGAAACGGTTGCACATTGCCGTGAATACACTAACGATGTTGAATTTGTTGCCAATGACGCAACAAGAAGTGACGAGAGCTTTCTTTATGAAATTATCAAAGAGGCTGTTTCGGCAGGTGCAAATACCGTTACAATTTGCGATGCGGCAGGCTCAATGCTCCCCGACGAATTTGCAGAATTTCTTGAAAGACTGATCAATAATGTCCCCGAGCTTGGCACTGTTACTTTGAGCGTATCCTGCTCCGATAAATTATCAATGGCAAACGCCTGCACGGTTGAAGCAGTGCGAAAGGGCGCAAGAGAGGTTAAGGTTGCCGTTTGCACAATGAACGAAATTGCGTCATTGCCCGCTGTTGTCAGCGTGCTTTCCGCAAAGGGCAGTGAATTTGACGCTGAATGTGCCGTTCAGACAGTTGAATTAAACAGAGTAGTAAGGCAAATTGAGTGGCTGTGCTTCGGCGAACAGAGCAAAACTTCACCCTTTGACAGCGGCGTAAGAGATGAAGACAATGTTATTCTCTCAAGCCATGACGATATATCGGCTGTTCTCAATGCAGTTGAAAAGTTAGGCTATGAATTGAGCGAAGAGGACGGCAATGCCGTTTGGGAGGCTTTCAAGCAGATTGCCGAGCACAAAGAGCAAATCGGCTCAAAGGAATTGGACGCAATAGTAGCGTCCGCCGCAATGCAGGTTCCCGCGGCATTTAAGCTTCACAGCTTTGTAATTAACTCGGGCAATATTATCAGCGCAACCGCTCATGTTACACTTATTAAAGATGACAAAAAGCTTGACAGCGTAGCACTCGGCGACGGTCCTGTTGACGCCGCATTTTTGGCGCTTGAACAAATTGCAGGCACTCATTATGAGCTTGACGATTTCCAAATCCGCAGTGTGACAGAGGGCCATGAGGCAATGGGCGAAACTGTTGTTCGTCTTCGCTCCAACGGTAAGCTGTATGCAGGCAGAGGTATTTCCACCGATATTATCGGCGCAAGCATCAGAGCCTATGTCAACGCATTGAATAAGATTGTTTATGAGGAGGCAGAATAATGAAACTTTCTTTCTCAACAAGGGGCTGGAAAAATTTTGTATGGGATGAAATTGTAGATGCAGCTGTTGAATCCGAATTTAACGGCATTGAGCTTTACGATGTTCAAAAAATGCCCTCTCTCACCGAAAAGAACGGCCCTCTTCACAAATATAACGCAACAGCCACATACAGAGCATTAAAAGAAAAAGAACTCACGATTCCCTGTATTGACTCTTCCTGCGATTTGGCGAGCGATGAAAACTGCATTGAAACAGTTACCTATCTTATGGACATTGCAAAGAGCGTGCATACACCTTTTGTCAGCGTTGTTGTTCTCAGCGAAAACGATGCTGCTGTCAGAGAACGCCTTTCACAGCTTATCGCTATTGCAGAGGAAAAGGATATTACAATACTTATAAAAACATCGGGCGTTTATGCAAATACCGCAAATCTTCGTGTTTTATTGGAATCGTACGCTTGCGACCAATTGGGCGCTCTTTGGGATATTCACCACACCTACCGTGACTTTGACGAGAGTGCAGATACAACAATTAAAAATTTAGGCGCTTATGTTAAGCATGTTCACCTGCGTGACTCTGACGATAAGGACACTTATAACCTTATCGGCGAGGGCAATTTGCCTGTTGACGATTTCTTAAGGGCATTAGCCTCAATAAACTACAGCGGTATGGTTTCTCTTGAATGGAAAACAGAGTGGTTAGAGGGGTTAGATGACAGAAGCATAATTTTCCCCCACTTTGTAAACTATATGCACCAGTATGACACAACGAATAATCAAAAGCGCCTTTATCCGAATTACAACGGTACAGGCAGGTACATTTGGAAACAGGAAGAGCTTATTGATATGACTTTTTCACAGGTGCTTGATAAGGTTGCAGAGGAATTTCCCGACCAGTACGCATTTAAATATACAACTCTTGATTATATCCGTACATATTCCGAATTTCGTGAAGATGTTGACCGATTTGCGAGAGCGCTCGTGTCAATGGGCGTAAGGGCAGGCAGTAAGGTAGCAATTTGGGCAACAAATGTCCCTGCTTGGTACATCACATTCTGGGCAACAACCAAAATCGGCGCAATTCTTGTTACGGTTAACACTGCTTACAAAATTCACGAGGCAGAGTACCTTCTCCGCCAGTCTGACACGCACACGCTTGTTATGATTGAGTCCGCTCTTGACTCAAATTATAAAAACATTATGAATGAGCTTTGCCCCGAAATTGCAAAGAATAAAAAGGGTGAGCCGCTTCACTGCAAAAAGCTCCCGTTCCTTCGAAATGTTATTACGGTCGATTTCAAAATGGACGGCTGTTTAACCTTTGAAGAGGCATTTGCGAGGGCCGATATGGTTCCGAAAGAAGTTGTTGCCGGAATGGCGGCAAAGGTTAAGCCGACAGATGTTTGCAATATGCAGTACACATCAGGCACAACGGGCTTCCCCAAAGGTGTTATGTTAACTCATTACAATGTAGTTAATAACGGTAAGTGCATCGGCGACAGAATGGGACTTTCAACAGCGGACAGATTTTTGATTCAGGTTCCGATGTTCCATTGCTTCGGTATGGTGCTTTCAATGACATCTTCAATTACCCACGGCTCAACAATTTGTCCTATTCCGTATTTCTCCGCAAAATCAGCGCTTGCCTGCATAAATCAAGAGAAAATTACGGCATTTAACGGCGTTCCCACAATGTTTATTGCAATGTTTAATCACCCCGATTACAGAAAAACCGATTTCTCACATATGAGAACAGGTATTATGGCGGGCGCAGGCTGTCCTCCCGAGCTTATGAAGAGAGCGGCACAGCCCGACGAAATGAATATGAGGGGAATTGTATCGGTTTACGGTCAAACGGAGTCCTCTCCCGGCAGTACGCAGTCAACTTGGACTGACTCGTTGGAGCTTCGCACGGAAACCGTCGGCTATGCTTTTGCACATGTTGAGTGTAAGGTAATTGACCCCGAAACGGGCGAAACACTTCCCGCAGGTCAGAACGGTGAGTTCTGCTCACGCGGTTACAACACAATGAAGGGCTATTATAAAATGCCCGAGGCAACAAAGGAAACCGTTGACGAGGAAGGCTGGCTTCATTCGGGCGACCTTGCGTGTATGAATGAGGACGGCACATACAGAATAACGGGCAGACTTAAGGATATGATAATAAGGGGCGGTGAAAACCTTTATCCTAAAGAGATTGAGGAGTTCATCTATACCAACCCCAAGGTTCAGGATGTTCAGGTTATCGGCGTTCCCGATGAAAAATACGGCGAAGAGGCTATGGCGTGCATTATTCTTAAAAAGGGTGAAACCTGTACCGAAGATGAAATGCTCGATTTTATCAAGGCTTCTCTTGCCCGTCATAAAGTCCCGAGATATATTGAGTTTGTTGACTCTTTCCCGATGAATGCCGCAGGTAAAATTCTTAAATATAAAATGCGTGAGGATGCAGTTGAAAAGCTGGGCCTTAAAAAGAACTGATACAGTATGATAAACGGAAAATATTATGTTATAGATGCGCACTGCCACATTTATCCCGAAAAAATAGCTAAAAAAGCGGCGGGGGCAATATGCACCTTTTATGAGGCGCCGAATGTCAGACCTCACGGTGACGGCACTGTGAATATGCTTGTCGAAAACGGACAGACAGCAGGAATTGACAAATTCATTGTTCAGTCCGTTGCCACAACACCTCATCAGGTAGCGAGCATAAACAGTTTCATTGCCGAAACGGTGAAGAACAGCGGAGGAAAGCTTGTCGGGCTCGGTACGCTACATCCTGACAGCGAAAATCAGGAACATGATGTTCAAAATATTCTCGATTTAGGGCTTCACGGCGTAAAACTGCACCCCGATATTCAAGGTTTTAAAATTGACGATTACCGTTGCCTTAAAATTTATGAGCTTTGCGAAAAGGCGGGCTTGCCGATTTTAATGCACACGGGCGACAGCCGTTACGATAACTCAAATCCTAACAGACTTTTGCCCGTGCTTGAAATTTACACAAATTTAACTGTAATCGGCGCTCATTTCGGCGGCTGGTCAATGTGGGATGAAGCGTCAAAAACACTCTCGCATATCCCGAATCTTTATGTCGATTGTTCTTCAAGTATGCAGTGGCTCACAAATGAAAAAACGGTTGAAATAATCCGCCGTTACGGTGCAGACAGAGTGCTTTTCGGCTCTGATTATCCAATGTGGTCGCCGCACGATGAATTAGAAAGATTTATGTCGCTTGACTTAACCGATAATGAACGAAAACTTATCCTTTCGGAAAATGCAATAAAACTCTTTAATTTGAATATTTAAACTCAAAGCCGTCCCAAAAGGGCGGCTTTTTGCAACTTGTAGGGAACGGTGCCCTCACCGTTCCGTTGTATTCCGCTCCATTTCCGAGGGAGCCGGATTTTGCGTAGCAAAAGACTGAGGGAGTTGTAGGCGCACGGTGTTCCTACGATTTTTTATATCTAATATAAATATGATTTTGTAGCGGCGGGTTTCCACGCCCGCCGAAAAAATTGATTAAAACAACTGTGCTACGGACAGGCACGGAGACCTGTCCCTACAAAGCGGGACAGTGGGCATCAGCCCCTACGATATTTCGTTCAACAAAAATATTACTGTCTATTGACTATTGTTAAAATTTTCAAAATGTGATAATATTTATAAATAATTCTAAATTTATCAAAACAGGTAAACGGAAATGAAAAAACACTTACTAAAAAGATTTTTGTACTATTACAGACCGCACAGAAAAATATTTTATGCCGATATGGCGTCGTCTTTGCTTTTATCGCTGATCGGCATTGTTTATCCGATTATGACCCGTAAAATGCTCAACGATTTTATCCCCAACCGAAATTATCGCTTCGTGGTTTTGTTCGGAATAATGCTTTTGGGCGCATATTTTATTAAAATGCTGTTAAATTACTTTGTTCAGTATTACGGGCATGTAATGGGCGTGCGGATGCAGGCGCAAATGCGCTCCGATATGTTTAATAAGCTTGAAACCCTGCCGTTCGGCTTTTTCGACAATAACGAAACGGGCAAAATAATGTCAAGAATGACGAACGATTTAATGGATATTTCCGAGCTTGCGCACCACGGCCCCGAAAATCTTATTATTTCAACGGCCTCCGTAATAATTGCGTTTATATATCTTACCACGGTGAATATTTACTTGGCTCTCGTTTCGTTTATATGTGTTCCGTTTTTGATTGGTATTTCCGCATCACTGCGCAAAAAAATGCGAAAGGCGTTTATGGACAGCCGAACCTCAATTGCCGAAATAAATGCGTCGCTTGAAAGCAGTATTTCAGGCATAAGGGTTACTAAATCTTTTAATAATTCAGCGGAAGAGCGCAAAAAGTTTGAAATCGGCAACAAAAAATTCGTAGCCGCCCGAAAAGATGCTTACAAGGCAATGGGGCAGTTTCATTCAGGCAACACCTTTGTCACGGATATTTTCAATGTGGTTGTGCTGATTGTCGGCGGCTTATTCTTATATAAGGATAAAATCAACTTGGGCGACTATTCGGCCTTTATAATATCAATCAATATGTTTGTTTATCCTGTGCTTAATTTAATAGGCTTTATGGAGCAGTACCAGAACGGCGTTACGGGCTTTGAACGGTTTATAGACATCATGGACGCAGAGCCTGAATTTGACAGTGAAAACGCTGTTGACGCGGGTGTTCTTTCGGGACAAATTGAATTTAAAAATGTCAGCTATGCTTATGACGGCGAAAACGATGTCCTTGAAAATGTGAATTTCACCGTTGAAAAGGGCGAAAAGTTTGCGCTTGTAGGCCCCTCGGGAGGCGGCAAAACAACAATTTGCCATTTAATACCGCATTTTTATAATGTCACGGACGGTGAAATTTTCATAGACGGCAAAGAAATTCACACTCTCACAATGGAGTCCCTTCGAAGAAATATAGGCATTGTTCAGCAGGATGTTTATCTGTTCAATGCCTCGGTAAAAGATAATATTCTTTACGGACGGCTTGATGCCACCGATGAAGAGGTTATTGAAGCCGCAAAAAAGGCAAGCATACACGATTACATTATGTCTTTGCCCGACGGTTATGACACGCAGATAGGCGAGCGGGGAGTTCGTCTTTCGGGCGGGCAGAAACAGCGCCTTTCAATTGCGCGTGTGTTCCTTAAAAATCCACCGATTTTAATTCTTGACGAGGCAACGAGCGCTCTCGACAATTCAACCGAGATTTTAATTCAAAAAGCACTTGACTCTCTTTGCGAGGGCAGAACAACTCTTATTGTAGCTCACAGGCTCTCAACCGTAAAAAATGCGGACAAAATTGCAGTTGTTGCCGACGGCAAAATAAAAGAATACGGTACCCACGAAGAGTTATTAGCTGAAAACGGGCTTTATTCAGAGCTTTATAAACTGCAATTCAGAGTTGAAAACGCATAATAGTCAGCCTTAACAAAAAAAATTAAAAACAGCCTGTCTTTTTTGTGTATGAATTTTGTAGAATTTTGTTTCACAAAATGGAAATGATATGCTATAATATATGAAATTACCTAAAATGCATTAAGGAGGATTAAGTATGGCTACATTTATTAACGAACCGTCACATACCTTTAACGAATACCTTTTAATTCCGGGTTATTCAGACAGCAGTTGTATTCCTGCGAATGTATCGCTTAAAACGCCTCTTGTAAAGTTTAAAAAGGGCGAGGAACCTGCAATTTCAATGAATATTCCGCTTGTATCTGCAATTATGCAGGCAGTTTCGGGTGACAGACTTGCAGTTGCTCTCGCAACAGAGGGCGGCGTTTCTTTTATTTACGGCTCGCAGTCCGTCGAGGACGAGGCGGCAATGGTTGCAAGAGCAAAGTCATATAAGGCAGGCTTTGTTAAGAGCGACTCAAATGTAAAACCCGATGCCACACTCCGTGACATTGTTGAACTTACTAAAAAAACAGGACATTCCACAATAGCTGTTACTGAAGACGGCACACAGGACGGCAAGCTCCTGGGTATTGTTACGGGCCGTGATTACAGAGTAAGCCGTATGAGCCCCGATGTAAAAGTCAGCGAATTTATGACTCCTTTTGACAAGCTTATCTGGGCAAAGGAAGGCACAACCTTAAAAGAAGCTAATGATATTATTTGGGATCATAAGCTCAATTCACTCCCCATTATATCAGACGACGGCAAGCTTTGCTATATGGTTTTCCGCAAGGATTACGATTCGCACAAGCAGAACCCCAATGAGCTTCTTGATTCACATAAGCGTTACATTGTAGGTGCAGGTATTAACACACGAGACTATGCAGACCGTGTCCCCGCTCTTATAAATGCGGGCGCAGATGTTCTTTGCATTGACTCTTCAGAGGGCTTCTCCGAATGGCAGAAGCTTACAATCGAATGGATAAGAAAAAATTACGGCGACAGCGTGAAGGTCGGCGCAGGCAATGTTGTTGACGCTGACGGCTTCCGTTTCCTTGCAGACTGCGGCGCAGATTTCATTAAAGTCGGCATCGGCGGCGGCTCAATTTGCATTACAAGAGAAACAAAGGGCATAGGCAGAGGACAGGCTACTGCTTTAATTGAGGTTTGCAAGGCAAGAGACGAATATTTTGAAGAAACAGGCGTTTACATTCCCGTTTGTTCAGACGGCGGTATTGTTTACGACCACCATATGACATTAGCTCTTGCTATGGGTGCTGATTTCATAATGCTCGGCAGATATTTTGCACGCTTTGACGAAAGTCCGTCAAATAAAGTAAGCATAAACGGCACATATTATAAAGAGTATTGGGGTGAAGGCTCTGCAAGAGCCAGAAACTGGCAGAGGTATGACCTCGGCGGCGACAAAAAGCTTTCCTTCGAAGAAGGCGTTGACTCTTATGTTCCTTATGCAGGCACTTTAAAAGACAATGTCGCACTCTCACTCAGCAAGGTTAAATCCACAATGTGCAACTGCGGCGCAATGTCAATCCCCGAGCTTCAGAAAAAAGCAAAGCTGACTTTAGTTTCCGCAACAAGTATTGTTGAGGGCGGCGCACACGATGTTATTCAGAAGGACACAACCCCCACTGTAAAATAAAAAGTATACGGAGGAGATATTATGGCTTATTTAACCGATATTGAAATTGCACAGCAGTGCGAAATGAAGCATATCAAAGAGATTGCAAAAATCGCTCATGTTGATGAAAAATATCTTGAGCAGTACGGCAATTACAAAGCAAAAATTGATTTGTCGCTTCTTAGTGAAAGCAAAAAGGAAAACGGCAAACTGATTCTTGTTACTGCCATTACTCCTACTCCCGCAGGCGAGGGTAAGACCACAACCACAATCGGTCTTGCAGACGGACTTAAAAGAATAGGCAAGGATGTTGTAGTAGCTCTTCGTGAGCCGTCACTCGGCCCTGTTTTCGGTGTTAAAGGCGGAGCGGCAGGCGGCGGATACGCACAGGTCGTTCCTATGGAGGACATAAATTTACATTTCACAGGCGATTTCCATGCAATAGGCGCGGCAAACAACCTTCTTGCCGCAATGCTTGACAATCACATTCAGCAGGGAAATGCCTTAGGCATTGATGTTCGCAAAATCACATGGAAACGCTGTGTTGATATGAATGACAGACAGCTCCGTTTCATTACGGACGGTCTTGGCGGCAAGGCTAACGGCACACCGAGGGAGGACGGCTTTGACATTACGGTTGCCTCTGAAATTATGGCTGTTTTCTGCCTCGCAAATTCAATTACCGATTTAAAAGAAAGACTTTCAAAAATAATTGTAGGCTATACTTATGACGACAAGCCCGTAACGGCAGGCGACCTTAATGCGGTCGGCGCAATGACAGCGCTTTTGAAGGACGCATTAAAGCCGAACCTTGTTCAGACTCTTGAGGGCACACCCGCATTTGTTCACGGTGGTCCTTTCGCAAATATTGCTCACGGCTGTAACTCGGTTATTGCTACGAAAATGGCAATGAAAATGGGCGATTACGCTGTTACCGAGGCAGGCTTCGGAGCAGACCTCGGCGCAGAAAAATTCCTTGATATTAAGTGCCGTATGGCAGGTCTTACTCCCGATGCAGTCGTAGTTGTCGCAACGGTAAGAGCGCTTAAAATGCACGGCGGACTTGATAAAAAAGAGCTTGGCACTGAGGATTTAACTGCTCTTGAAAAGGGTATTCCCAATCTTCTCCGCCATGTTTCAAATATTAAAAATGTTTATAAGCTTCCCTGCGTTGTAGCTGTTAACCGTTTCCCGACGGATACTGATGCAGAAATTGATTTCATCATCAAAAAATGCCGTGAGCTTGGCGTTAATACTGTTCTTTCTACCGTTTGGGCAGAGGGCGGCAAAGGCGGCGAGGAGCTTGCTCGTGAGGTTGTACGTCTGTGCGAAGAGGAAAAGGGCGATTTCACATTCTCATACAGCGACGATATGACGCTTACGGAAAAAATTGAGGCAGTCGTTAAAAAGGTTTACGGCGGCGACGGCATAAATATTATGCCGGCTGCTCAAAAGCAGATAGCACAGCTCGAGGCTCTCGGCTTCGGAAAATGCCCCGTTTGCATTGCAAAAACGCAGTACAGCTTTTCAGACGACCCGACAAAGCTCGGTGCACCTGAAAACTTCACCGTTACCGTTAAAAATGTTAAGGTTTCGGCAGGCGCAGGCTTCGTTGTTGTTCTTACAGGCGACATTATGACAATGCCGGGTCTTCCGAAAGTACCTGCGGCTGAAAAAATTGATGTTGATGAAAACGGCAAAATTTCAGGCTTGTTCTGATAAAATTATTTTAAATTATGGCGAAGAGCGGGCTGTCGGCTCGCTCTTTTTATGAGTGGATTAAGGTTTACGGAAATGAAACAGACAGACGGACAAAAACAGTATGATTATTTAACAAAAACTCCCGTGTCAAAGCTGGTGATTCGGCTTGGAATCCCGACAACAGTCAGTATGCTTGTGACGAATATTTACAATATGGCGGACACCTATTTTGTAGGCAAAATCGGCACAAGTGCATCAGGTGCAGTCGGAATAGTTTTCGGGCTGATGGCTATTATTCAGGCGGTCGGCTTTATGTTCGGACACGGCGGCGGAAGTGTAATTTCAAGAAAGCTCGGCGCTAAAGACAGCGAAACGGCAACTTGTATTGCATCTACCTCATTTTATTTATGCGTAATGTGCGGCATTTTGATTGAGATTTTCGGATTTGTGTTTTTAACTCCTTTAATGAAACTCCTCGGCAGTACAGATACAATTTTACCGTTTGCAAAGCAGTATGCTTCTTGTATTCTTGCGGCGGCGCCGTTTATGTGCGCCTCGTTTGTACTTAACAATATCCTGCGTTATGAGGGTAAGGCATCGTTTGCAATGATAGGCCTTGTCACAGGCGGTGTTATTAACATTTTCGGAGACTGGCTTTTAATGGCAAAATTTCAAATGGGCATTTTGGGGGCAGGCATTGCAACTGCCGTTTCTCAAACAATAAGCTTTGCAATTTTGCTCAGTATGTTCTTATCAGGCAAAACGATAAGTAAAATAAAATTAAAGAAAGTTTCATTAAAGCCTTCAAATGTTTCATCTATTCTCTTTACGGGTCTTCCAAGCCTTGTGCGTCAGGGACTTACATCCATTTCGACTATGGTGCTTAATTCCTGCGCAGGCTTTTACGGCGACCCCGCAATTGCCGCAATGACAATAGTTAATAAGATTTGTTTCTTTGTATTTGCAATCGGTCTCGGCATTGGTCAGGGCTTTCAGCCTGTTGCTTCATTCAATTACGGCGCAAAGAAATACAAGAGAGTTAAGAACGCATTTTTCTTTACATTCATTTTAGGCGAACTGATTTTGGGCGTGCTTTCAGTAGTCGGAATGTTTATTTCCGAACATCTTGTAGGTATTTTCCGTGACGACCCGCAGGTTATTGAAATCGGTACATTTGCATTAAGAGTGCAGTTTGCGGCGCTTTTCTTCCAGCCGATTTGCGTTTGCACAAATATGCTGTTCCAAAGTATAGGCAAAAATGCGTCTGCTACATTCCTCGCAACGCTTCGAAGCGGTCTTGCATTTATTCCCACAATTATAATCCTTACAAAGCTTTACGGGCTTTGGGGCGTTGAGGTTTCGCAAACGGTAGGGGATATAGTAACCTTCATAGTTTCCGTGCCGTTCACCGTATATTTCTTCAAGCATCTGCCTAAAGAAGACGCGTCTGAGCCTGCGAAATGAAATACAATACAGAAATAAATAAGCCTCTGAGCCGTTAAGAACTGAACAAGTCCGTAAAAAATG
>DERX01000018.1:0-25624 GCA_002361875.1 Ruminococcaceae bacterium UBA3329
AAAATTAAATTCAAAATTTAATTTTTCTTGTGAGGAAAAATATATGGTAAAAGGAATCAACCGTCAGGTTTTGGAACTAAACGAAACAGGTTCAAGATATTTTGAAAAAGCCTTTTTCTTTGTGAAGCCCGAATACAGCAGAGAGTCCGAATCGGTCCTGCGTCAAAGCGCACTTAGGGCAGTCAGCAACGGTTTAGGGGTGCCGAAAAGCCGCCGTCAAAAAGTTAAAAGCAAAATTGCCCTGTTTGTCGAATTACTTGTGTCCGCAGGGGCAGGCGCAGTAGTAACCGCACTCATTATAAAATAATCAGTTCTTTTTCTGAATGAGTTAAATCTTCACAGCCGTTTTCCGTAATCAGAACCATATCCTCAATTCTTACACCGAATTTATTCGGAATGTAAATCCCGGGTTCGACAGTTACAATTTGCCCCGGAATAAGGGAAATGTCATTCGCCTTGTTAAGATTGGGAAATTCGTGAATTTCAATGCCCACGCCGTGACCTGTGCCGTGAGTGAAATATTCGCCGTATCCACTGTCAGCTATCACATTCCTTGCAAGTGCGTCGCCCTCTATCCCCGTAAGCCCTGCCTGAAGTCCGTTTATGCAGGTGATTTGTGCATTTTTAACTGTTTCATACACATTTTTCATCTCGTCCGTTGCAAAGCCGAGAGCTACCGTGCGGGTCATATCGCTGTGGTAACCGCCCACAACCGTGCCGAAATCCATTGTGATAAAATCACCCTTTTGAACCCGTCTTTCACCCGGAACGCCGTGTGGCATAGATGTGTTTTCACCGCTGACGGCAATTGTTTCAAATGAAAGAGCCTCGCCCCCGTGTGAGAGCATATAAAAGTCCAGCTCCAAGCCGATTTCCTTTTCTGTAATGCCCTCTTTAATGAATGTGCATATATGTGAAAATGCATCGTCGGTGATTTTTTGCGCAGCTTTGATACATTCAAGCTCTTCTTTTCTCTTAACGGAGCGGAAAGCGTTAATCATACCGTCGAGAGATGTGTCAGTAAGGATTTTAACATCCTTTGCCGAGCCTTTAAGAGAATTGTAAAACTCAAGATTCATTCGTGATGCTTCAACAAGCAAACGGCGGCAGTTCATTTCCTTAAGAATTTCCGCTATCTGCGGGAAAATGCGTTTCTGCAAACATATCTCACAGTTTTTCGCCTTTTTCTCCGCCGCCTCAATGTATCTGCCGTCGGTAATAAACACGGCTCGGTCTTGATTTACCAATAAATAGCCGTCCGAGGACGGGAATGATGTAAAATATCTTCTGTTTTCGGGTGAAATTATAAGCGCCGCACAGGTGTCGCCCAAACGCCCAAGCTCTCTTTGCAAATTTTCCATTATATTAAACTCCGTATCCGTGATTCTTTTCAAATTCTTTTAATATCGGCGCTTCTTTTCTTCTGCGCTTTGCGTAATAGCGGGGAAAACGTGTTTCGCCCTCCATAGGGTCAATTCGAACCGCAATGGCACCGCACTTGTTGGCGGCTTTAACATCGGCAAAAAGCTGGTCACCCAGCATTGCCATTTCCGTTACATTTACGCCCATTCTTTTTGCGGCAATTCTCAGTTTATATGAAAACGGCTTTTTTGCAAGGTGAACATATGGAAGAGAAAGCGCTTTTGCAACTCTGCCGGCTCTCGGATTAGTCGCATTGGTAATAATCATTATCGGAAAGTCTGCATTTTTTATTTCTTCTATCCATTCGGTTATGCCTTCGGCAAAATTCATTGTACCGTCAAAGCAAATTGTATTGTCAATATCAAGACCCACGGCCTTTGCGCCCATTTTGCGAAGGTCGTCTGGCGTAATATCGGTAACGCATTTGAATCTGTAATCAATTTTCGGAATAAACATATTTTATCACCTTAAAGATAATTTTCCTAAAAAAACAGCGGACAAGAAACTTGTCCGCTAATTTTCAAAAAACAAACACGAAACTAAAGCGAAAGCCTTATTTATACTTACGCTTGCGTGCAGCTTCAGACTTCTTTTTTCTCTTTACGGAAGGTTTTTCGTAATGCTCTCTTTTGCGTACTTCCTGAATAACGCCGTCACGAGAAGTCTGTCTTTTGAATCTTCTGAGCGCACTGTCAAGAGATTCATTTTCTTTAACTTTTACCTGACTCACTGTAAATCCCTCCCTTTATATTGGGATACATTCTGTATTATACATTACAGAATTGCAACTGTCAACAGTATTTTTTTAATAGATTTCAAATAAAAGGCGGATTTTACCAAAAAAACACAAAATGTTAACAAATTGTTCATATTTTCGCATAAACTTTGACAAAGTCGTATGATATATTTTAAATTGTCAAAGGGAAGCTACTTTGATAAATGTTTTTCAGGTCTTTAAGACCGTGAATCCTATTTCTAGACTTTTTTACCCGGAAGTTTAGTCTAAAACCCGAAGGAAAATTGACCGATAGTTTTTGCTGTCGGTTTTTTTCTTTTATACAAATTTATTACACAGTAAAACTATTAAAAAAAGACGGTCTTGTGCACACACGCTTAGACCGTCTTCATTTTTATAAATATGTATTATTAAAGATTAAAGCGTTGCGGCAATATCCTTTAAATATGCCTTGAAATCTTCGCCGATTTCATCATGCTTTAATGCAACCTCAACATTTGCCTTCATAATGCCGAGCTTGTTGCCCATATCGTAGCGTGTGCCGTTAAAGTCAACAGCAGTAAGCTGACCTCTCTTTGCAAGCTCGCACATAGCGTCAGTAAGATAAACCTCACCGCTCTTGGGGTCGGGCGGAGTCTGCTCAATAAGGTCGAATATTTCGGGAGGAAGAACAACTCTGCCGAGAATTGAGTAGCAGGAAAGAATTTCCTCGGGAGTGGGTTTTTCAATAATATTGTGAACTGACATAACATTGTCCTCAAGAGGAGTTACATCAAGCGTGCAGTACTTCGGAACATCCTTGCGGGGAACTTCCTTAACGCCTACTGTGCCTACGCCGTATTTTTCATAAGCACGGCAAAGCTGACCGACAACGGGGTCTTCAGAAATGATAACATCGTCTCCGTACATAACAGCAAACGGCTCATCGCCTACAAAGCTTCTTGCACAGCAAATGGCATGGCCCAGACCCTTTGTTTCTTTCTGACGGATAAAGTAAATGTTTGCAAGATTTGAGCAAGCCTTAACATCTTCCAAAATCTTTGCCTTGCTTTGGTTTCCTTCGAGCTTTGTTTCAAGCTCAAAAGCGTGGTCAAAGTGGTCTTCAATAACGCCCTTACCGCGGTTTGTAACGATAAGAATATCGGTAATACCTGCCGCAGCAGCCTCTTCAACAATGTATTGAATTGCAGGCTTGTCAACAATGTTGAGCATTTCTTTCGGGACTGCTTTAGATGCGGGCAGAACTCTTGTTCCGAGGCCTGCCGCAGGAATGATTGCTTTAGTAATTTTTTTCATGTTTTTATCTCCTTACAGTTGATTTTTATTTATATGTTTTTACATATTAAGCATAGTTAAAAGTGAAGACAGTGCATAGCTTACAATATTCACTGCCATAATCGCCAAAACAGTATAGCCGAAGGTTGTGCCGCCCTCGCTAAAAAGCCGTAGCTTTCGGAATTCTTCATTCCCTGCGGTATCCTCTGACGAGTTTATCTCACGAACCTTTTTTTCAATGTGCTCTTTGTATTTCCTGTCGGCAATAAATCCGAAATAGAGCGAAAGGGCAATATCCACAGCATACTGAACAGCAATTACCGCAACGCCTATGGGGTGCTTTTTAATCGCCGCACCGTATTTTGCGTACATTTCATTTAAGCTGTCCATAGGGTTTTCGGCATAAATATCATTTTCATATTCTTCTGTAATCGCCGTAATCTCGCTTTCGAGCTGTGTATATTGCGGAATAAATATCGGAATTGCAGAAACGGCAAGTGTAAGAGCCAAGAAAATCGCTCCGAGCTTATACATTTTACGGTAAATGAACCAGTAACCGCCAAAAAGAAATGCACAGAAATTAAAGGTGCGCTTGCCTGATTTTATAAGGAAGAATTTACGCAGATATGCTTCGGGTCTGCTTTTAATAACAGCCGCCGCGTCTGCAGTGGAAACACCGTCATTAATTTCAGGCGGAAATGCGTTCAGCGGATTTTGAACTCCCATAACAAACTGAGGGGGAACAGGTGCGCCGTAAGGTGGCATTTGCTGCCCGTTTGTATTTGCATTAGCGTACGGATCAGCGTTTGAATAAGGATTTCCATTCGCCTGTGGCTCTTTTGGCTCTTCGGGTTTGTATTCGGGTTTCCAAACGAAGCCTTCATTGTGCTTTTCGCTGTTGCCGCACTCTCCGTTTTTGCTGTAACACTCCTTGTGGTGCGGAGTTCCGCAGAGGGGACAAACAACAATTTCGCTCGATTCGGTAAATGCTTCTCCGCAAACGGGACATTTTTCATTAGTATATCTGAAATTATTCATCATACATTCCAACTGTTGATGTAGCTTTCCTGCTCCGGGGTAAGCTCGTCAATCTCCGTACCCCAGCTTTTAAGCTTTCTCAACGCAACCTTTCTGTCAATTTCTTCGGGGACATCGTTGACCCCTATTTTAAGTTTTCCTTGATTTTTAACAATATATTCCGCACAAAGTGCCTGAACAGCAAAGCTCATATCCATAATTTCGGCAGGGTGGCCGTCGCCTGCGGCTAAATTTACAAGTCTGCCCTCTGCAAGAACTGATATTATTCTGCCGTCCGCCGTTTCGTAGCCCATAATGTTCTGCCTTTGCGGGAAAATGCGGACAGACATTTTTTCGAGCTCCGGAAGATTTATTTCAACATTAAAGTGACCTGCGTTGCAAAGAATTGCACCGTTTTTCATATTTTTATATGATTTTTCGGTGATAACATCCTTACAGCCTGTAACGGTTATGAAAAAGTCGCCGTGTTTTGCCGCCTCTTCCATCGGCATTATATCAAAGCCGTCCATTCTCGCTTCCATTGCCTTTATGGGGTCAATTTCCGTTACAATTACCTTAGCTCCCAAAGCCTTTGCACGCATTGCAACGCCCTTGCCGCACCAGCCGTAGCCTGCAACAACGGCCGTTTTGCCTGCAACAATTAAATTGGTTGTCCTGTTTATTCCGTTCCAAACGGACTGACCCGTGCCGTAACGGTTGTCAAAAAGATATTTGCATTTGGCGTTGTTAACGGCGATCATCGGGAATTTAAGACTGCCGTCGCGAGCCATTGAAACAAGTCGAATTATACCTGTTGTTGTTTCTTCACAGCCGCCGAGGACTTTTCCGAGTAAATCGGGGTATTCGTTGTGAATAAGGTTTACAAGGTCGCCGCCGTCATCAATAATTAAGTTGGGAGATGCGCTGATAACCTGCCGTAAATGGTCTGTGTATTCCTCACTCGAAGCATTGTACCATGCAAATACATTAAGACCATTCTTTACAAGCGCTGCCGCAACATCGTCCTGCGTGGAAAGGGGATTTGACCCCGTAACATACATTTCCGCACCGCCCGCTGCGAGTACTGTGCAAAGATAAGCGGTTTTTGCCTCAAGGTGAATTGAGAGCGCAACACGCAGTCCCGAAAACGGCTTTGATTTAATAAAATCCTCTTCTATACTGCGAAGCACGGGCATATGTGCTTTTACCCAAGCAATTTTTTGCTGACCTGAAGGATAAAGGTTTATATCTCTTATTAAACTCATATAATTCTCCATAATAAATACAAATTACTGCATTGTTTAATATACCATAATTTAGTATTAAAATCAATACGGAAGAGAAAAGAATATTCGTTGACAAAAATCAGATTTTATGTCATAATACATAATGTATAATATATCAGCAAATGGAGGCAAAAGACTGATGAAAAACAATTTGATGAGAATAACATCCTTATTTATTGCTCTTACAGTTTTTTTGTGTTGTTTAACAGCGTGCGGTAAAAAAGAGTCCAAGGAAGAAATTACTAAAAATCCCGTTGAAATTGAAACGCCACCCCCTGAAGACTTGGTAAACCTTGACGACTACATGTTTACTGATGATCCAAATGAAGAGAGTGATGTTTCGGATGACACTTTAACAGCGTCCGAAGATGAATCAACGACAAATCGTTCACATACTGTGACGAACACAAGACAAGATTCGTCAAATAAGACGACGGATTCCGACGACCGTTCGCCATCTGACAATCAGCCGACTGCTGAACCGAATGTAACAGTTAATAGAAAAGTTACACGGGAAGATTTGATAAGTCTTCTTAATGCGGCGGGCTATGTTTATGATGCGGAGCAGGACATTTATTACACACATATGAATCCGTGGCAGCGCCATTTTGGCTTTGGCAGTCAGTATGACACTGCGGCAGGCTATCTTAATATGGAATATATGACCTTTAAGTGCGACTTTACATACGGTGACAAATATTGGCGTATTCAGTGCTGGAAGGGTCAGTATGCACTTCTTTGCGGTGCTGAAATGGGCGTTTACACAAAGGACATTGATTCAGACCTTTCCGAGGATTTCTACGCCTGTGCAAATGATGACAATCTTCTTGAAATGGGCTTCGATTTCTATAAGACTACTAAAGACTACAATGAACGTAACCGTCTTTTCTACCGTCCGATTGAATACCATTGGTGGCAGACAGGATTTAAGTTTGGATACTGCAATCCCAAGAAATGTGTTGCCGTTATGACGATTCGTGCGAAAGACAGCGAAATGGCAGATGAAATTGAAAAAGGTCTTTTAAATGTTAAAGGTAAAAACGGCGGACTTAATCCGTTTTACAAATACGGTTCAAGCGATTCTTACGGCAAATCAAATCTTTATCAAAGAAAAGGAAATGAAATTAAGATTATTTGGCTTGACGCCGGTTATACTAATTACAGCGGCGAAATGTTTTAAAAATATGCAAAATCTCACTGCAGGGCCGTTTGCAGTGAGTTTTTTTGTATAAAATATAGAAATAAATCCGTAAATGTACAAATTTATTCATTATGGTTGAAAAACGGCTGATTTTAGTGTAAAATATACAAACAATGATTGCTATAAGTTTAATTTATTAAGTTTTTTTGGAGGATTTGTATGAATTATTCGCTTACAAAAGCACAAGCAAAACAGCTTCTTGAATCAAAACTTTCACATTATATAGGAGTAAACCCTGAAGAGGCAACAAACGAACAGTATTATAAGGCTGTGTCGCTGATTGTCCGTGATATGATGAGTCAGGGCAGAACTGAATTTTCTAAAGAAGCGAGCAAAAAAGGCTCAAAAAGAGTTTATTATCTTTGTATGGAATTTCTTATGGGCCGTTCACTTAAAAATAACCTTTACAACCTTAATTTAACAAAAACCTTTGAGAGTGTTCTTAAGGATTTCGGTATAAAGCTTGAATCTCTTTACGAATGTGAGCCTGATGCCGGTCTCGGCAACGGGGGACTTGGCAGACTTGCCGCTTGCTACCTTGACGGACTTGCAACGCAGGGGTATTGCGCAAAGGGTTATTCAATTCTTTACGAATACGGTATTTTCAAGCAAAAATTAGTTGACGGCTGGCAGACAGAACTTCCCGACTTTTGGCTTCCCGGCGGAGAGGTTTGGCTTGTTCCTCATGAGGAAAGTGCTTATGAGGTAAACTTTGAGGGCGAGATTAAGGAGTCTTGGGACGGCAGCTTTCACCATGTTGAAATTGAAAATCCCAATACAATTTATGCTATCCCGTACGATATGCATGTTGCGGGTAAAGACGGTAAGGGCGTTTCCGTTCTCCGTCTTTGGTCTGCAAAAGCACCGGGTCTTGATATGAGTCTTTTCAATCAGGGTGACTATATGCGCGCAATGGAAAGAAACGCTATGGCAGAGGTTATTTCAAAGGTTCTTTACCCTGCCGACAATCACCCCGAAGGAAAATCGCTTAGACTCCGTCAGCAGTATTTCCTTGTTTCTGCTTCCGTACAGGACATTGTTAAGCACCATTTGAGAGAGTTCGGCACAATGGAGAATTTCCCCGATATGGTTGCAATTCATATTAACGATACGCACCCCACAATGGCAATCCCCGAGCTTATGCGAATTTTGCTTGACGAGTGCGGCTACTCTTGGGATGATGCGTGGAATATAGTAACAAAAACGGTTGCTTACACTAACCACACCGTTATGAAAGAGGCGCTCGAATGTTGGCCTGAGGACCTTTACAAGCGCCTTATGCCCCGCCTTTGGGAGATTACAAAGGAAATTGATAACCGCTTCAGAGCTTATGTTTGGGGCAGAACAGGCAATGCAGACACGGTTGAGCGAATGGCAATAATCTCAAACGGCGTTGTCCGTATGGCGAACCTTTGCGTTGCAGGCTCACACTGTGTAAACGGTGTTTCGGCTCTTCACAGTGAAATTCTTAAGGATACCGTTTTCTCGGACTTCTATGCGCTCCAGCCGCAGAAATTTACGAATGTAACAAACGGCATTGCTCACCGCCGTTGGCTTTGTCAGTCGAATCCCGAGCTTGCAAAGCTTCTTAAAAGTACAATCGGCGACGGGTATGTTAAAAATGCAAGTAAACTGCTCGATTTAAGAGAGTATAAGGATGACGAGAGCGTTTTAAATTCTCTTGCAGAAATTAAGCTTCACAATAAAGAAAATTTTGCGGCTTACATTAAAAAGCAGACGGGCGTTGAGTTGGATGTAAATTCAATATTCGATGTTCAGGTAAAGAGACTTCACGAGTACAAGCGTCAGCACCTTAATGCACTTAATATTTTGGCACAGTACCTTTATATTAAAGAAAATCCGTCGGCTCCCGTTGTTCCGCACACCTACATTTTCGGTGCGAAAGCAGCGTCAGGTTATTTTGTCGCAAAGAAAATTATTGAGTTTATCTGCGCAATGTCTAAAATGATAAATTCCGACCCCGACTGCAAGGGTAAGCTGCAGGTAATTTATGTTGAAGATTACAATGTGACATTGGCTGAAAGACTTATGCCTGCCGCAGAAATTTCAGAGCAGATTTCACTTGCAGGAACTGAGGCTTCCGGCACGGGCAATATGAAATTTATGCTTAACGGTGCAATTACCCTCGGCACAATGGACGGCGCAAATGTTGAAATATTCGATTCTGTAGGCGAGGACAACATCTTCATATTCGGTATGAGCACTCCAGAGGTACAGAATATTAAGAAGAGAGGCTACGATTCCCAACAGTATTACAATAATAACGGCGAGCTTCACAAGATTCTCGATTTTGCAAATCAAACGGGCATAAACGGCAGGTTCTTCCACGAGGTAACCTCAACAATCATTCACCACGACCCGTATATGGTTCTTGCAGATTTCGAGGATTACAGAAGAAAACAAATCGAAATTTCAAACGCTTATCTTGATAAGAAAAATTGGAATAAGATGTCGCTTATGAATATTTCGGGTGCAGGTGTATTCGCCGCAGACCGTGCAATTGACGATTACGCAAAGAATGTCTGGCATGCAAAATCCGTTTTTAAAAAATAAAAATAATTAACGGCAGGTTATCCTGCCGTTTTGGTTTATCTGATTATTTTGTTTACCTTTTGAACATTTTGTGGTAGTATAAATATATAAAGTTAAAAAGAAAGGTAATTTATATGAAAAAAAATTCGGCGCTTTGTGTTGCAGTTGTAACAATAATGATTATGGCGGTTCTTTTCACCTCCTGCGGGATAAAAAATTCCATAAAGAATACTGAAGAGAAAGCCTCTAATACTCAGCTTGGCTCTGCCGATTTACCGACGGTTACAGATGAAAACGGCAATTCTGTTGACTATTCTGTGAATATAACCGACCCGACTGACGAGGACGATGTGCAAACCCCGTACCTTTCGGTCGGTTCGCTTAAGGATATAAACAACAAAGCGGGAACAAATATTAAATCGCCTGACGGATTTGAGGTTACAAATGAGGAATTTGACCTTGATGACACGGTTTCGCCGAAAATTGCGGAATATTCATTTATGGTAAACGGCAAGGATTATACGGTTAAAGCGTCAAGAAATACAAGCAGTATGTTGATTCACATATATTTGCCGGACGGCACTGCCTTGGGCGAGAACCTTGAAAACACACAGGAGCTTGCACCGAAACAGTATGACGGTTTTTGCGCTGCACGCTGGTTTGATGACGGTGTTCAATATAATATGTATGCACAAAATGCTACTATTTCGGAATTTAACGCTGTTTACAGCAAGATAAAATAAAACAGAACCTGAAAGCCAAAAGAGCGTCCCTTTCGGAACGCTCTTTTTTGTCTGCAAAATTGAATTTAACTGTCACAAGGTGTGTCACAGCAGCCTGTCGGTCTGTATGAATCTGCAAGGCAGCCCTCTTTCGGCGGGAAGAATTCGTCAACGGGGAACTTGATTCTGCGGAATGCGTCGCAAGGGCCTTCTGTGTCGCAGGAGCATTCACGCTTGGGCATACAGAAATCGTAAGCGGGAATAAGCATTTGCACATCACGCTCAAGCTGTACGATTGTGAATATGCCGAGAGTGACAACAACGGTACGTTCGCCCGGACTCGGCAGGCTGTCGGAAAATGTACCGATAAACCGTCTGCATACGCATTTCGGAATTTTGCAGTTAAAGCAGTCGCAAATGTCAGCGGGACTTGCTATTCTTGCGTCAAGAACTATCGGGTCAACGGTTTGTACTTTTGCTCTCGGGTTGGTGTTTGCCGTTTCAAGCTGAACATCGTTTTCATCGGCTATAAAGCTTGATGAGAACACTTTTACATTGCCTTCAGAGCCGTAAAGGATACATTTTTTGTTAAAGGTTGCAAGACCGTCAACCTGAACAGGTGCGGCAATTCCGGGCTGAACTGTGTCAAGGCCTACTCTGAAAAAGTATGTGAGATCGACTGAATAAAAACCTCTGTTAAAGGGTACCTTTTCAACATCAATTAAAACATTAAGTACTTCGGCAAACCGCGCTTTTACCGATGTTGCGGTATTGATAACCGCTTGCGCTTCCTGAGTGAAGGTTAAGCGCAAATCCTCAAGACAGTCCTTGTCTGCGCAGGAATCATATACTCTGTTTGTGTCAATGCAGACAGCTTCTTTTATTTTGCTTTGCTGGTTACTTGCTTTGTCTGGCATAAATATTTCCTCCTTATTGGTTTTGTCAACTGACAGTATCATATTATGTGGGAAATGTGAGATTGTTACTATTGAAAACATTAAAAAAAAGTAGTATGATAAATATAATATAAATTCAACCTTAAATATTTAAGATTTTGATAAAATCAGAGAGAAGGAAAAGTTTGTTCAGCAGTATTTTTGCGGAAATTAAAAAAATAAAAGAAAATTTTGAATTTGTAAGCCGTGAAGAGCGTGAAGCAAGAAAAGGCGGCAAGGGCGGCGAGCCGATTTTTCGTATGGTTGAGGCGGAAAGGGTTCATTCAAACCTTTTGTGCATTATTCCAGCATCGCTCATTTTGTTCCTTGTTGAAATCTGCGGTATGATTTGGACGATTGCCAATAAAATCGACTTTGATTACGGCAAAGGCTTTTTGATTTCATGCTCCGTTTTCACGCTTGTATCAATTTTGTTTATATGCATTATTGAGAAAAAACTTAAAGATCCTGATTTTTCTTTAAAGCAAAAAAGAAGAATTTACAGAGCCTTTTGGGTGATTTTCAGTCTGTCGGCTATGTCTTTCTCAATAATGGAGCTTTTGGACAGAGGTACGGTAAATAATTTCCTTTGCTTTGTATTTTTGTTTACCGTTCTTCCTGTTATTGAACCGTTTTCAAAGACAATTGTGCTTGTTATATCGTTTTTAACAGAGGATATAATAATGGTTGCGGCAAAAATTTATGACCCTGACATAATTCTTCTTTGCTTTGTTGCGGTTTTAATTGCATCGGTTGCATCTTATGTGATGTTTTTCAGATATATGAATACCAAAATTACCGAAAAACGGCTTGAGCATTTTGCTAACGGCGACCAGCTTACAATGCTTACAAACAGACGGGGATTTGCCTCATTTGCGCCCGAGCTTAAACGGTACTGTGAGAAAAATTCATTAAAGCTGCTCGTTATTATGGCGGATATAGACGATTTCAAGAAATACAATGATACCTACGGACACGTGGAGGGCGATATTTGCCTAAAAAATGTCGCCGCAAAAATAAGAGAAAATTTTTCGAGGTCTACCGATGTTTGCGCACGCTACGGCGGTGAGGAATTTATTATATTGAGCGCATTTAAAGAGGACGGAAAAATTCTTGCTCATATAAAGCAGCTGCTGTCGGATGTCGAAAATACACATAATAAGGGCGGCAGTAATGTAACGGTTAGTCTTGGAGTTTGTATTTCGGAAAATCCGTCAAAAATCGAACTCGGCGAGCTTATCAAATTTGCCGATAAAGAGCTTTACAACGCAAAGATGAACGGCAAGAACTGTTTTTCCTATAAAGGCGAGATATACAAAAACTGAACTTTATACAGAATACAAAACGGCAGTTTTCTGAACAGCCGTTTTTTGTTTGCTGCTCGGCGTAGCTGCTATTCTTGCTTTTTTTTATGTAATATGTTATACTAATAATACATATGCAGTTTTGAGGTAGGTACTTATGATAAACAATATCTACAATTACATATATTTGTTAGGGCTTAGTACCGTTCGCCGCCTTAAAAAGCTCGGAAAGCGTATAAAATCGGTTGTTTTGCGCCCGTTGCGTGCACTTGCCACGCTGATTTTCACGGCGTTAATTGTTATTGATAAATTTACTCTTAAATCTTTCCACGAAATGACGGCGGACGCTAAATCGCTTTTTGAAAATACAAAAAGAGTTTTGTCCGAGGCAAGAGCAGACGGTAAAGTCACAGCTAAAGACCGAATAAAAAAATTTCCGCTGTATTTCAGCAAAATGTGGCGTCTTTACAAGCAGGTTTTTGTTTATGCGGGTAATATTGTTTTGCCTATTATCAGCTTAATAATTATGCTGAATGTAATTTTTTCTTGGTCCGAAACAACCTTTGCGTTGGAGCTGACTTATAACAACAAGGTTATAGGCTTTGTAAAGAGTGAGGCAGAGTACAAAACCGCAAGGAAACAGGCGGTTGACCGTTTGCAGATTTCTACAGCCGAAGGGTCAGCGGAAGATGGCGACGAGGAGCTAATCGGCAATGCGGAGTACAGCTTAAAAACTGTAAAGCTCAGTAAAATAAGCGATGCCGATGCAATTTGCGACAGACTTATTGAAAATTCAAACCGTAAAATTACCAATGCCTGCGGTGTTTACATTGACGGTAAATTCCTTTGCGCCGTTAAAAATGAAACGGATGCATTAGCGGTTTTTGACAACATTCTTTCCGAATATGAAACGGACGATGAATCTTCTGTGAGCTTTGTGGAAGATATAAATTATGTTCAGGGGCTTTATCCGGATAACGAAAACACCGTGTGGGATGCAAAAAGACTTTCGGAAAAGCTCGCTGAAAAAAAGAGCGAAGCAAGATATTACACTGTTAAAGAGGGCGACACTGTTTCACAGATAGCCGAGGAGTGCGAGGTTAGCACAGCACACATATTCGCCCTTAATCCTGAGCTTGAAGAAAGCATTTATGTAGGTCAAAGAATACTTATTGAGAATGATGTTAACTTTGTTCAGGTTCAAATAACAAAAACGGAAACCCATACAGAAAAAATTAAATATTCAACTGTGAAAATCAATACAGATTCGCTTTATGAAGGCGACTCTAAGGTCGTTGTAAAAGGCTCTGACGGAGAACAGACGGTAACAGAGCTTGTAACTTACATTGACGGAGTTCGTGTGTCATCAAAAGAGGTTTCAAGAGTTACCACCAAAGAGGCTGTCGATGAAAAAATACAGGTCGGCACAAAACGGAATTATTTCTCCGGCAGTAGCAGCGGAAGTTATAACTTCTCGTATTCAGGCGCTAAATTCTGTTGGCCCGGCGTGGGAGCAAGTATAATTTCTTCAAGATACGGCAGACGGGCGTTAAACGGTTGGCACAACGGAATTGACCTTTGCAGACCCGGCGGCAGTATGGGCGCTCCCGTTGTAGCGGCAGAGTCAGGCAGAGTTGTTTATGCAGGTTATGAAGGAATGGGCGGATATGTTGTTCGAATTGACCACGGAAACGGTATAGTTACTATGTACGCTCACCTTAAATCAGGCTCAACATGTGTACGAAGCGGTCAGTATGTTTCGCGGGGTCAGCAAATCGCACAAATCGGTGGTACAGGCTTTGTTACGGGTCCGCACCTTCACTTTGAGGTCAGAGTTAACGGTAACCGAGTTAACCCCGCACCTTATCTCGGAATAGGTTAGGAGTCAGAATGAAATATATTATTGCAGGACTTAAAACCGAATATGAGCCGAAGTTCTCTCTTCTTCGGGAAAGGAGCCGCGCTTATGAGGCTGATTTCCCCGACAGTGAAACTGAAATACGAATAAATCTTAACGGGGATTTTCTTGAAGAGAAGATAAAGACTTATCCGAATCTCACAAGAGAAGAACACGAATATATGTGGACCGGCGAGGGCTTTTACAATGAAGTTTTGCGCCACGGCGGAATAGTTCTTCATTCCTCATGTGTTGAAAAGGACGGAAAAGCGTATCTTTTCTCGGCAAAAAGCGGAACAGGCAAATCAACTCATACGCATCTGTGGCTTAAAGAAATACCTGACACACGGATAATAAATGATGACAAGCCTTTGATTCTTTTGAAGGATAAGAAAATTCTTGTCTGCGGTACGCCGTTTTCGGGGAAAACCGACGAAAATATAAACACAAGCGCTTTAGTGCGTGCAATAATTTTTTTGCACAGAGCAAAAGAAAATGAGCTTAAGCGGATAAAGCCGAGCGTTGCCGTTCCGCTGTTTATTGCACAGACGGTAAATCCTCACATAAAAGACTACGCAAACGAAATGCTTGACAAAACAGATAAAATACTGTCATCTGTTCCCGCTTTTTCGCTTGGTTGTAATATGAATCCGGGCACAGGGAAATATGTATATGAGCAAATTGAAAAGGAGCTTTCAAATGAAGATTAAAGACGGATATATATTAAAAAAAGTTGCAGGGGAAAATATTGTTATTGCAACGGGTGAGGTAAGACTTTCGTTTAACGGAATAATTACTTTTAACGAGGTGGGCGCCGAGGTGTTTAACCGCCTTGACGGCACACGCACTTTAGAACAGATTACCGATGAAATCGCTTCAATGTATAATGCTCCGAGAGAGGTTATTGAAGCAGACATCAAAAAACTTACAGAGAAAATGAAAAAGCAGGGGCTCATTGAGGAATAGTAAATGAAAGATATTACTGCGGTAAAGTGGATAAGACAGAGCACGGGAAACCGTGATGCAGAGGGTGTTGCGCTTGTTTTGCTTAACGCTCTTATTGCCGTCTGCACAACGCTTTTTGCGGTAATATCAAAGGAAGTAATCGACTTTGCTCAAAAGGGCGATTTGCAGTCTCTGAAAAAATACGCAGTTATTCTTTTTGCGGCAATAGCAGTACAAATGACCGCAAGAATTTTGTCCTCGCTTTTAGAGGCTGTCAGTCAGGGAAGGGCTGAAATATGCTTAAAGACAAAGGTTTTTTCAAGTATATTAAACGGCAACTTTGCAAAAATGAGCGCTTATCATTCGGGCGAGCTTATGACAAGACTTACATCGGATGTTTTGGCTGTAAGCGAGCAATCGGTACACATTGTGCCTGCCGCGGTGCTCAATGTTGTAAAGGTAGTGTCCGCCGCAGTTACTCTTTTGACTCTTGACAGAAATTTCGCCCTTGTTTTCATAATTTGCGGTGCGGCTGTTTCGGCTGTTGCACTTGTGCTGCGAAATCCCATAAAAAAGTTTTACCGAAGAGTTTTAGAGAGAGACGGGAAGCTGCGTTCCTTTATGCAGGAAACGGTTGAAAATCTTTTTGCAGTAAAGATTTTCGGTATAGAGGAAAAAATGGTGCACCGCTCTGAAAAAAGACAAAAGGCGCTTTATTCTGCAAAGCTCAAAAGAGTGGGCATTTCCGTTTTGGCACAGATAGGTTTTTCGTTCGCCTTCGGAATGGGCTTTTTAGCGGCAGTGGCATACGGCGCAAACGGAATATTGAAAGGAACAATGACCTTTGGCACGGTAACATCGCTTATATTGCTTGTAAATCAGCTTCAGTCGCCGATTTCCGGAATAACAGCCATTATTCCGTCTTTTTTCAGTATGGTGACCTCGGCTGCGAGACTTTCGGAATTAACCGAAAAAGGAATTGAAAATAAAAATTATGAAAATATAGCTTATGAGGATTTTGAGGGCATTGACGCATCATCTCTTACCTTTAATTATGACGGAGAGCCTATAATAGAAAATGCCGATTTCTCAATTAACAAAGGTGACTTTGTCGGAATATGCGGCCGTTCGGGTGCGGGTAAAACAACACTTTTCAAGCTTTTAACAGGTCTTTACAAACCTGTTTCGGGGAGCATCTCTGTTAGAACGGCAAGCGGAATAAAGGATGCCGATTCTCTTCGCGGCATTATTTCTTTTGTACCGCAAAACAATATGCTGTTCAGCGGCACCTTGCGTGAAAACATCACCCTGTTAAACCCAAAGGCCACGGATGAAGAAATAGAAAGCGCCCTTATTTTTGCCTGTGCGGACGAATTTGTAAAGGACCTTCCGTTAGGACTTGAAACAAGGCTCGGCGAGGACGGAAGCGGAATTTCGCAGGGGCAGGCACAGCGCCTTGCAATTGCGAGGGCACTTTTAAGCGGAAAGAAATTTCTCTTAATGGATGAAGCAACCTCTTCTCTTGACACAGAAACGGAAAGAAAATTTATTGAAAATTTAAGGACGACCGACGGCATTACCGTGCTGTTTATTACTCACAAAGAGGAGCTTCTCGGAAAATGCAGTAAAATAATAGAAATTTCAGACACTGAAATCAATACAAAATAAAAAAACATATTGCATAACAATAATGTTTTTGATATAATACAAAGGAATACGATTATTGTGATAGGAGCAATTGATATGGACTATAATTATAGAGATAATTCAAATGAAGAGAAGGGCGTGACTCTAGCGCAAGTAATGCAGTATGCAGTGCGTATATTGCAAAAGTGGTGGATGATACTTATTTGTGCAGTTGTTTGTGCAGTTGTCGGCTTTGTTGTTGCAAAGGTTACTTATGAACCGAGCTACAGCTCAACAATGCGATTTGCCATTGACAATAAAGGCGAAAATACAGTAGCACAGGGACAAACCTCATCTGACATCAGTGCGGCTATTGCTCTTGCACGTAACTATAAAGAAATTATGGAAAACAGCACCACGCTTATGGATTTGGTAGCAGAGAAAAGCGGATATGATATTTCCGGTTCTGAAGTTAAAAATATGGTCCGTGCAACCAATGCTGAAGATCAGGCGATTATTGAAATTACTATCACTACAAACAATCCGGATTTAACCTACGCTCTTGCTACAAGTTATGTTAACACTTACAGCACGGTAACAGAAGCAGCCTTCAAATCAACAAGCGCAAATCTCTATGATAAGCCGCAAATGCCTAAAAAACCGAACTCCGATAACAGTAAGTTTTTGTATACTTTTTTGGGATTTGTTTTCGGTGCAGGCATACTTGTTCTTGCAATTTGCATAAGTATTTTTATTAAGGATACACTTAAATCTGCTGATGATGTTTCAAGTAAACTCAACAGAAAACTCCTCGGTCAGGTATCACGTGTTAAAAAGCTGGATAAGTCAACAAAAAAATTGCTTATTTCCGACAGGAGAATGGGATTTGCATTTATTGAATCATTTAAAATAGTACGCACAAAATTAGAGAGTATTGCAAAGCGTAATAACTATAAGGTGTTTGCCTTTACAAGCTCTTATGAAAATGAAGGCAAAACAACCGTTGCAACAAATACGGCTTTGGCGCTTGCCCAGAGCGGTAAGTCGGTTCTCCTTATAGACGCCGACCTTCGTAAGCCTTCTGTTTATGCATCGCTCGGTATTTCAGCAACTAACGAAGTGGGACTTAGCGGTGTAATTAACGGTGAAAAATCCTTAAGCGAATCAATCAAATATTTTGAAAAATTTAATCTTTTCCTTCTTATAACAAGTCAGCCGATTGCTGATTCCGCAGAGGTACTTTCTTCCGAAAATATGGAAGAAATAATTGAAGCGGTTAAAAGTGAATTTGATTATGTTATTATTGACACTCCTCCTGCATCTGTTGTTGCAGACGCTTCAATTGTTGCGCAGTATGTTGACGCTTGTGTAATGGTTGTCCGTAATGATTTTGCTCCGTCAAGAAGAGTTAAGAGAACTATTGACGATATTGAGATTACGGGTACTGAAGTTGTAGGCTGTATTTTCAATGATTCAGAAAACAATGCTTCGGAAGGTCTTGTAAATCGCAGTAAGCGTCACCGTTCTTACGGCTATGGCTACGGTTACGGCTATGAATATGATGACAGCAAACATGAAAAAAGAAGATCAAGCAATGATAATAATTAAATAAGTGTTATTTCGGCACTGTCGACTATCGGCAGTGCTTTTTTATTATGTTTTTAAAATTATAGAAAAATAAAGAAAAAATGATATAAATTAAGAAAACATGTAGTTTTATGCAAAAAACGCTTAATATTGTCCTAAAAATATATTTGACAGTCATGTGAACATGTGATACAATCAAGTCACAACAAAAAGAGGTGAGAAAAATGATAGATTTTCTGCCGGGAACGGTGCTTAAATTTTCCGAGTCAATTGCCGATAACTGTTATTCAGTGATTGAACCGCTTTTTGCGGTAACGAAGGGTCTTACATTATCGCAGGTTTGCGATATGACGGGACTTGAGGCTACGACAATCCAGAATTGGGTAAGGCGTGGCTGGGTCAAAAATCCTGAAAACAAAAGGTACGGCGAGGAGCAGGTAATGCGTATTATACTCATAAATATGATGCGCGGGTCTATGCAGATGGACCAAATAACCTTTCTTATGAGCTATATCAACGGTTCGGTTGAGGACCGCTCTGACGACATTCTTCCGGACCGTGAGCTTTTTAACAAGCTGTGCAGTATAATTTATGTGTGCAGCAAAAATCCTGTTTGGGATGTGGATTCACTTGAAAAGGTGATTGACGAAAAAATTGCCGATGTCAATATAACAGATGAAACATCACTTAATAAATTGCGTACGGCTCTGCGTGCAATGGTGCTTGCCATACTTTCCACTCAAATGAGGGACTTAGCACAGCAGGCATTTGCACAGCTTCAATAAAACGGAGGATAAAAAATGACAGATTTTTGTGTAACTAAAAGTCCGGCTGAAACGGTCAATCTTGTAAAAGATGCTGTTATGAGCGGTTCATTAACAGGTGCGCTGATAGATGAATATACAAACGACGGCGTAACGGTGCTGGTGTTTGATAAGCATTATTACAGGGCAGGTAATCGTTTAACGCTTACTGTAGTAATTGATACTTATTTCGGTAAAACTCATATCCACGCAGTAGGCGGCGGTGGCGGAGAAGGTCTTTTTAGATTTGACTGGGGAGCTTCCAACAGCTTTGAGGACTGCGTAAGAAATGCCTTGCGTATGTATGCAATTCAGTGATTTGACTGCTGAAAAAGCGGTCATCCAGGAAAAATAACATAAAAAATATCATAAAATATAAAAAGGGGGAAAACGGATATGCAGTATCTTATTGAAAATCTGTGGGCTATGTGGATAGCAATCGGAATTTTCTTTCTGGCAGTCGAGCTGTGCACAACAGCGCTGATTTCAATTTGGTTTGTACCGGCTGCGGGGATAACGGCGTTGATTTCCTTCGTTGTACCAAAGCTTTCATGGCAAATTTTAATATTTGCGGTTTTGAGCGCAGTGTTTATGCTGCTGTTCAGAAAGCTTTATAAAAACAAGCTGAAAAAGGGAGAGGACGATGTTAAACCCGAAACAGCACTGATAGGCAAAACCGCCGTTACAACGGAATTTACGGATAATCACGGCGGCAGAGTAAAATGCGGCGATGTTTATTGGCGTGCCGAAACTCAGGACGGCAGCTCGATAAACACCGGTGAAACGGTAGTAATAACAGGCGTAACAGATACTACGCTTGTTGTGAAAAAAGAAATACAAAATTTTTAAAAGAGAAAAGGAGAAATTATTATGCCATTCATTTTAGGAGCACTCGCGCTGATTATTATTGCAATTATTGTTGCAAACGTAAGAATTGTTCCCCAGGCAGACGCATTCGTTATTGAAAGACTCGGTTCATACTACACCACATGGGAAAACGGACTTCACGTTAAGGTTCCGATTATCGACCGAGTAGCAAAAAAGGTCAGCTTAAAGGAAGCTGTTGTGGACTTTCCGCCCCAGCCCGTTATCACAAAGGATAATGTAACAATGCAAATCGACACTGTTGTGTTCTACCGCATTGTAAATCCGAAGCTTTACACCTACGGTGTTGAAAGACCAATGATGGCGATTGAAAATCTTACTGCGACAACTCTTCGTAATATCATAGGCGAAATGGAGCTTGACTCAACGCTGACTTCCCGTGATGTTATCAACTCAAAGATTACCGAAATCCTTGATGTTGCAACAGACGCATGGGGAATTAAAATCAACCGTGTTGAGCTTAAGAACATTATGCCGCCTAAAGAAATTCAGGATTCAATGGAAAAGCAGATGAAGGCTGAGCGTGAGCGCCGTGAAAAGATTTTGCAGGCAGAGGGCGAAAAGAAATCTGCAATCCTTGTAGCAGAGGGTGAAAAGGAATCGGCAATTCTCCGCGCAGATGCTGTTAAAGAGTCAAAAATCCGAACAGCAGAGGGCGAGGCAGAGGCTATCCTTAAAATTCAGGAGGCTACCGCAAAGGGTATTCAAATGATTAACGAGGCAAATCCCAGCGCCGCAGTTATTAACATTAAAGCGCTTGAAGCGTTTGAAAAGGCGGCTGACGGTAAAGCAACAAAGATTATCATTCCGTCTGAAATTCAGGGAATTGCAGGTCTTGCGGCAGGCATTACCGAAGCAGTAAAAGACAGTAAATAATAACAGAAAATAAATTTTAAACGGGGGCGATTTTAAAATCGCCCCTTTGTGGAAAATTGGGCGCATGGGAATGAATACACAAATAATTTATGATGTTGCGAATGAGCCGCTTATCACACCGATTTCGATTCCGGTGATAATTATCTGTTTACTGTCAATTATTTTCATAATATATCTGATAAAAACATGGAAAAATTCAGACAGTATCGTGGGAAACATCATATTATTAGTTGTTGCTGTTTTCGTACTGTCTATCACAATAACAACACATTCTGCTAACTTTTTTAAGGTTAAAAAAATACTTTCGGATTATGAAAAAGGGAATTGCGAAGTTGTCGAAGGACAAATTGAAAATTACGAGCAATTCTATAAATCGGGAACAATGGCGGAAGAGGATTATCCGGACAGATTTTTTGTCAATGATACAGAATTTATTGTTTACGGCTATTCTACATACGGTATCGAATATTTTTGGCGTCAGTCCGACGGCAGTGAATTGCAGAACGGACAATACGTAAGAATAACTTATGCTAACTGTTTTTATGAAAACCTAATTTTAAAAATTGAGCTTATAGAAACTTCACCGCAAAGTGACAGCACAGCAAACGGCGGTTCATTGTCAGAAACTGCAAAAATAGAATAATTTTAAAATTTTGTTGCATTTTTGAAAATTGATGATATAATAATATTGATGAGACTCCCCGCACCTCTGCTTAGCATGTGTCCCAGTGGGAGATTTTTTATTATGGGGATTTTTTATGTGTGATGAGATTAATGTGGCTCGTGAGTTAAAGCCTGCAACAACATTTGATGAACAACTTAATAAAATTAAAGAGCGCGGTTGCATTGTCGGAGATGAACAATGGGCTAAAAGAGTTCTAAAACAAATAAATTATTATCGACTAACAGCATATTTTTTGCCTTATAAGGAGCCTGACGAAACATACGCTGAAGGTACAACATTTAACAATATGTACCGTACATATGAGTTTGACAGAAGATTAAGGCATTTGTTATTCGGCACAATTGAAGAAATTGAAGTTATGCTTCGTGCACAATTATCTTATTATCATGCACACACGTACGGTGCGTTGGGCTATGAAAATAAAGATAATTATAATAATTGGCATAATCACGAAAGGTTTATGAATCAAATAAGTGAGGATATTGAACACAACAAAAACAAATTGTCAGTGAAGCATCACAATCAGTTTTACGGTGGAAAATTTCCTATATGGGTAGTTATAGAATTATTTACAGTCGGTCAATTATCCTTGTTTTATTCGGATATGAACCGTAAGGATAAAAAAATAATTGCAAAAGAATTATATCAAACAACAGATAAGAATATGACAAGCTGGCTTAAATGTTTAACAGAATTGCGGAATAATTGTGCTCATTATTCAAGGCTTTACAATAATAAATTGATATCTGTTCCGGCAACGCCTGAAAATTTTCCTTATACTTTGGGCAAAAATGTATTTGATTATATTTTAGTGTTAAAATTTCTTTATTATGATTCTGATAAATGGAATAAGGAATTTATGGTTGGTCTTAATGCGTTAGTAGAGGAATATGAGTCATCAATTGAACTTGAAAGAATAGGCTTCCCCGAAATTTGGAATGATATTTTAAATTATCCAAACCCTAAAATGAATTTTCAAAAGCATAATGACAAAACTTAAAAGCAAAATCAAAACAGGATAGCAAATGCTATCCCGTTTTTTATATATAAATTCCAATTAAATTTACGCCGCTTTTTGAATTTCTCCCGCTTTTTGAAGTGCGAGCTTTGTAAGCAACGGACCAATGAGTTCATAAACGAGCGTTGCACAAAGGACAACCGCTCTGATTTGCTCGCCGTATTCGGGAACGACTGTCAGTGAGAGTTGTGCCATACCTATTGCAACACCTGCCTGCGGTAAAAGCGTAATGCCGAGGTACTGGCGTACTGTCTTTTCCGTTCCTGCAATTTTACATCCGAGCATTGCTCCGAAGTATTTGCCGAAGGAGCGCATAAAAATATAGATAACCCCAACAGCGCCAACTGTTTTTAATACCGAGAAATTAAACTGTGCGCCCGAAATTACGAAGAAAAGCATAAACAGCGGCGGCGTCCAACGCTCCGAGCCGTCCATAACGGGGTCTGCGGCAGGACTGTAATTGGCAAGCGCCGCACCGATAGCCATACAGAGAAGCAGTGACGAAAGTCCGAATTTATCCGAAATGCCGACTCCGAGGAAAACTGCCGTCACAACAAGCGAAATGCGGTTTGCACGGGATTTAAAGAATTTTGTCCCTATCGAGAGAACAATGCCGAGAATAAAGCCGATTACAAGCGAAAGTATAATTTCAATAATCGGTTTTAATATTGTTTGATATAAATTAAAGCCGCCCTCTGACTCAAGTGATTTTGCAACCGATGAAAGAATTGAAAAAAGCATTAGGCAAACGGCGTCGTCAATCGCAACAACGGGTAAAAGCGTTGATGTAACAGGGCCTTGCGCCTTATACTGCCGAACTACCATAAGTGTTGCCGCAGGTGCGGTAGCCGAAGCAATTGCGCCCAACACCAGCGCCAATGTCAGCGGAAATTTAAGTAAAACGAGCGCCGCAATAACAAGAACGCTTGCTCCCACAGCCTCAAAAACAGTGATTACAAATATTTTTGCGCCGAGCTGTTTAAGCGAGGACAGCTTAAATTCACCGCCTATTGAAAATGCAATAAAGCCGAGCGCCACATTTGTTATAATAGAAAGTGTATCGATATTTCCCGAATTATAAAGCTTTAAGCAGTACGGTCCTGCAATAAGACCCGCAATAAGATAGCCTGTGACATTCGGCAGGCTTATTTTTTTCATCACTCTTGTCATCAGCAATGCAATTATCATACTCAGTGACAAGGAAAGAAGAATATTCAATTTTTTTCACCCCAAAGATAATTACTTTTTTGCCAATCCTTCAATTTTAAGAATAGGCACGGTCATTAAGATGCCCGTGTTCGCCTTGTCAAGTCCGCCTGTAACACGGTTAATAATTTTTGACGCCGTTTCCGCCTCGCTGTCCGACACAGCGGAAATCAGCATTTTGTTTGTTTCGCCCCGTTCGGGGTTAAGGTATTGACGGAGCGCGCCGAAAATGGGCGGCGGCTCAACGCTGTTGTGCGCAATCGCCTGCAAAACACCCTCGCAGTCAAGGAGCGTTCCGCCACGAAGACCCGCTTTCATAAGCTCCGCAAGAATTTTGTCCATATAACTTGTATTGTGTAAAATAAGAATTAAAAGCTGCATGTAATTCGCCCCCTAAAATTACTTTATATTATACTCTTTTTGTGCTATAATTCAATAAGATATTTTTATGGAATTTGCAGAAAATAACGCAGAGGAAGAACAGTAAAATGGGCAGAATTCTTGAATACAAAATTAAAGATGATTTTGACGGTAAAAAGGTAGAGCATTTTTTAAGAAAACAGCTCGGAATGTCCGCGCGTGTAATTAAAGATGTAAAATTTTCGGAAAACGGACTTGTGCTTAACGGCAAAAGGGTAAGAACTATTGACCTTTTGCATACGGGGGACAAATTTACAATAACCTTTCCCGACGATACGGGCGAAATGTTTGAACCGTTGCCGTTTCCCCTTGAAATTCTTTTTGAGGACGAGGATTTTTTAATAGTCAATAAGCCTGCGGGTCTTGCAAATCACCCGTCTCACAATCATCAGGGCGACACGCTTGCCAATGCAGTAGCTTTCCACCTTAAAGAAAACGGCAAACAGTCTGTTTTCCGCTCTGTCGGACGGCTGGACAAGGGGACATCGGGGATTGTTATATGCGCCCTGAACCGATTTGCCGCAGCAGCCGTGTCAGGTAAGATTTACAAGGAATATGAAGCAGTTTGCGAGGGCGTTTTAACAGGCGAGGGGGTTATTGACGCACCGATTTTTAGACCCGACCCCATAATTACGGTCAGAACCGTTGATGAACGGGGCGAAAAGGCTGTGACGGAATGGCGTGCGCTTAAAAATGTAAACGGCAGAACTCTTTTAAGAATACATCTTAGGACAGGCAGAACGCACCAAATAAGAGTTCACTTTGCGCACCTCGGAATGCCGCTTACAGGCGACACAATGTACGGTTCGCCGAGTGATTTAATAAGTCATCAGGCGCTTGTCTGCAAATATTGCCGTTTTACCCACCCCGTAACAAAAGAAATAATCGAAATCGAAGTCCCCACACCTGCTGATTGGAAAAATATTATATAATTGTAAGACTTAACAAAAAATCGGTAAGTACATTTTTGTACCTGCCGATTTTCACTTTTTCACCCTTCACTGAAAATAACTGTTTCCGGTAAATAGATTAAAGAGAAAAGATAAGAGAATCAATGGCTTTATTTCACAAAGTTTGAATTCGATTTTGTATATTATTAACATTTTTGGCGTTTTTTACCATTTTCATATTGACAAAATAATAAAAATATGTTACAAACAAATCAGAAACGGGGGAGAGTCCGATGGTTAAATAAATTAGTTTATCGTAAAAATAAAATATGATT
>DERX01000018.1:25909-35495 GCA_002361875.1 Ruminococcaceae bacterium UBA3329
AAATAAAATATGATTATTTATGTATAAGGAGAAAAAGCATGAAATCTTATAATAAATTACTTGGTATTGTTCTTGCTGTTTTATTTGTTTTGTATACACCCTGTGTTTCATTTGCCGATAATAAAGAAACAAATTATAATAAAGAAAAATATGAAGAATACCACGATCAAATAAATTTTGAAGATTTGATGATATGTGTAATAAATAAGAAAAATATTTTTGTAACGGTTGATCCAACAATATCTTTTTTTAAAAAATTTGAAGCAAATAAACAAAAGAAAAAATATGATAAATATGTTGAAAACCATCCGGAAGTAGAAAACGAATTATTGGATTCAGTTAATTCCAGCGATCATATTTGTGCAATAAGCTATACAGAAGCTCCTCTTATTTATGTAGACGATCACTATGAAAGAATACCGAAAGAAGATAATATCAATATGTCTTCTTTTACCGTTAATGCCAATGCGGCAGATAAAACAGCTACTTCAAGTGCATCAGTAAGACATCGTTTAACTTTAAATACTTCTATAGTAAGAAGAGGTACTTCAGCTCCGTACATCTATACAGCAAGAACATACGGAACTTGGGATAATTCAGTACTTAGTGGTGAGAAAGCACCAGCAGCAGGGAATGATTTTATACTTCAAGCTTGTCCAACGGTTACAAGTAGTGTAAGGTTTAGCAGTAAATACAATTATGAAACTAACGGAAGCAAAAACGGCATTGAAGGAAAGAATTATTTTAAGGAAAATGGCGGAGATTCATGGGTACAATATGAGGTCGTTGATGATCCTGCTGGTTTGGCTCAATTAAGTGAATTTTCACTTTCGCAAACATTTAGAGCACAAATAACAACAGAAACTAAAAAGATAAATAGCTATTATATCCACACATGGAAGCAAATGGATGTGACAGTGTCTGTAAGCGGCAGTGCAGGTGTATCCGGCGGAAAACCATCTGCCGGGGTGTCATTGAGTTTTACTCCAAGCATTAAGGATAAGCAGTGGCAATTATATAATTATATTGCTTTTAATTGGTAAACAGGTGAGTTTATGACGAAAAATAAAATAATAAAAAGATGTATTCTGATAACTGTTTTATCTGCTGCGGCGATTTTTTCTGCTGTATTTGCGCACTATTATTTCACAACAATGTCGCCTGATGACTGCAAAGAATTTTGTATAGAGAATACACAAAGAAATGCGACTGATTTTGTTTTATTTAGTGACGGACGTTATATAGAGAGTTATATATATTATGTTGCGTCAGACGGTGATTCGTCTAAAGCACAGGAGCTTTTTATATTTAAGCGAAAATATTTTGGTCCTATTGCCAGATATGAATTTATTATGAGCAGCACACAGAGCGGCAGAGAAGGCGAAGAAAAATTCGGTTCTGTACAGTTCTTTACCAGAAATGATAAGGGAGAAAAAGAAACGGGAGCGACCTTGCTGTTTTTCGGAGCAGAAAGAGATTCTGATATAACTACATATGAATACACATTAACAGTAAGAGAAGGCTCAAATGTATACAGCGGAAATGTTCAAAAGTATAATTCTATATGGTATGTGAAATTTTACGGCTTGGGCAATACCGATGAAAATTATAAAAAAGTAATTACCGATGTAAAGTTTTATGATTCAAAGGGTAATTTAGTCGGCGTTTATTAAGAGAAGGAATAAAAGAGCCTTTTTTCTTTATATTAAAACTTTTATGATAATAAAAAACAGGCGCTGTTTTTACAGCGCCTATCTTTATATCTGATTCTGCTTTTTACACTCAAAATCAATATGCTTTGCCCCAATAGAGCATTTTGTCTGCTTTTTTGCCGCAGCAAACACAAACATCCGAAATATTTTCCTGTTCAAATGGAATACAGCGTGATGTTACGCCGACATCTTCTTTAAGCTTATCCTCACACGCTCTGTCCCCGCACCACATAGCCTTAATAAAGCCTGGTTTGTTGTCCGCAATGTCCTTCATTTCGTCCATATTATGAGCGGCATAGGTCATTTCTGTACGGCGGGCGAGTGCCTTTTCGTACATTCCGTTGTGAACTGCTTCGAGTAATTCGGGAACCTTTGTTTCGAGTTCGTCAAGCGATACAAAATATTTCTCTCTCGTGTCACGGCGGACTATTACGCACTGATTATTTTCAATATCGCGCGGACCTATCTCCAAACGGAGCGGAACGCCCTTCATTTCATATTCGGCATATTTCCAACCGGGTGAATTGTCACTGTTGTCAATCTTTGCACGGCAAATTTTGTTAAGTCTTGTATAAACTTCAGTTGCCTTTTCCGTAACACCTGCTTTGTGAGATGCAACGGGAATAACAACAATCTGAACGGGAGCAACCTTTGGCGGAAGAACAAGACCGTTGTTGTCGCCGTGGGTCATAATAAGCGCGCCGATAAGGCGTGTTGTTGTACCCCAAGATGTCTGGAAGGGGTATTTTAACTGATTGTCTTTATCCTGGAACTGGATTCCGAAAGCCTTCGCAAATCCGTCGCCGAAATAGTGGGATGTACCGGACTGCAACGCCTTACCGTCATGCATAAGAGCCTCAATTGTGTATGTATCTTCAGCGCCTGCAAAACGCTCTTTAGCGGTCTTAACGCCCTTAATAACGGGGATTGCAAGCACATTTTCGCAAAAGTCTGCATAAACATTCAGCATTCTGATTGTTTCTTCCTGTGCCTCTTCGGCGGTTGCGTGGATAGTGTGACCCTCCTGCCACCAAAATTCACGTGTGCGAAGGAACGGTCTTGTGGTCTTTTCCCAGCGTACAACCGACACCCATTGGTTGTAAAGCTTCGGCAAATCACGGTAAGAATGAACTATTGACTTGTAATGCTCGCAGAAAAGCGTTTCAGAGGTCGGTCTTACGCAAAGTCTTTCCTCTAACTCCTCATTTCCGCCGTGTGTTACCCATGCAACCTCGGGAGCAAAGCCCTCAACATGGTCTTTTTCCTTTTGGAGCAGGCTTTCGGGGATAAACATAGGCATACAAACATTTTCGTGCCCTGTTTCCTTAAACATTTTGTCCATTATATGTTGAATGTTTTCCCAAATAGCATAGCCGTAGGGGCGAAGCACCATACAACCCTTAACGCTTGTGTACTCGCAAAGCTCTGCCTTTTTGACAACGTCTGTGTACCATTTGGCAAAATCAACATCCATTGAGGTGATTTCCTCAACCATCTTTTTCTGTTCAGCCATAATTTTTTGTTCCTTCTAACTAATAATGTAAAATCGGCTCAGTGCTCTTCAATAAAACGCACAATGTCACCGACAGTTTTAATATTTTCAAGCTCCTCATCGGGGATTTCCATATCAAATTCGTCTTCAAATGTCATTACAAGATCAACAAGGTCAAGGCTGTCTGCACCCAAATCCTCAAGAAGAACGGAGTCAAGTGTAACTGCATCTTCCTCAAGCTCAAGCTGATCGCAAATAATTGCACGGATTTTTTCAAAAATCATTTTAGCACCTCTTTTCCAAAATTTTTAATGTGTATATAATACTAAATATTTTTACTTACTTTGTCAATAGTTTTATATTAGTTTATTCATTTATATATTCTTTTAAGGGTGTAAAATCTATTGAAGCAATATCGCGAACCGCCTCATAGAACGCTTTGCAAATTTCTTTGCATCCGCCTTTTGTATCGCTTTCCGTGTTAAACGGCATTACAGGGTCGTGAACCGAAAGGCGGAGTAAAAACCAACCGTTAAGCCCGGGGTCTTTGAAATTAACTCTTACTCCCTCATAATTGTCTGAGGCAAGGCAGGCAACTTCATCGTCAATTGCATTTACCGTCTTAATAATATCGTCTATAAGCTTTTGCCCGACCTTTTTAAATTCGGGAGTTAAAATGTTAAAGCGAAGCTCTTTTTCTTCAAGAGCCTTATGAAGAGAAGCGATGCAATCGCCGATTTTTTTATTTTCTTTACGAAGAAGAGCCGCTTTGATAATAATTTTTGTTATGAGATATGCGCCGTCGTCAAGATAATAATTTTCACGGAATGCCGCGTGACCGCTCGTTTCAATGGCAAGAGGGACATTTTCGCCCTCATTTTCTCTTCGTATGGCCTCGTCAATAACGTTTTTATATCCTCGCTTAAAGCGGATTTGCTTTCCGCCGAGGTCGTTTTCAATAAAATCACGCAGTCCGTCGCTTGTAACGGAGTCCGTAACAATACTTCCGCCGTCGTTACCCTCAAGGGCAATAACCGAAGCGAGAGCTACAATTGAATTTCTGTTTATTTCGTCGCCTTTTTCGTCAACGCAGGAGGCTCTGTCAACATCTGTGTCAAAAATAACACCTAAATCACAGCTGTTTTCCACAGTCGCCCTGCGGATAAATTCCATAGCTGTCTTGTTTTCGGGATTCGGAATGTGATTCGGAAACATACCGTCAATCTCCAAGAACTGACTTGCAGAAACATCTGCGCCCAAAGGCTCCAGTACCTTTGTCGCATAAAATCCGCCGACGCCGTTGCCTGCGTCAACCGCAATTTTAAAGTCCTTTAACGGGTGTTCAAAGTCCTCAGCGTTAACGCCGTTTTTAATCATACCCCGAAGTGCTTCGGCATATTTGGAGATGTAGTCAATCTCTGTTATCTTTCCGCCGTCATTTTCGGGGATTTTTACCGTATCGGCAACTGTTAAAATTTCTGTCAGCTCTTCACCGGACAGTCCGCCGCTTTTAAGGAAAAATTTAAGTCCGTTGCGGTCATACGGGTGGTGGCTTGCGGTTATCTGAATTGCGCCGTCGCAGTTTTCCGTAACCGTTGTCATAAACATTGCAGGTGTTGAGCAGTAAGAGCAGTAAAGCACATTAACGCCCATTTTAACGAGAGTATTTGCTACTGCATCTTTAATTCGCATTGCTGAAATTCTTGAATCGTGACCGAGCGAAACTTTAAGCTCATTCACATTTTTGCCCGTCTTTTCCGATAAAAACAGGATAAACGATGCCGAAATATCGGAAACTGTTTTATCCGTCAGCTCAAATTCAGGATGCGCGGCAGTTACAACCGCCGTTCCTCTGACATCTGTTCCGCTTTTTAGTGTTAAATAGCTCATTAAATCAGCCCTCTCTTATACATCTCTTCTGCCGCAAGCATAATACCGAGTTTACCGCTGTGAAAATTGAGCGAGCCTTGCATCCAAACGGCAAAGGGGTCACGCAATGGTGCGTCTGCCGAAAGCTCAATGGAAGAACCGCCCGTAAATGCGCCTGCGGACATTATAACCTTGCTGTCATAACCCGGCATATCCCACGGCTCGGGTACAACGTAAGAGTCAACGGGAGCGCCCTTTTGAAGTCCCTGACAAAATGCAATCAGGTTTTCTTCGTTTTCAAGGCATATAGCCTCAATAATATCGTGCCGTGTCTCATCAAATCGGGGTGTTACCTTAAAGCCGAGCAAATCGAAAAGAGATGCGGCAAAAATTGCCGTTTTGAGCGCCTCACCCACAATGTGCGGAGCGTTAAACACGCCCATAAAAATATTTCGGTTCTGCCCCAAGGTAGCACCCAGTTCAGTGCCCAGTCCCGGCGTGGTTAAACGGTAGCCGATAAGCTTTACCAAATCCTCACGGCCTGCAATGTAACCGCCCGACGGCGCAATTCCGCCGCCCATATTTTTAATAAGCGAGCCTGCAACCAAATCTGCGCCAACCTCGGTAGGCTCTTTCTTTTCGGTGAAAACGCCGTAGCAGTTGTCAACCATAACGATTGCACGCTTGTTAACTCTGTGAACTCTTTCAGCAACCTCGGCTATTTCGTCCACGGAAATGCTGTGGCGAAGTTCATACCCGCGTGAGCGCTGAATGTAAACCATTCGCACCTTTGGATTTTTTGATGCTTCTTCAATTGCGTCAAGGTCAAATTTTTCGTCCTCGGTTAAATCTATTTGATTGTAGATTACACCGAAATCGGCAAGCGTTCCGTCGCCCTTGTTCTTGCCGTCAAGACCGATAACGGAATGAATTGTGTCATAAGGCGTGCCTGAAACGCAAAGCATAATGTCACCGGGGCGAAGTATTCCGAAAAGGCAAACGCCGAGAGTATGCGTGCCGCTCGCGAGCGCGCCTGCACGGATAATCGCACTGTCCGCCTTAAAAATATCCGCCAAAAGGCAGTCAAGCTTTTCTCTGCCCTTGTCAGAATAGCCGTAGCCTGTGGATGTATTGAAATCGGTTTCGTCAACTCTGTTTTTAATGAAAGCGGCGAGCACCTTTTGCTGATTGTATTCGGTTATTTTGTCAATTTTTGCTATCTGTTCCTCGGTTCTTTTAAGAGCCTTTTCGGACAGTTCTTCAATTCTGTTGCTTATTTCAAAAAATTCCGACATTTTATTACTTCCTCATTGTCGCTGTTATATTTATAAACGGTTAAGACGGGAGCAAACCCGAGTTTTCCGTAAAATTCAAGGTTATTTTTTTCGCTTATAAGATATACCTTTTCGGCTTTTGACTGTGTTAGAAGATTATTAACTATTCTCGTTCCGACGCCCTTTCCCCGTAAGTTTTCTTTGACAAAAACGTGGGAAATAACGGCGTAATTTTCGGAATTTATAATAATTCCGCCGCCTGTATTTTCTCCGTTTTCGGTGAACACCGAGGATTTTATTTTACCCTTTTTAAAAAGGTACTGTAAATTAACTGTTTCATTAGTTCCGTTAATATTCAGAACAGCTTTAAAATCATCATATCTGCATTCGTTTTCGTATGCTGATTTTTGAACTGGCACGGTCGATTTCTTTAATAGATAATATTCATCTACCATTTGAAAAGGCAAAACATTCGGTGAATGAAATTCACTACCGACAGTAAATAAAATCTCGTCAAAATCCGACTTATCCGATGTAAATACAAGCGAAAAAGAATTTCCATGGCAAATGAGCGACGCAGGTGTGTTTTCTTCGTACTGCATCGCAAAAATGCCGTCCTCTAAAAAGCAGTTCGGATAATACTCCGTAACAGCCGAAAGAAGTGCCGAGCAGTCTTTATTCAAATAGTTAAAAATCAACTTGCCGTCATTGCCGCTTAAAAATTTTACCATAATGCGATAAAAACCTCTAAAAGTTGGATAGGCAAAATAAGGCTTCCCCCTTGGGGTTGCGGGTGTCCGGTGGACACCTCTGCGTAGCAGAAGCAACGACCGAGGCGGGAGCCGAGAAAAGCTGTCAGCGTAGCTGACTGATGAGGGGTAATAGTACTGCACAAAACACCTCATCCACCGCTAAAGCCCCTCAAGGGGAAGGCAAAAAACGGCTACAATAAATGTTAATTCATTATACCTCAGTTCCGCCTAAGGGACGGATTAAGAGAACATAGCAAGAGCCTTCGCCGAAAACAGCTTCAACTGCATTTTTGTATGTATCAAGCATTTCATTCGGAACAAAAGCCTGAATTGTTCCTGCAAAGCCGCCGCCGTGAACGCGGTAAGCGCCTTTGCCTTTCAGCACCTGTTCCGAAATTGCAAGACCGAGGGCAACAGGCTGTTCGGCAGGCTTTTTAACCGAATAAACGTTTTGGTTATACATATAAGACGATGCACCGCTCTCACAGATAAGGCGTTTAAATTCGTCAAAGTTACCTTGTCTTAAAGCCTCAACCTCCGAAACAACTCTCGCATTGTCGCCGAAGAAGTGAATTGCACGGAGTACCGCTCTGTCACCGAATTTTTCACGGATTGCAGGAATATTTTTATAAAATTCCGCTTCGTCTGTATCTCTTAAAATTTCTTTGCCGAAAACTGACGCAACAGATTCCATCTCCGTGCGTATTGCGGCATATTCGTCGGTCAAATCTGCGTGATTTCCCTTTGTGTCAACAATGCAAAGGGCATGTCCGCAAGCGGCAAAATCAAAATCTACCTTGTCAATAACGGGATTTTGTGGGTCGGCAAAATCAATGGTGATAAATCCGCCCACCGACGACGCCATCTGGTCCATAAGTCCGCAAGGCTTGCCGAAATGAACATTTTCGGCATACTGCGCAATTTGAGCAATTGTAACTGCATCAACCTTTCCGTCATTGTAAAGGTAGTTAAGGCAAGTGCCCACAAGCACCTCAAATGCGGCTGATGACGAAAGACCGGAACCCGAGATTACGCTTGAAACCGTGCAGGCGTCAAATCCGCCGATTTTATATCCACGCTTTATAAAGCCGTCGCACATACCTCTTACAAGAGCATTTGAATGACCCATATCCGCTTCGGATACAGAAAGCTCTGAAAGGTCAACTGTGTCCATTTTATATCCTCTTGATTTAACACGGACAATATTTTCATCATTTTTCGAAGTAACGGCAACAGCGTCAAGGTTAATGCCTGCCGCTAAAACTCTGCCGTGGTTGTGGTCGGTGTGATTGCCTCCGACCTCTGTTCTGCCGGGAGCGGAGAAAAAACGGATATTTTCTCTGTTTCCGAAAATTTCTTCAAAATCCTTTGCAAGAGAGATGTACCGTTCGGTTTGCATCTCGGCCTCTTCTTCGGTGATATACACTTTTTTAAGGCGTTCGGCAAATTCGCCGTTTTGAATTTTTTCAATAGTTTCATATAGATTCGGCATTTTTCTTGTTTCCTTTCGTTTTTTCAAGAATAATATTTACAATCAGTGTTACCGTGCCCGACAAAATAAACAGCGCCACAATCGGACCCATAAAGTGCCAGGTAAATGGCTGTGAAACATTGCCGCCCACAACTGAATAAGTCCAGATTTTCGGCATAAATCCTATAACTGACGCTATAAGGAACCGAACCGCAGGGAATTTCATTCCGCCGTAAATTTTACTTACCATATTAACGGGAATTGACGGAATAAGCCTGAGGGCTACAAGCACGCCCAGCTTTGCATTACCCGGACGGTACATCATTTCACGCACATTGTCATATTTCTGAAGCTGTTTAACAGCCGTGCCGCCGCCGAATTTTCTTCCCCAATAATATTTTGTCATAAGCACGATTGAAAACCCTACAACATTTATGGCAACAGCCTTATAAGAGTCAAAAAGTACACCCGACATAATAAATATAAACGGAAACGGAATGGGAATAAAATTTTTGAGCAGAAAAACCGCTAAAATTGCAATGAGCATAAGCCATTTGTTAGGAAGAGAGCGAATAAGCTCAAGCATTTCGTCAAGCTTTGCCATAAATTCCGCCCAACCGCCTTCGCCGATTTTTGAGCTCATAATTATTGTGATAACAGAAAGAACGGCCGCACCTGCAAAAAGGCATACAGCGCTGAAATTGAGAGCACCCTTGCGGTCAAGATTTTTTTGTTCCATAACTTCACCCAAATAAATTTTTTATTTGTTTATTCAAACAACTATACTAAACAATTTTATAATATTTATGCCAAAAGGTCAATATTTTTGTTGTTATATTATGGATTTTTTGATATACTTATTCTAAAATATGCTTGAAATACGAGGTAAATCCTTATGAAAACCGTTGTTTTAGATTCATTTGCATTAAATCCCGGGGATTTAAGCTGGGATTGGTTAAAAGAATTAACCGAGTGTGAAATTTATGACAGAACACCTGCCGATAAAGTAATCCAAA
>DERX01000018.1:35753-42531 GCA_002361875.1 Ruminococcaceae bacterium UBA3329
AAATTTATGACAGACCCCCTGCCGATAAAGTAATCCAAAGGTGTGAGGGCGCTGACATAGTTATAACAAATAAAACACCTCTTCCAAAGGTTGTGCTTGAAAAACTGCCGAATCTTAAATTTATTGCGCTTGAGTCAACGGGCTACAATGTAGTTGATATTGATTATTGCAAAGAAAAAGGTATTCCCGTCTGCAACATTCCGTCATATTCAACCGAGGCGGTGGCACAGCTTACCTTCAGTCTGATTCTCGAGATAACAAATGCAGTCGCACTTCACAGTGAAAGCGTAAAATGCGGTGAATGGACAGCCTGTCCCGATTTTTGCTATTGGAAAATTCCTCTTTCCGAGCTTTCGGGCAAAACCTTGGGAATTGTCGGCTTCGGACAAATCGGCAGACGTGTTGCGGATATTGCCGAGGCATTTAATATGAATGTAGTTGCCGTTTCGGGGCACGAAACAGACCGGTCGCACCGTAAAAGCTTTCGCTGGGTAAACACCGAAGAGCTTAAACAGTGTGCGGATATAATAAGCTTTCACTGTCCGCTTAATAAAAACACCGAGGGACTTTGCAACGCGGAGTTTTTGAACGATTGTAGGGACGGTGTAATCATAATAAACACCTCACGCGGACCCGTTATTGACGAGAAAGCGCTCGCCGCCGCCCTTAAGAGCGGAAAGGTGAAGGGAGCAGGCGTGGATGTTCTGTCCGAAGAACCGCCGAAAGCAGACAATCCTCTTCTTTCTGCTCCAAACTGCTTTATAACTCCGCATATTGCTTGGGCAGGATTTGAAACAAGAAAACGACTTATGGACATTCTTGAAAGTAATGTTAAAGCTTATCTTGACGGAAATCCTCAAAATGTTGTAAACAAATAATTAAAATCAGCGGTTAAATAATCATAAATAACTCCTTGTTCTCATATTATTCATCAGGACAAGGAGGTTTTAATTTTGAAAAATAATATGCTGATGCAAGAGGGAAACACGGCACTTACAATGCCGCACAATTTAATTTTAGAGGAGAGAAAAAAGCTGTCTGTTTCGGGCGTTACAGATGTTGATTCCTTCGACGAGCAAACCGTTATTGCTTACACCGTTAAGGGAGAAATAACTGTAAGAGGCTGGGATTTGCGTGTAAATCGGCTTAACTTAGAGCAAGGGGAGCTGACGGTTGAGGGCGAAATTTCCTCTTTAACCTATACAGATGTTAAACCCAAATCATCGGGATTTTTCTCAAAAATACTGCGATGACGGATTATCTTTATTCCGTAAGCCTAACCTCGCAAACCCGCCTTTTTCTTCTTTCTCTCGGTTTCGGTTTTTTTGCAGGGGCGGTTTATGATATTTTCAGAGCAGTGCGCATTTGCTTTGGCAGTAAAAAATGGGCATACAGGATTACGGATATTTTGTATTTGATAACTCTCGGATTTTTGAGTTTTCTGTTCTTTCTGTGCTTTAATGAGGGTGAAATACGCTTCTTTGCACTTTTCGGAGAAGCACTCGGTTTTATTGTTTATTTTTTTACCGTGGGGTTTACCTTTGCAATTTATTTTGAGAAATTTTTTAACTTAATAAAAAAAGCTTTTACTGCATTTCTTAAGACTTTAACCTTGCCGTTTAGAAAAATTTGGAAAAAATTGAGTGATTTTCTGAAAAAACATAAAAAATTGCCTAAAAAAAGTGAAAATAAATCAAAATACCCCTTGAAAGTAAATAAATGTTTGTTGTATAATCTATTTAATAGAAAGCAAAATCCGGAAAGTCAAGACAAGGGAGCTGAAAATAATGAGGACTAAAAATTCTCGCACGGAACAAAAAAGACCGAAAAGAAGTTTTATTCTCATTTTGGGTCTTATTTTAATTATCGGTTCTTTTACGATAACAATTGTCAGCAAACAACTTGAAATCCGTGAAAAAAAGCAGGAGAAGGCTCAAAAGGAACAGGCTCTTGAACAGCAACAGCACGAAAACGATTATTTAAAATCAGTTCTCGAAAATGACGATAAGAGCGATTTCCTTGAGCAAGAGGCACGAAAGCACGGTTACGGTTATCCGAATGAAAAGGTTTTCTATGACATCACTCCCGGCGAATAACACTATTTATAATTAACCTTTCGGGGAAGGATTTAGGTATTTTTATATGGCAGTTGAAATCGGTTCTGTTTATGAGGGAGCAGTAACAGGTCTTACAAAGTTCGGAGCATTTGTAAAGCTCAGTGACGGAACAGTGGGTTTGGTACATATTTCAGAGATTGCAAACGAATTTGTCAGTGACATTTCCGAAAAGCTTGCTGTGGGCGACAGCGTAAAGGTCAAGGTTATCGAAATCAGTGATAACGGAAAGGTGAGTCTTTCAATTAAAAAGGCAATTGCTGAAGATAAACCGAAGCCGAGAAAGCCGAGACCCCGTGATAATTCGGGCAAGGGTTGGAAGGGCGCACCTTCGCAAAATCAAAACGGACCGATGTCATTTGAGGATATGATGGCTCGTTTTAAGGCTCAAAGCGATGACAAAATCAGCGACCTTAAACGCAATACCGACAAGCGCGGCGGCAACAGGCGCAAATAAAAATAATATGGTGTAATATTTAAGGGCAGTTTTTCTGCCCTTTTGTTTTGAGGAAAAAGAAATGAGAGAAATTAAAGCAGAAGAAATAACAAGACTTATCCGTGAAATGTGCATTACGGCGAATAAGATTTTGCCGAATGACCTTTGCGGAGAAATTGAAAAGGGCTATGAACAAGAAACGGATGAGCTTCCCAAAAACATAATGAAAACGATTTGCGACAACCTTACCTGCGCAAATGAACTGGATATTCCCATTTGTCAGGATACGGGTATGGCGGTAATTTTTGCCGAAATAGGGCAGGATGTGCACATTGTGGGCGGCGGATTTGAGGACGCTGTAAACGAGGGTGTGCGGCAGGGCTACACGGACGGACTTTTAAGGAAGTCCGTTGTGGGCGACCCGTTAAAGCGCGTCAATACAAACGACAACACTCCCGCAGTTATACATACAAGAATAACGGACGGCGACAAAATTAAATTTACCGTTGCGCCCAAAGGATTTGGCAGTGAGAATATGAGCAAAATAAAGATGTTTACACCGTCCGCAACAGTTGATGATATTGTAAACTTCGTTGTTGACGTTGTTAAAACGGCAGGCGGAAACCCTTGCCCGCCTATGGTTTTGGGAATAGGGATAGGCGGAGATTTTGAAAAATGCGCATATCTTTCTAAAAAGGCCTTGTGCAGAAGTGTTTCCGTGCGCAATCCTGACCCGTTTTACGCCGAGCTTGAGGAAAAAATGCTCAAAGCGGTAAATGAAACAAATGTAGGTCCTCAGGGCTTCGGCGGAAAGACAACTGCCCTTGCCGTAAATATCGAAAAAAGCGCCACCCACATTGCGGGACTTCCCGTTTCGGTAAATGTCGGCTGCCATGTCACACGGCATATTATGAAAATTTTGTAAATATTTTATAAAATTTACAAAAAACTCCTTTATTTTTATGTATAAATATGATATAATACAGTTGAGCAAAGAAGAAAAGCACATTGCTCAATAAAAAACAAAGGAGTTGTCGTTGTGAACATTACAATCACAGGGCGCAAATGTACGCCGAGAGACAGTTTTAAGGAAAGGGCAGAAGAAAAGCTTTTGAAGGTTGAAAAATTCTTCGGTCCTGATGCAACGGCGAAGGTAACAGCTTCTGTTGAAAAAAATTCCAAAGCATGTGAAATTACGCTTATTAAAAACAGTATGATTTTCAGGGCGCAGGAAAGAAGTGACGACCTTGAGGACGCACTTGACAAATGCGTTGATTCGCTTATCCGTCAGATAAGAAAAAATAAAACACGGCTCTCAAAAAGACTGCGTGATGTGTCCTTTGACGAGGTATTTATTGCGGATTCAGCCGAGGAAGAGGAAACCGATTTTGAGCTTGTCCGCAGAAAAGCTGTTGTTTTAAAGCCAGAGACACCTGATGAGGCAATTCTTCAAATGAATATGCTCGGTCATCAGTTTTATATGTTCCGCAATGCCGAAACAGACGGAATTTGCGTTGTGTACAAAAGAGCGGACGGCGGCTACGGACTTATTGAGCCGACAGACGAGTAAAATTTAATAAATGTAATACGGCAGGGGCATTCGCCCCTGTTTTTGTTTAATTATAAACTAATTTGTGATAGCATATCAACTGAAAGTTTTCGCCCGCCTTTTTCAAAAGGCGGTGGGTTGAAAGGGCAACGCCCTTTCTTGCAGTCCGCAGACTGCAAAAGCCTTTCATGAAAGAGCGCAGGAAGGGCGAAAAACAGTCCGGTGGACTGTTTTTCGGTGGGAAACCCTCGCCGGGGGTTTCCCATAATTTTAACCTTTTGTGCAAATTAGAATATTGCGTATACTTTTTTGCACATTGTGGATGGCAAACGCCCCTGTTTTTGTTTTCAGAGTAATTTTGTCCCTAATTTGATGGAGAGAAAAAATCCCCGTAATAATTATTGCAATAATTATAATAGTATGATAAAATATAATGAATATTGTGTAAATGTACGTGTTAAGCACGGCGCATTTTACTGCAACTGTTATTTTTTTCTCGGTCAGGGGGGTTCAAAATGGCTGTCGAAGAAATCAAAAAGCATAAAGGCACTCATAAGGCTGCGTTTCCTGTAGGAATTGCAGTAACTGTGCTTGCCATTGTTGGTCTTGCCACTGTAATTGTGCTTATCGGCACAGGCATTAAAAATTTAGCATCAAAAAGCAAGGATTATACCGAATACAACAAGCTTTTGACTCCCGTTGTGCTTATTGACCCCAGCGGTTTTGACGATATTACAAAGGCGGATATGTCCGAGCTTATCGAAATGTCCGTTTGGGCAATACTTAAAAGCGATATTTCTCCCGACACATATACTGTGGGCGAGGGCGGACTGATAATTCCCGAGGCGGATGTTACCGAGCAGTTTAAAAAGCTTTTCGGCACGGAGGTTACTCCTGTTCACGCAACTGTTGAGGGGTATGAATACGAATTTACCTATGATGCTGATGCCAAGACTTATACAATTCCAATCACCGGAATTGTGCCGATTTACACACCGAAGGTTATTGACAAGGAAGAGAGTGCGGATACTGTCGTTTTAACAGTTGCTCTTATTGCGGGCGAGGCTTGGCAGCAAGGCGCTGACGGATCAATGGTCGAGCCTGATCCCGACAAATACATAAGAGTTACACTGCGTGTTCAAGACGGCGTACAGTTTATATCCGCAATTCAGGCGACGACAACTCCCGAAACAGCAACAACTCTCACTCCTGCAACGGAAACAACCGAAAATCGTGATTTGCTTGATAAGGCAGATACGGTCGCAAAAGAGTCGAGTACCTCCGCAACGCAGAATACCTCTGAAGCTTCGGCAGAAAACAGCACCGCAGTGTCTTCCTCTGCGGCGCCGTAGCGTATATCTTAAAACCGTTGGCGAAAATTGCCGTGCGGTACTGATACATATTACGCAAAATCACACGGACAAGTGAAAACTTTTTCGTATAAGATTTTTATATACTTTACTTTTATATACAGAGAGGATTTTTTATGCTTCAGTATGAAGAATTAAGATTAAGACTTTTAGGTCACGAGGACGCGCTCCGCGACCTTGCGGAAGCTTTAGGTCTTGAAAAGATGAAAAATGAAATTGCCGAGCTGGACGCTAAAACAGCGGAAAACGGCTTTTGGGATGATATTAAAGCGTCACAAGTTGTTCTTAAAAGGCAGAGCGCACTTAAAAACAGAGTTACGGCTTATGAAAAGCTTTGTGCAGATTTTGACGATACCCTTGTAATGATTGAACTTGCCAATGAGGAAGAGGACGAAAGCTTAATTGACGAATGTACCGAGGGCGTTGTTAAGTTTGAAAGCGACCTTGAAACAATGACTCTTTCAACGCTTCTTTCAGGTGAATATGACGCCAAAAATGCAATTCTTACATTCCACGCAGGCGCAGGCGGAACAGAAGCGCAGGATTGGGCGCAAATGCTGTTCAGAATGTACTGCCGTTGGGGTGAGCGCCACGGCTACAAGGTTACTACGCTTGATTATCTTGACGGTGACGAGGCAGGAATTAAATCTGCAAGTATTCTTATTGAGGGCGAAAATGCATACGGATATATGAAGAGTGAAACGGGTATTCACCGCCTTGTGCGTGTTTCTCCGTTTGACTCCGAGGGCAGACGGCACACATCATTCGCCTCTGTTGAGGTTATGCCTGAAATTGACGATACTATTGAGGTTGAAATTGCCCCTGAAGACATTAAAATGGATGTTTACCGTTCTTCGGGCGCAGGCGGGCAGAAAGTTAACAAGACATCGTCCGCCGTTAGACTTACTCATATTCCTACGGGAATTGTCGTTTCGTGTCAGGTTGAACGCAGTCAGCACCAGAACAGAGAAGTTTGTATGACAATGCTTAAATCAAAGCTGATTGAAATTAAAGAGCGTGAGCATCTTGACAAAATTTCTGACATTAAAGGCGACCAAAAGGAAATCGGCTGGGGCAGCCAAATACGTTCATATGTGTTTATGCCATATCAGCTTGTTAAGGATAACCGCACGGGCTTTGAATCGGGTAACATTTCAAATGTAATGGACGGCGATTTGGACGGATTTATAAACGCTTACCTTAAGGCTGAATCACAGAAAAAGCTTGAGCAGTAAAAAACAGATAAAAAACAGCAACCCGAATGGTATAAAAGCCATTCGGGTTATTTTTGTCTCTTCAGCAAAGAGTA
>DERX01000029.1 GCA_002361875.1 Ruminococcaceae bacterium UBA3329
CTGTGCAAGACGAAGAATTGAAATGCCGTTTGCATCAAAACCGCTCATATCACTGCCGTTAACAGCACGAACGGTGTATGTATACTTTGTGCCGCTTGTCACCTTTGAGTCAGTGTACGCTGTGCCTGTGACGCTTGCAATTCTTGTCCATGAGGTTGCATTACCTGCTTTGCGGTATACATTGTATGATGTTGCACCGCTTATCTTGCTCCAAGAAACTGTTACGCCCTTGGCTGTGTTAGCAATTTTTGAAAGTGTGGGGGCTGACAATGTTAACGGTATAAAAACTATATTTCTGTATGTCTTTGCCACCTTCTCTGCTTTAGAACCCGCAGCTCCGTACCAACATTTTATTCCGTAAAGATTTTCATATCCTTCTATATTATCATTATTTATAACTACAGAAGACAGCGAATGCATGCTGCTTACCCAAGCACACCAAGTAATTCTTTCCGTTTGCTTTGGTAATACAAGCTTTCCCGTTTTACCTGCCGGGCAGTAAATAAGCTCCGTTTTGTCCTTACTGTAAAGAACGCCGTCTACTGAAGAATATACAGGATTATTCGCTGCTACATTTATCGCCTTAAGCTTAGAGCATCCGTCAAAGGCACTTATATTGATTTCCGTTACACTGGCAGGAATATTTATTACATCTATCGATTTGCAGTTCTTAAATGCGTTACCTTTAATTGTTTTAAGAGTTGAAGGCAAATCGGGGGACTGCAAACTGATACAGTTTGCAAATGCACTGGTTCCGATTTCCTGTAAGCCTTCAGGAAGAATTATATTTTTCAAGTTGCTTTGATAAGAGAATGCATATCCCGAAATACCGAGTGTGCCGTTCTTTACGGTTATATCGCTGTAATTCGGAATCCAGCCCTTGTAGCTGTAAAGCATTCGGCCTAAATAAATCTGACCCTCAGGCTGAGAATCATACCACGGAGTATCGTTAAAGTCACACTCCATAGACACAAGCGTATCAGGCATCTTTATTTCCGAAATATCGGTATCACAAAATCCGTAAACCATATCAGTTACCGTGTCGGGAATTTCTATGCTTGTAAGTTTTGTTTCCGAGAATGCACAATATCCAATTGTTTTAAGGTTTTTAGGAAGCTTAACAGCTTCTATCGGGCAACCTTCGAATGCACAACTGCCGATGCTTGTTACACTGTTAGGAATCGTTACGCTTGTAAGCGAGGTGCAACCATAGAATGCAGAACTGCCGATGCTTGTTACACTGTCTGGAATTGTTATTTTTGTAAGAGAGGTGCAACCTTCGAAAGCACCATACCCAATGCTTTTCACACTGTTAGGAATCGTTACACTTGTAAGCGAGGTGCAATAGCTAAAAGCATCACCGCCGATTGAAACAGTTCCCGGTTTTACAGTATAGCTTCCCTTTATGACACCAGCGTCTGCCTTAAGCAGGCATTTTCCTGCATAAAGCACACCGTTTACAAATCCGGTTTTATTCTGATACCACGCAGTACTACGGAATGCATCATAATCTGCATTTTCAAGGCTGTCAGGGAATGTTATGTTTTCAAGAGAAGAGCAATAATCAAAAGCGGAATCACCAACAGTTTTTACACCGTTAGGTATTGTAAATGACTTTGCTGTTCTTGCATAGGGGTATTTAATAAGCTCGGTTTTATCCTTACTGTATACCACACCGTTTATTGAAGAATATACTTTATTTCCTGCAGAAACATTGATGTCGGTCAAAGATTTATAAGAATAACCTAAATCCTCAACTCCCGTGCTGATTCCGTCGCCGATATTAAGAGTCTTGAGTGCAGTACAGCCGTCAAGAGCATACCAAGAAAATTCTGTAACTGAATTTGAAATTGTAAATTCGGTTATACCTGTGCAGCCCTCAAAAGCATAATCTTCAACTGTCTTTAGCTTTTGCGGAAGAGTTACTGTTTTTAACGATGTGCAATTTGTGAATGCACGGCTTCCGATAACGCTTAAATTTTCAGAAAATTTCACCGTGCTTAACGATGTGCAATTTCCGAAAGCTACTTTTTCAATAGATTTTACATTTTTGGGAATAGATATATTCTTTAATGCGGTGCAATCAGCAAAGGTTCCGTAAACAATATCCGTAACTTTTTCAGAAACAGTAATGCTTGAAAGCTTATTGCAACCTGCAAACGCACGGGTATTTATGGTCTCTACCGTTGCGGGCATTACATAAGATCCGCTCTTCGTCGTATTGCAGAATATTATCTTTTTCATATCAGCAGAATATGTAACGCCGTCTTTTACTGCATAATCCTTTGTGTTTTTCGAATAGCTTATGTTTATATTATCGTAAACTACATCGCCCAAAATGTCTATATTTGAGGTTTTATCCGGAATAACATAATCCTTTGCGCCGCCGCACGGATACGCAACAAGCGTTGACATATCTTTAGTGTAAACTGCTCCGTTAAGAGTTGTGTAAACCGGATTATCTTTGGAAACGGTAATGCTCTTTAATTTGCTCAAATTCTTAAACATTTCATAATCAAGCTTTTGAACACCTTTTCCGATAACAATTTCTTCTACCGCGCTGTCATCATAGTAAGCCCATTTCAGTGAAAGGAATTTTACACTGTCGGGAAGAATTATTTTTTTGGCGGAAGCTGCCGCATATCCAAGCTTTGAAACCCCTACTACTGTATATCCGTCAATCTTTTCGGGAATTGTTAAGGTTTCGGCCGAATTGTGTACTTCTGTAATAATTACATTATTATTGTCTAATAAAATATAAGAATAGTCTAAACTTTTAGGCGTAATTTTTACGCTGCCTTCAGCAGTTAACCCTGCCGCCGAAACATTAAACTTGTTTGCTTTATTGGGGCCCCATTCACCTATTGGCTGCACTGATACGGGAATTTCAGAATCCCAAGCAGACATATGACTGTATCCATAATGCCTAACCTCTATTGTTCCGTCTTTTTTGATAAGCATATAATCAAAATCAGGCTCGCCGTAATGATTACTTTGCTCCATTGGTTCAACAGAAATAATTTTCAAAGAGGTATAAGGACTTTCAATAACCTGATACTCAAACGGATATTCCTTGTTTAAAAATGTAATGTAACCTGTATTGGTGCCAATCTTTTGACTTTCTGCATTCCAATCAATTGATATATCATAATATCCGGTTAAGTCATCTATTTCATAGAGGGTTCCTGTGTATACCTCTCCGTTTTTATAAGTTATTGTTATTTTTGCGTTATCATCAGATTTATCAATACCAAATCTTAACGGTTCGGCATCAACTTTAATGCTCGCAACGGGGGTATCAACTATTTCAAATTCGCA
>DERX01000012.1:0-3682 GCA_002361875.1 Ruminococcaceae bacterium UBA3329
TTATACTATACTTATATTATATAATTATACAAAATGATTTGTGAAACGGTTTCACGGAGGCAATATGAATATTTCATGCAATGATCCGAGATTACCCTATCTTGTTAAAGATTTTTTGGTATACATGGATGTTATTAAAAACAAATCAGCATTGACAATCAGTGAGTATGCATCTGATTTAACTCTGTTTTTTAAATTTTTAAAGTTATATAAAGGGGTTGTCCCCTCTTCGACTGAATTTGATGAAATAGAAATAAACGATATTGAAGAAAATTTTATTAAAGACATCTCTTTAACCGATGCTTATGCCTTTCTATCTTATTGCAAGAACGAGAGAGATAATCACGAGGCCGCAAGAGCAAGAAAGGTTTCAAGCATAAGGGCGTTTTTTAAATATATTTCAATGCAGAAACAAATTCTTGATGAAAATCCGATGCAAGTCCTTGATTCGCCCAAATTAAAAAAAGCCTTGCCCAAGTATTTAACTTTAGAGCAAAGCTTAAAACTTTTAAATTCAATTGACGGTAAATACAAAGAACGAGATTACTGCATTTTAGTATTCTTTCTCAATTGTGGGTTGCGTTTGTCTGAACTTGTTGCGTTAAATTATAATGACATTCGTGACGATGGCACAATGAGAGTTACTGGTAAAGGCAATAAAGAACGAACCGTTTATCTCAATAACGCATGTATGGACGCATACAAAGCTTATATGGCGGTGCGTCCAAAGGACGGTATTCCGTTTTCTGACAGAAACGCGCTGTTTATCAGCAGCCGCCTTAAAAGAATCAGTCCTAAAACTGTTCAGCACATTGTTTATACTGCTCTTGAAAATGCAGGTCTTGAAGGATATTCTACTCATAAATTGCGTCACACAGCCGCAACTCTTATGTATCAGCATGGGGGTGTTGATGTACTTGTATTAAAAGATATTCTCGGGCATGAAAACTTGGGAACGACTGAAATTTACACCCACATTGTAGACGAACAACTCAAAAAAGCGTCGGAGTCAAATCCGCTTGCAAATATAAAAAGAACAACTACTGAAGACTGATTTTTGCTCCGAATGATGATAAAAGCAAGGCATTGAGTACTGCGAATAGTAAATCAAAAACAGTAATTAAAATAATCTTTATTAAAAACAGCTGAAGAATTCCTTCTTTAGTTGTTTTTCTTTGTATAATGCAGTTTGTCATTGATTTACTCATACCGTAACCCTCGTTTGTCATTGCAATGAGGATTGAAGCTGTAACGGAAAAGTACGGTACGAAAAATATCAGTGAAAAAAGTACTCCGTTAAGCTCATATTTATTATACATTAGAGCGCCGATATAGCCTGCGAAAAATGTTTTAGCAACGGGAACAAGCGAAATGAAAATGTTACCGAATAGGTTTGTCCCCAAGATAAAACAGATTGCGATAAATATAATCTCTATGCTGCAAAGCGTTCTAAATGTATTTGCAAAGCTTTCGCCCTGTAATTGGCTTATTAAATTTATAAAGTACTGTTTTAGCTCATCTGACGACATTTTCGAATAGAACAGTGAGCCGAGCAAAACAGAAAATACCGATGCAATTGATACAATAATTTTAAATATATTGATACTTCTGTCCTGCGGTTTAACATCAACATTTCTTTTCGGTCGTGACGAAATTTTTCTTCTTCCAAATCTAAATTTTTTTAAGCTTATAACCTTGTTCATAAACTTCCACCTTTACTCAAATTTATTTTCTTCTTTTCGTGTTTGCTGAAACTATTCCGCCGAGAAGGAAAAATGCGGTTGTAAGAGCATAAAGAATGCCTGTTATCCCTTTTATTTGCCCACCGGAAACAAAAAGAAGAATTACTGTTAGAATTAAATTGTAAACTAATGAAGAAATTAAACCCGAAAAAACACCTTTAAGTTTGCAAAGCTTTGAAGAAATGAAGCCGCCGAAAAAAGCTGATAAAGCAGCACTGGCGAAAAAGTACATTGTGTAGCTGTCGGCAACAGTTTCGGATTTTAACAGAATTAAAGATATAATTGCAGTAAAAATTACAAGGATTATAATTGAAACGGCAGAAGAAACGGTTATTCCGATAATATTTTTTGAAAGAGTCAAATCCGTTTTTGCTTTAGGTTTATTATTTTTCCGCATAAAAAATCCCTCACATTCTACAAAAGAATATGAGGGTTCTGTTTTAAATATTACTAATTATTCGTCGTCTTTCGGTCTGTCGTCAACGCTGTCTTTCTTTTTTGTCTTCTTTTCTTTCTTAGCCTGTGCAGCAGACTGCGCTGCAGCCCTTGCGGCCTCTTGCTCTGCCTTTAATTTTTCATTTGCAGTTTGGTTTGTGCCGATAGCAAACTTCTTGAATTTAATCTTTGTTCTGTCAGAGCCGGTTTCAATTGTAATAGTGTCGTCTTTAATTGCAACTACTCTACCGCAAATACCGCCGATTGTGGTGATTTCATCACCAATCTGTGTATTGTCACGAAGCTCTTGCTCTTTCTTTTGCTGTTTCTTCTGCGGTCTGATAGTAAAGAAATACATTGCGGCAAAAAGCGCAACCATCATTATAATCATACCTGTCGAACCGCCCATGCCGCCTGTTGAAGCAGCAGCGGCAAATGTTGTAAAAATATTCATTATTTTCCTCCGTAAAAAAGTTATATTTGTATTATACAAAAAAAATACAGCCTTTGCAACAGTTTTTTTAAATTTATATTCTTGTATCGAGTCTGTCTACATATTTTTGATAAAATTCTTCAAAATTACCGTTGTCAAGAGCGGTTCTGATTTTTTCCATAAGCGAATTATAGAAATATAAATTGTGCATTACGCACAGCCTTGCCGCAAGCATTTCTTTAGCTTTAATTAAATGATGGATGTACGCACGTGAAAAGCTTTTGCACACAGGGCAGTCACACTCGGGGTCTATGGGCAGTAAATCATTTTCATACTTTTTATTATTCATATTTATAATGCCGCCGTCCGTAAATAAATGACCGTGACGGGCATTGCGTGAAGGCATTACACAGTCGAAAAGGTCAACTCCCCTTTTTACCGCTTCAAGAATATTACCGGGAGTGCCAACGCCCATTAAATACCGTGGCTTGTCCTTTGGCATAAACGGTTCAACAGCAGAAATTATTCTGTACATATCCTCTTTCGGCTCGCCGACTGCAAGACCGCCTATAGCGTACCCGTCCAAGTCAAGCTTTGCAATCTCTTTCATATGACTGATTCTAAGGTCATCATAAGTACAGCCCTGATTTATGCCGAATAAAAGCTGATTTTTATTTAGGGTGTTAGGAAGAGAGTTAAGACGTTCCATTTCAGATTTACAGCGTATAAGCCATCTTGTAGTGCGTTCGCAAGAGCTTTTAGCGTATGAATATTCAGCAGGATTTTCAACACACTCGTCAAATGCCATTGCTATTGTTGAGCCGAGGTTTGACTGAATCTGCATACTCTCCTCAGGTCCCATAAAAATGTGATGACCGTCAATATGCGACTGAAAATATACACCCTCTTCTTTGATTTTGCGAAGTGATGCGAGTGAGAATACCTGAAATCCGCCGCTGTCAGTTAAAATAGGTCCGTTCCAGCCCGTCATATTATGAAGTCCGCCAAGTTCCTTAACACGGGCGTCGGTAGGTCTTAAATGTAGATGATATGTATTGCAAAGCATTACCTG